>NZ_JBVYOL010000001.1:324865-812271 GCF_056120505.1 Paenibacillus sp. sgz302164 | reverse complement strand
TAAGCACACGGGATAAGGCCGTTTTTCCGTTTTTTTCACGCGCTATCATCCGTTTCTATCGTTTACCTCTACTATACCAAAATCTACTAACCTGACAACATTGGATGAAATAGACCCCACCCAGTGCGGAATGAACCCATCATCCAACCAATAACACATCTAACCCATGTAATACCCCTATGAAGATTTCTCGATTTCGGTTGTACGCACATCAAATGCTTGAATTTTATAACCTAAGTAACGCTATTCCGTTACATTAAACAGGTCGATTATGGTCAGATACCACCATGATTGGCCTGTTTTTGTTATGTTCGTTTTCTTGCGGGTTTTTCAAATTCCGCAACTGTAGAATACGCCGCCCCGATAGGAATGGTGAAAAGCTAAGGTATCGCATCTTTTAAAATGTATTGCACGACCACTATAGTAAAGATGGTCATGGACTAAAAAATTTTAATTCTGTCTGGAACTTATCTAGGGATTGTAACGATGATTATGCTGTAAAGAGCAATCTGCTGACGAGCAGTTTACATAGACAAATCATTAGCAGGAGGTACGCACGTGAAAGGTGTGGATTATGATATCCTAGGATTTCTTATATTTAAGGGAGATGCTGTGAAAATCCAAATGAAATTGGACAAGGATATGTTCAAATTACCGGATGATAAGCAGTTTAAAGCATGTACAAATGCTTTAAAAGATGCTATAAAGAGCGGCAATATTCCGAAAGAGATGTTTACTGCTAAACAACTTAAAGATATTTATAATGGTGAGGCTAGAATAAAAGGATTAACTTGGCACCATCATCAGGTTCCTGGTAAAATGCAATTAGTAGTATCAACTACGCATAAAGTTAATCATTTAGGAGGAAATTCATTGTGGGGGGATGGTATTAGATGAGTAATGTTAAATGGGGATCGCCAGATGAACCTGTAACACGTGAAGCAGTTGAAAAAGTTGCCGAGGAATTAGGAGTTAATTTTCCTTTAGATTATATAGAATGTGTGATGGAGAATAATGGAGCACATGTTAGTCCAGAATTGTTTGAAGTAGAAGGAAAAGAAAAAGTATTTGGTACTTTAATAACTTATGATAAAGATGATGATGAATTTATTGTTAATGTGTTTAAGGATTATAATGATACACTTCCAGAAAAAGTGATTCCTTTTGCCTTTGATCCAGGAGGAAATTTAATCTGTTTTGATTACAAAGAGAGTGAGGAGAAACCAGTAATTGTATTCTGGAATCATGAAGGTGCCGCGGAAAAGGTTGTACTAGTAAATAATGAAGGTATGATCGAAGAACAGGCAGAGAAGACAGCTAGAAGAAATATTTTTTATGTTGCAGATTCATTCACAGCTTTTCTTAATAAATTACACGATAGAGAAGATTAAATATGTCATAAAGAACTCTCGGATTAACCCACATAATTCACGTAGAACACCACAATGCGAATTAGCCGCCCGTATTGTGGTTTTCTTTTTTTACCGCGGCATCGCTAACAAGGGAAAGTACGGCACAGCAAAGCAAAATAAAACTAAATGGGTATGGAGATACAGATTTAAGTTTGAGAGCGCAACAGTATTGAGTTGAAAATAAAATATTCGACTTAAGAAATCTTGTAGTGGCAGATATTGAAATAGATGGTGTTCGTACTCTGAAGGTTTAGCCGAGTGGGAAAGTCGAAGTAAAAAAAGTGCTGCAGAAAAAAACGGGCAGACGTATACGGTTCATCGAGTTTATACTGAAAGAGAGCCTTGTAATCTTGATGGTCATAAATGTAAAGAGCTACTTGCCAATGAACTTCCTGATACTGAAGTAACCTATAGTGTTGAGTATGGGGACAAGGCATCAAGAGATACCGTTCATATGAGGGTGAAGACCCATCGGATTTATATTTCGGACCATAAAAGGATGATGAAAAATGGAAGTTACAAATCAAATGAAGGAAATTGCAAAATTTTTAGCTGATTTAAACGGTGGTCGCCCAAAAATATCAAGATTTTATGATGATAAAAAAGAAAGCATTATTGATATTGTGATTTTGGATAATAAACCCAATGAAAATGAAACTACATTTGCTACAATAGGCTTAAATAATTATGATATTGGATACACAGTAGAAGGCAAGTCATTAAGAGTTGAGTTCATTGGAACATGTATGGATGAATATGTATTATTTGGAAACCTACTTAGTACATGTGCTTTTAATATAATTAATTCAGGTTATTCTTGTTCCCCTGGTGCAATTTATCCGAATGTCATAAAAATGTATTATCCTGAGTTAAATATGAAGCATGTTATGTTTGTTAGTCCATTTTTATGGGACGACAGCCTCACTCCATTTGATTTTGAAGATAAACATGTCTCTTGGTTGCAAGCTATACCGATATCGGAAGAAGAGTATGTTTACGCGGAACAAAACGGGAGCGAGGCATTAGAAGATTTATTGGAAGAATCGGATGTTGACATTTTGAATTTGAATAGGCCATCCGTTATTTGATCGTAGTGATATGACAAGCGGAAGGATTAATTTTCGGATCGTTCTACCAGCAAAAGCCTGCCCAAGCTCTCCGTACCGCGGGGAGACTGTGGACAGGCTTCTTTTGTCAATCAGTCATTCAGTAATTGTAGCGTTTGAAGGTGGCATCACTTTTATCCGTTGCAGTGCTTGATGAACCGATCGGATCGAGCCGCAGCGCATAGTTGTAATGGCGCATGTAATATCCGGGTTGGTTGTAGGATTCGAGCGATATTTGCGAGCTGTCCGCCCAGCCGGCCGCGAGGTTGAAGGTGGCGTCCTGTTTGAATGCGTCGGTGCCGTCGTATTGTTGGAGGACGATTTGGTTGCTCGCGTTTCGTTTGATAAAGTAGCCGGGATAGTTGATCGATTCCAGTGAAACGCTTGACGCATTGGCCAGACCCGGTTCGACGCGGAACTGCGAATCCAGCGCCGGGGATACGTTCTGGTCGATGCGGAGGGCAAAGTTGTAGTGCCTGAAATAATATCCTGCGTAATTGTTCGACTCGAATCTGCTGTAGCCTGTGGCGTCCGGGTTGGAAGGTCCGAACAGGCGGACTTCGTACAACGTCGGGGTGTACCAGTTGTTCGGATTGTTCCACAGGACGGCGTTCACGAGGTTGATCCGCACGTAGCGCGCCGTAAAATGCACAGCATCGGTCGTAAAGCCGTACGTCGTGTTGCTTGTGCGGTCGATGGCCGCGTAGTTGACGCCGTCGTTGCTGACTTCGATTTTGTACTTGTAATAGCCTTCGGAGCCTTTGTACATAAACCATGAAATGTCCACTTCCGTAATCGTCTTGGGCGCTCCGAAATCGACCTGCCACCAGGCCGGCCATGTGCTGCTGGAAGCGGCCCATGAGCTTTGCGCATTTCCGTCGTTGGCATTGCCCGGAGACGAGGAGGAAGCGGTCGAGCTGGCGGTAGCCGTTTTGCCCAACGCGTGGTTGACCAAGGAGGGCAGCGTCACGCTTCCCGTGCCGGCATCCAGGCTCCAGCTGCTGTACCAGTCCAGCGAAGCGGTTCCGCTCGCATCGTTCAGCGAGAGCGGCAGCCAGATGTAGTGATGATCGCTCAGGTTGAGCGGGTTCCAGCGGTCGGCCATATAGATGTAGGAGGTGGAGGAGCTTCCCGTTACCGTCAGGATCGAATGAATTTGCGAGCTGTAAGCAGCGGGATCGCCGAACGGCGAGAGCGCCGACCAGGTTCCGGTCATTGAACTGGCGGTCGAGTAGCCGCCCTGATTCGGGTACCAACCGGAAGCTTGCGAGGTGAACAAATAGTATTTGTTGTTCTTTTTCACGACGGCGGGCGCTTCCCGGTAGCCATTTTCATATACCCATCCGACAAAAGACTGCACGCTCGTATAATCGCTGCTCAGTTGGAAGATAGCCATGGTGTCGTTGGCTCCGCCGTTCTTTTTGGAGGCGGTGATCAGGTAGGCGCTGCCGTCGGTATCGGCAAACACGGTCATATCGCGGGATTCGTAATTCAGGGGCCGAAAGCTTCCCTGATACGTAAAGTTGCCGTCAGGCGTGCTGCTCGTAGCGACGGCCACGCGGGCGAGAGAGTAGTCTGTTCCGTTCTCGTAATGCATCCACAGCACGTATTTGCCGGTCGAAGCATTATAGATGACTTTTGGCCGTTCGATTTTGCTTGAATTTAGTTCCGATGCGGAATTTTTGGTCAGGATGCTGTTGCCGAACGTCCAGTTTTTCAAGTCGGTCGAGGTGTAGACGTTGACTTTGTCGAAAGTGCCGTTGGAGTGCTTTTCGCCGTACCAGTAATAAGTCGAACCTACTTTTAAAATATTGCCGCTGTACGCCTCGATCGGGTTGCCCGACGTATCTTTCCAGTCGATCCCATTGCTGATGCTGACGCTGGCTGCGCTGGCCGGGACAGGTTGAACCCCTGCCCAAAACGCGGTGAGCAGCAAGCAGGCGAGCACTGCGTACAAGCACCTCCAATACAATCTTTTCATCAATCATATTCCTCCTTCATTAAGATGATGGCTCGCTCGAGCCTCAAAGTTTAGTTTAATCGAATGGTAAACGCTTACAACTGTAAAATGTCAAGATTTATGAACATTCATGCCATGGCCCGCAACCGTATCTGCGGGATTGACGACGATGAGCGCCGCGGCGGCAGCCTTTGCCACACCGCACCGGAAAAGAACGGACGCTGCCCGAAGTGGGAAAGGGCCGACGGTGCAAGTCCGTGCGTGCCGCCGATACGCGGAATTCAATCGTGCCGGAGCTGCCTGAAGCATTGCAGGCAAGAAAATATAAGATTTGGCGCATGTGGCATAGACGCTTTAACTTCCGGGATGGAGGTGCTACTGTTGTGAGTTGAGTAGACTGGAGGGTTTTGAAGAATCGGAGAAACGCGGTTGTTAGTATATGGTTTCTGTGAAGCGCTAAACCAATTGGCTCATACAAGTTGTAAACGTTGTCATTGTGACCGCCTAAACACTAGCTGTTGCCCATGCGCAGAAAACCTGCAAAAGCTCACCATACCGCTGGCGGCATCAAAATAGTACATCGCTAGCTAGAAAGCCTGCAAAAGTACATGCTTTTGCCTACAGCTCACGCTGGAAAGGAAAAATTCCTGCAAATCTGCAGCTTTTTCGCTGAGATTTGGGGATCGGGCCCGCCGTGATCGGGAANAGAAAGCCTGCAAAAGTACATGCTTTTGCCTACAGCTCACGCTGGAAAGGAAAAATTCCTGCAAATCTGCAGCTTTTTCGCTGAGATTTGGGGATCGGGCCCGCCGTGATCGGGAATTCCTGCACAATTGCAGGTATTTCCCGAAAACGGACGGCCTACCGCGAAAAAGCCTGCACTTTCGCAGGCTTTCCGACTTCCCGGCCGGGGCCCGCCCCCGGCCGCCCGCCCACGGCCGTCCCACCATCGGCCGTCCCGCCCACGGCCGCCCCGCCACCGGCGGCCGTACGCCCCGTGCACCACACGCAGCCAAGGCTGCCCAAGGGAAGCCCTTTCTTTTATTTTCCTAAATGCACTTTTTTCTCATAGATTATATAATAATGGATGGCAGGCCAATCGGAAAACGAAAAAAATGACGAAGGACGGGGCAGCATGAACATCAAACGAATTAGCCGGGAAATGGCGTGGGAGCTAAGACATGCGGTCATGTGGCCGGACAAGGATTTGGATTTCGTCAAATTGAAGGATGATCGGGACGGGGTTCATTACGGTCTTTTCTCGGAAGAACGGCTGCTCTCCGTGATTTCCCTGTTTATCGACCGGAATTCGGCACAATTTCGTAAATTCGCGACGCTTGAGGAAGAACAGGGCAAAGGGTACGGCAGCAAACTGCTGCAATTTTTGATGGATGAAGCGCAAGCGCTGCATGTCCGGAGGATTTGGTGCAATGCCAGAAAAAATAAAGCCGGCTTTTATGCGAAGTTTGGAATGAAAGAGACGGTGGAGGCGTTTGTCAAAGACGGGCTGGAGTATGTCGTGATGGAGAAATACTTCGAGTAGCTTGAAGGGTGGCTTGAAACAGGAGAAACGGCCGGTCTTTTCGTGAAGGAGATTTCATAAAACGATAAGAAGGAGGATATCGAATTTCGTCGAATTTTAGAATGTGCCCATAATTTGATGTCGCTACTCCAAGGGGTGGTTCTAAATGAATCCTGTTCAACGCATTGCTTTTGTCGTATGTCTGATCGTACTACTGCTGTTTGCAAACGGGATCATTGCTTCCGGCATCAAAGCAGCCCAAGTAAAAAACATAGACACAAATACGGAGTGGGCGATTCTATGGGGAGACCCTTCCGGAAGCGCGCAGGAGCAGCCTCCTTCGTCCGAAGCGGCGAACTGGATGACCGTTCCCGTTATGGCGCCGATGCCCATGAAGCCTGACGGCGTCACTTCAGCCTGGATCAAAATTCAGCTTCCGGCGTCGGTCGGGGACCATTCCGGGATCTTGATCGGCGAACTTTACGCGCAGCATCTGACCGTATATGTCGACGGGAACAAAGTTCAAGAGAGCATCCACGATTTTCCATATGACCTTCAGCGGATTTTAGTCCCTCTCAGCCATGAAGACGCCGGCAAAACGGTATACTTAAAAATGGAAACGGGGATGGATCGGATGGGAATCCGTTCAAATATCGAAATCGGCAGCTATTCGGATTTACTGCCCCATTTTGTCGTACGTGATTTGGGGGACGTCATTCTTGGATGCGCTTTGATTTTTATCGCCGCCGTCATGTTCATATGCGCAATTTTTCTGAAAAAAATCCAACTGCCCAGCTGGATTTCGCTCGGTATCGTCATTTTGACGATGGGGACAATTTTTGTCACCTATTCTCCGTTTATGTATGCCATTTTTGGGGAATACGGCGCTGTGCTGGTCGATTTTTTCGATCTTTCGCTAGTCGTTTTTTTGCCTGCACTCAGTTATTTTTTCGAAAAAATATTCGACGACGGCAACCTGAAACTGATCAAAATGTTCAGAAAATTTCAGATCGGCTACTCCGCTTTCTCCGCCCTATGCATGGTCATCAACCAGTTGTCCGGCTACCGGTTCGCAGATGAGTATTTTTTCATATCCGTTACGCTGCTGGGCTGCATCATGCTCGTTCAACTGTCGCTGCTGATCACGTTTTCCGTCAAATACGCGATGAGAGGCAACAAGGATGCCGTTATTTTTACGAGCGGTTTTGCATTCTTCGGACTGTTGGGCGTTATCGATCTGATCTGGTTTTACGCCTCCAATCAAACCCATCAAATTTTCTTGTGGAAATGGGGGATCGTAGGCTTCGTCATTTCGCTGATCACACTGCTGGGACGAAGATTCGCCGCTTATCAGGAGCTGATGGCCAATTACTCCAAAGAGCTCGAATTTTACAACAACCAGCTGCAATTGTCCGAAAAAATGGAAATCATCAGCTCGCTGGCCGCTTCCGTTGCGCATGAAGTGAGAAACCCGCTGCAGGTGACCCGCGGTTTTTTGCAGCTGCTGTCGCATAAATCCGATATGAAGCAAAAGGAATACATGTCGCTGGCCATCGAGGAGCTGGATCGCGCGTCAGGCATTATTACCGATTTTTTAACGTTCGCCAAGCCCCAGTTGGAGGAGGTTACCGTCCTCAACGTCTCCAAGGAGCTGAAGCAAATCGAAGGCATTATCGTTCCGCTGGCCACTTTGCACGGCGGAGGCGTGTTTCTCAGCATCCCGCAGGAGCTGTACATTCACGGCAATTCTTCCAAATTGAAGCAGGCGCTCATTAACATTATTAAAAATAGCATCGAGGCGTTCCGCGATCAGGGACAGATCAATATTTGGGCTTATGAGGAGAGCGAGGAAGTCGTCATTCACATTAAAGACAACGGCGAAGGCATTGAGCCCGCGACGCTGGCCAAATTGGGCGAACCGTATTTTTCGACGAAAACAAAAGGGACGGGGCTCGGATTGATGGTGACGTTCCGGATTATCGAGGTCATGAAAGGCAGGCTTGAGTTCAAAAGCGAAAAAAACAAAGGCACGGAGGCAATCATACGCTTCCCTTCCGTCATCAATTAAAAAATCCCCCAAAAGCGGAGGAAAGCGGTTGCCTGCTTCCGAAGCTTTCCGGGGGATTTGTCATTTTGCGATTACCAGATGCTGACCGGCCCGGGGGTCCCGTCGAGCACATCGGCAGGATTGGCCGGAATAACGAGCACTAATTGTTTGGAAGTTTCCTCTACCACGTTCAATTCGATGTTGTCAGGAATCACGATGCCAAATGCTTCTTTGAGAGCCGCTTTCGGATCGGCGAGAAGCTGCTGTTTGAAGGATGGATCTTCCCATGCTTTTTGGATAATTTTGGATCTCAGAATTTCTTCAGCTGACAAATCGATCACTCTCCAAACAAATTAGTAGAATAGTTCTACATGAGCATACCATAAACTGACATGTTAATCTATCATTTTTACTTCATATTCGACAAATAATAGTTAAATCCGCCTAGTTCCAAAGACTTTCTCCCGCACTCGATGCGATCCGCCTCCTCCAGCAAATTGCGCACCATCGATTCATGAAAAGAAAGCAGATGAGGTGCGTTCAACTGCAGCTCCTCCAGCCGGACATGATTCGCTGCGGCAATTTGCGCGTACCGGGCAAGAGCATCGTGAACGTACACCTGCCGCTTCACGATTTCGGCGGTCAGGGCGCTGTCAGGCGGCAGCCGCAGCTCTTCCCGAATCATCGCGTGCAGGCAGTTGTAGCTGCCCTCTTCCAAATCTTCCTGCCAGTCGGCCCAATCGTCCGCCATTTGCAGCGTCACGAGCACCTGACAGACCGCTTCGGATACGGCTGCAATGAGCTCGGGGCGGCCGGCTAAAACCATGGCGCCGGTGCTTGCGAACTGAACCGGGCTCGCCTTGGCGGCCACTTTCAACATGTCATGGATGAAATCATTGCGGCGCAGCTCATTGGAGACGGCATCGGACCACTCCCTGACATACCGGTCAAACCATGTCCAGAAGGGGGAATCCGAAGGGAAGAGCTCCCGGTAAATGTCCAGAAACTGCAAATAAAACAAGTTGCCGAGCGGCAGCTTTTCTTTGTGCTGTCCCGACGCGGAATCCATAATATCGTCCTGGATAAAAAAGTACAGCATCACGAAGACGTTCGCGAGCGCCAGCTTGCTCACGGAATTTGCCGGCAGCTCCGCCAGATCCGATACCCAGAACGGCAGCAAATAGCAAATATAATTTTTGGTGCTGTCTTTGCGGTTAGGGTCAAATTTGGCCAAATAGTCCAGGCCGAGCCGGTCCATAGGTTCCGGAAACCGGGAGACGGCCGTTCCGGCTTGCGCAAAGACGTCTTTCAGCTCTTCTTCAAATACATGATGCCAGTTCATCGTTCACCCGCCCTTTTCAGATTGGCCCGGCGCCCCGGGCAAAAGCCGTGCCGAACATATGGACCGCGTGCGTGCTTGCCGGATTCCGCAGCCAGTCGTTCAGCTCGTCCTTCCGTTCGGGAGGGAGCGATTCGCCCAGCAAATATTGCGAAACGAGCCGCATGTACGCATGCAGCCGATGTTTATCATCCTGCCGGGAAGCATCTATGCTATAATTCCGAGTATATAGATGCCGAAGCCCGGCATGTTCGAATTCGAGCTTCAGGCTGTCTTTCGCATCCAGGAGCCTGTTTTTGAGCAGAGCTTGCCGGGAGCTTTCGTACAAGGAGCCGAACAGCGGAAGGCTGCTATTCACATGCAGACGCTCGCTTTCAACTTCCAGAACGACAATGACCGAGCGCTCATGCGTGATCCGCTTCAGCGTGCGGCAGAGGCTTGGCTTGTCGGGGATGTGATGAACGACGAGGCGCAAAATCACAAGGTCGTAGAGCGTGTCCTGCGGCAAATCCTCGAAGCTCATGCAGTGAAATTCGAGCCCGGGCTTCCGGCGCGGCAGCGCTTTTTGGAAAATGCCGGGGCTGATTTCGATGCCTGTCTTCCGGGCCGCCGGAAAGCTGTCGTGCATTTTGGACAAGTAGGCGCCGTTGCCGCAGCCGATATCGAGGATGGAAGCGTCCGCCAAGTCCGCTTCAGACCAAAACAAACGGTGCTCGGCCGGATAAAAAAGGTCTGCCGTAATCGACAGCATGTCGTCAAATATCGCGTCTTTTCCCCGCACGTTTTGGCTCCCCCCGCTTTATAGTTCCTATGAACCAGACTAGCACGATAACGGAGCGGATACAACGATATTTCTTAACGAAAGAGGTGAAACCCCTTTGCGGCTGAGCCTGAGCAAATGGAATACGCTGCGCAATCAAATATTGGTCGGTTTTTTGCTGGTGATGATGATCGTGCTGGTTCTGGTCGGTATTATTACTTTCAATTCGGTGTCGACGCTGCTGAAAAATAATGCGGAAAAGCAGATCCGGCAAACGGCGGTGCAGGCCAACGGCAGATTGGAAGCGCTTATCAAACAGATCGATACGCTGACGACGCAGGCGATCAACGATCCGTACGTGCAGCAGCTGCTTCTGGCGGAAGTGAACGGGAAGCAGGCCAAATTTGACCAGCGGCAAAGCCTGGTTCATATCGCCAACGAAATCCAGGGCTATTCGACCGGCGTCGCATCCGTGGAAGTGTACAACAGCGACTCCGCCAGGCTGTTCCCGCTGGACGACCGATTGCTCTCGAACCGCGTCGATCCGAAATGGATCGGGGAAGCGGAGCGGGAGAAAGGGAAGCTCGTCTGGATCGGAATCGATCCCAGAGACAGCGATTCGGTGCTCGCCATACGGCGCATCAGCCTGCTCGACCGCTGGTTTTCGAACGGCGGCTATTTGCTGGTCCGCATCAGCAGGAGCTATTTCGAGTTCAAGGAGCTGCTTTCCGAAGAGCAGCAGCGCGAAGCGATGCTTCTGGTCGACCGCGAGTCCCGCCCCATAGCTGCGGACGATCAGGCGACCGCCGATATCGAGGCGCTGATGAGCACGGACGGGCAGACCGTCGATATTGCCGGGGAGCGCTACATTTTGGTGAAGCAGCCTTCGGAAGTAACCGGCTGGACGCTGATGATCCTGAACCCGGTCAGCAGTGTTACCGCGGGCATTTTCGTGCTCCGAACGGCGATAATCGCCTCGGGGGCGGTCGGCTTGTTGCTGTTCCTGTTCATGTCGTTCATGCTCTCGACGATGATTACCCGGCCGATTCTCAAATTGATCAAGGCGATGCGCAACACCCGCAGCGGCGTGCTGACGCCCAACCCCGAAACTTCGTACACGGCGGAAATCAACGATTTGAATTATACATACAATCAAATGGTGGACAACATGAACCGGCTGATCGAGCTCGTCTATGAAAAGGAAGTTATGCAAAGCCGGACGGAGCTGAAAGCTCTTCAGGCGCAAATTAATCCCCATTTTCTTTACAACACGCTGGAAGCGCTTTACTGGTCTTTGCAGGAAAAGAACGAGGAGCTGGCCGAGTACGTGATCGCGATGTCCGAGTTGTTCCGCTACACCATCGGAAATCCGAGCAAAGACGAGTGGGTTACGGTCGGCGCCGAACTGGAGCATGTCGAACGCTACCTGCTCATTATGAAAATGCGGTTCGGCGATCGTTTTGCCTGGAGCATCGATTGCGCTGCGAGGTGGCATCATGTGCCGATGCCGAAGCTGCTGATCCAGCCGCTTGTCGAGAATGCGATCCTGCACGGCCTGGAAGGCCGGACGGGCCAAGGCGCGATAACGGTAAGCGTAAGGCCTGCGGCGGACAGCGACCGCTTGCTGATTACGGTGGCGGACGACGGGCCCGGCATGGAGGAAGCGACGCTGCGGTCGATCCGGCAGAGGGTGGCCGGGGGACAAGCGCTTTCCGGCGAAGTCGGCGGCATGGGGCTTTCGAATGTGGGACGCAGATTAAAGCTGTACTTCGGACATGCCGGCGATGAGCGCGAAAGCCTTGTCGTTCAAAGCAGCCCCGGCGCCGGCACGAACGTCAGTTTTGAAATTCCGGTGAATGACGGAGGTGCGCAATGATTCATATGCAAAAAACGATCATGATCGTCGACGACGAGCCTTTAACCCGGCAGGGTCTGCAAAAAACGCTGGAATTTTGGTCAGCCGGGCGCTACCGGATTGTGTGCGCGGACAGCGGCGTGCAGGCCATCGATATGCTGCATGACAACCCGGTCCATCTGCTGATCACCGATATCCGGATGCCGGAAGTCAGCGGTCTGCGTCTCGTCGAGCTGCTGAATCGCAGGCCGCACAAGCCGGTTGTGATCATCATCTCGGGCCATCCCGATTTTGATTACGCGCAGACGGCGATCCAATTGGGCGTGGTCAATTATTTGCTGAAGCCGCTGCAAAAGAAAAAGCTGATCGAAGCCGTCGAGCAGGCGATGACGATCGAGGAGGCGCGCGAAAGAGTCGGAGCGATGGAGAAAATGGTGGATACCCGGCTGATGGACGCGCGGGAGGAGCATCCACACATCAGCGATCCGATTCGCGAAGCGCTGCGCTATGTGGACGAGCACAAGGGAGAGCCGCTCTCCTTACGCGAGGTGGCGGACCGCGTCCATTTGAACCCGAGCTATTTCAGCTCGCTGTTCAAGGAGCAAACGGGCCTTACGTTCAGCGAGTACGTGACCCGCATCCGGCTGCAAAAAGCGAAGGAGCTGCTGATCCGGACCAAGTGGCCTGTCGCGGAAATCGCCGAGCAGGTCGGGTACCGGACGGCGAAATATTTTATCACCCTGTTCAAGGAATACGAAGGCAAGAGCCCCGCGCAATATCGCAAGGAAATGGCCGACCCGGGAAATGAAATCTAAAAAAAGTGGAACTTTTGCTAAACATCGTTGCCTTACCCCCTCTGGAAGATTCTGCTAGAATAAAGTTCGGAAAGCCAAATTGATGAAGGGGGATTCGAAAGATTATGAAAAAAGCGCTTACATTCTCATTACTGCTTACAGTTTCCATGGGAACTGTATTGGCAGGCTGCTCAAGTTCCAAAGAGGCGAACGCCGGACAAAGCCAAAGCGCAAGCCCGCAGGCGTCGGCCAAAGCGGGAGATAGCGGCGGCACGGCCAAGTCCGACAAAAAAGCGACGATCAAATTCATGCATTTGTGGCCCGCAGGCAGCTCGGCTACGCAAAATAAAATCGTCAATCAAATCATTACGGAGTTTCAGACGGCCAATCCGAACATCAAGATCGAGCAGGAAGTGCTGGAAAACGAACAATACAAAAATAAGATGAAAATCCTCTCCACCTCCAATGAACTCCCGGATGTGGGCATGACCTGGGCCGCGGGTTACATGGACCCTTATGTGAAAGGAGGCCTGTTCACACCGCTTGACGATGTGCTGCAGAGCAGCGATTTAAACGGCAAATTCGTCAAGGGAACGACGGAGGCTTACGCTTTCGGCGGCAAGACGTACGCGCTTCCGGTAGAGCTGAACATCGTGCCGGTCTATTATAACAAAGACCTGTTCGCCAAAAACAACGTGCAGGTTCCGAAAACGTACGATGAACTCAAGCAAGCCGTGAAAACGCTTAGCGCCGCAGGCGTCGCGCCGATTGCGCTGGGCAACAAGGACCGCTGGACAGGCTCGCTGTGGTACATGTATTTTGCCGACCGGGTCGGCGGCAAGGAAACGTTGAAAAAAGCGATCGACCGCAGCGGCTCGTTCGAAGATCCGAGCCTGATCACCGCAGCCAAGGACGTGCAGGAGCTCGTCGGCTTGAACGCTTTTAACAAAGGCTTCAATGGCTTATCCAACGACGAGGGCAAATCCGAGTTCATGAACGGCAAAGCGGCCATGTACCTGATGGGGACATGGGAGCTTCCGAACTACACGACGAACAAAGACGTGCCGCAGGATTTTAAAGACAAGATCGGCTTCTTCAAGTTCCCGACCGTAGAGGGCGGCAAAGGCGATGCGAACAGTTGGGTCGGCGGGCCGGGCGTCGGGATGTTCGTTGGGGAGAACTCCAAAGTGAAAGACGAGGCCAAGGCGTTCATCAAATTTTTCATTACCAAGTGGGGCGAGCATTCGGTTACGGAAGCCGGCGTGATTCCCGCAACCAAAGTGGACACTTCCAAAATCCAGCTGCCGAAGCTGTACATCGACCTGCTGAACGAGCTGAATCAAGCGAGCAACATTACACTGTTCGCCGATGTGCAAATGAAGCCGGGCGCGGCGGAAACCCATCTGAACATGATACAGGCGCTGTTCGGCAAAGCTGCCACTCCGGAGGAGTTCGCCAAGAAGCATGAAGAGGCGCTGGCCAAAGAAGCGGGGAAATAAAGGAATTTCGGAGGAGTCGAGCTGCTATGGATAAAGTCATGTCCGACAAAAGAATCATAGCGCTATACGTGCTGCCTGCGCTCTTCATGATATTGGCGCTGATTTATATCCCGATCGTGCTGACCGGTTATTACGGCTTGATGAAGTGGGACGGCGTTGGGGCTATGACGTTTATCGGTACGGAGAACTACGTACAACTGCTGAAAGACGCGCTGTTTTGGCAGAGCGCGGGCCATTCGTTCCTGCTAGCCGTATTTTCGACGCTAAGCCTGATCGGCTACTTGCTGGTCGCGCTTGTGCTGTCCGGCTCCATTAAAGGAGCGGGCCTGCTGCGCAAAATATATTTGATCCCGATGCTGCTGTCATCGGTCGCCATCGCGCAGCTTTGGCTAAAAATATTTCACCCGTCGAACGGCGTGCTGAACACGGCGCTCGAAGCGGCGGGCATCAAGAATACGCCGGAGTGGCTGGCCGATCCGTCCATCGTGCTGTACGCTATTTTCATCCCGATTCTTTGGCAATATGCGGGCTTTTACATCTTGATTTACTATGCTGCGCTGAAAAATATCCCGTCATCGCTGATCGAAGCCGCCAGAATCGACGGAGCGAATCCGTGGCATATCGCTTTGCGAATCAAGCTGCCGCTGATCGCGGAGGTGGTCAAGGTGACGGTCGTGCTTGCCGTCGTCGGGTCGCTCAAATATTTCGATCTGATCTACGTAATGACGGGCGGCGGCCCTAACCGGGCGAGCGAAGTGATGGCCTCCTACATGTACCAAAAGGCGTTTAAAGGCTACGATTTCGGATACGCCAGCGCAATCGGTTTTTTCCTGCTGCTCATATGCCTGGTCGTTACCTGGCTGATCCGCAAAGCGACCGCAACGAAAGAGGAAATTCAATATTCGTGAGAGAGGAGGGGCTGCACCTGAGTACAGCGACCGCTTTGCGCGCCCGGCCGAAGGCCGAAGGCTCCAAACTGCCGCAGCGGCTCGGATACGGGCTGCTGTATGTGATCCTGATTGCCGTAGCGGCACTGCAAGTGCTGCCGCTCATTTGGCTGCTGCTGTTCTCGCTGAAGAACAGCCAGGAAGTGTTTAATCTGCCGCCGTTCGCCCTGCCTGCGCAGTTGCGCTGGGAAAATTACGCCAAGGTATGGACCGAGGGCCATATCAGCCTGTATTTTTTCAACAGCGTATGGATTACGGTTTTGGCCGTCGTTTTGACGGTTTTGCTGGCAAGCCTGGTCACGTTTGCGATAACGCGGATGAAATGGCGGCTGAAGTCGTTCGTTCTCGGCTTGTTCATGATCGGCCTGATGATCCCGGTTCATTCCACTTTAATTCCGCTGTTCAGCATGTTCAAGAAAATGAATCTGATCGATCATCCGCTATCCATCGTGCTCTCGTATACCGCTTTTAATATGCCGATTACAATTATGATCCTCCTCGGCTTCTACTACACGCTGCCCCGCGAGGTGGAAGAGGCCGCTGTCATGGACGGCTGCTCGATCAACCGGATGTTCGCCCGGATCACGCTGCCGATGACCGCTTCCGTAATGACGACGACCGCTATTATCAACATGATCTACAACTGGAACGAATTTATTTTCGTCAATACGTTCATCAGCTCCGACAAGCTGAAGACGCTGACGGTCGGCGTGCAAAATTTCATCGGCCAGTACACCACCGACTGGGGAGCGATCGGAGCGACGCTGATGATCAGTATTTTGCCGATTTTGGCCGCTTTTATCGTGCTCAGCAATCGGATTGTGGAAGGAATTGCCGCCGGATCGGTCAAGGGCTGAATAGTGACTGCTTTTTTGCCGCTTATGCTGCATAAAAGCAGTCATTTTTGCATAAAGATATGTTCTGCCGTTTTCATCGAACAGACTTTTTAGGCCTCATAGCGCCAGCGGGTTTTTGCCGCTGCCGCGGCTCCCATTGACATCCCATGTTATTTTATATACATTTTAAACAAATAGATTGTTTGCAAATCGAATGGACGGAAAGGAATTGTAAGCCATGAGCAGCAGTGAATATTTAAAATTGGAAAACCAGCTATGCTTCAATCTGTATGCCAGTTCCCGCGCGGTCACTCGCCTGTACCGCCCGATGCTGGACGAGTTGGGGCTGACGTACCCGCAGTATCTGGTTTTGCTCGTGCTGTGGGACCAACAGGAAAGCACGGTCAAGGAGCTCAGCGAGAAGCTGGATCTGGACTCCGGCACGCTGACGCCCATGCTCAAGCGCATGGAAGCCCAGAAGCTGATCCAAAGGCAAAGATCGCAGGAAGACGAGCGGATCGTCAACATCAAAATTACGGACAGCGGAATGGCGCTCTACCAAAAAGCGCTGTGCATTCCCCAAACGCTGCATACGATGCTCGCCGAGAGCCGGCTGACGCCGGAAGACATAGCCAAATTCAGCGAGCTGCTCAAGCTGTTCCTGATCGATGTGAATGCGGTCCAGTAATACTCCGACCGGCAACCGAAACTCCCCCATATCCGAAAGTTTGCAAGCGTCGATTTGCAAACTTTTTTTCTGTTTTCGCCTTTTTTGAGGACTAGGACTCTGGTAATATAAAGAGAAAGTCGAATTTTGTATTCTTAAGAAAAGGGAGGATGCCCCTTGAATCACGGCCAGATATACGACATTCATAATATGCTTCAGAGCAAAGGAATACTAATCTGCTTTTCCGGCCGGCTTTCCCAAGGATTAATCGAAGAATACGGGGAAGCGGTCAAAAGGTACATGGAGAACGACAATCGTCCGAAAACGGAAATTTTCAATATTTTCTCCATATTTATCGAACAGACGCAGAACATCAAAAATTATTGCGCGGCCAAAGCATCCGGCAGCAGCGCCGAACGTATCGAGCAATCGGCGATCGTGACGATCGGGAAGTGGGAAGCGGGAAATTACGTTTGCTGCGGCAACCTGATCGAGAACGTGGATCTCGCTCCTCTTGTGGCGCATATCGAACAATTGGCCGCCATGGATAAGGACGGACTGAAAAAGCTTTTCAAAGAGAAGCTCAGGGAGGAGCTTCCGGAAGCGCAATCAAGTGCAGGCATCGGCTTGATCGATATGGCAAGAAAAGCCAGTCTTCCGCTGGAATATTCCATTTCCCCAATTGACGAGCACTTGTCATTTTTTACATTAAAGGCGGTTGTTTAATGGTGGCAGACCTACATCTTATGCGCATAGAAGGATCAAGAAGCACACCGGAAATTCATTTCGATCCGCAACTTCACGTTTTGGCGATCAGAGGCCAGTCGTTTCCCGAAAATGCGTTCAAGTTTTACGAGCCGGTTCTGGCATGGGTGGGCGCGTATTTGGAGCAGTTGCAAGAGGAAGCGATCGTCAAGTTCGAGCTGATGCTGCCTTACATCAACACCAGCAGTACGAAATGCATCATGACGATGCTGGAGAAGCTGGACGAGGCGCACGCAGGCGGCAAAAACATTCAATTATATTGGTATTACGACGCAGACAACGAGAGCGAGCTGGAGTGTGCGCAGGAATTTAAAGAAGATTTGACGCTGCCGTTTCATCTGATCGCCAAGGAAGACCGCGGATAGATGAAACCCGGCGCCCCTATAACCGCAGGCGACAGGCAGCAGTCCGGCAGCCGCAGCGATCGCTTCCATGATCGCGACGTGATCCGAGTGGTAGCGCTTGCCAGCGCGCTTATCGTTTTTTCCATGCTGCTCATCGGCTTTTTATCGTATTATTTTACGGAAAAAGAAGTTATCACAAAGCTGAAAAGCAAAGAGCTCGGCTACATCGCCCAATCCGTCTCTTCAAAAGTGGAGGGCCGGATCGAGCGGGCCAAGGAAACGTCGAGGCTGCTGGCCGACGACCCTGCCGTCCTCGAATGGATCGGCGGCGGAGAACAGGACGAGCAGCTTACGCGCATGATCAGGGAAAGGCTCGTGATGAGCAGCCGGCAGTTCGATTACGACAATTCCTTCATCGTCAGCGCGCTTACCGGCCATTATTGGTCGGAAAACGGCTCGATCCTCTCCACAGTGTCCAGGGACAAGCCGGATGACAAATGGTTTTATCAAACGCTCGAATCGGGGAAAAAAACGGCTGTCGTCGTCGACTATAACGTGGAGCGCCGGCAATCGTACGTATTCGTCAACGTGCTGATCGGCGAAACGGACCGTCCGCTCGGCGTAGCCGGCGTGGGCCTCAGCCTCAAAGGGCTGTCCGATGATTTCCAGAAGTATAAATATTCGGAAAAGAGCCAAATGTGGATGATTGACGGGATGGGCGTCATCCATCTGTCGGACCGCTACGATCAGACAGGCAAGCTGATATCCGGCTTTGTTTCTAGTGATACGTATGCCAAAGTGATGGAGCAGTTCAATCAGGATGTGCAGGTTCTGGAGTCGCAAAATCCGAATGGCGAGCTGGTCGACCTCATCAGCTATCCGATCCCGTCGATGAAAATGCGGCTGTTGTTTCAAATTCCGCGGACCGATACCGTATATTTTTTGGACAATATTAAAGTGAATACGGCCGTCGCGATCGTGATCTCCCTGCTGGCGATCGTCTTCCTGTTCTACAATGTATCGCGGAAGCTGGCGAACCCGTACAAGCGCGCCCTGCAGCTCAATCAGCGGCTGGAAGTTCTCGTCGGACAGAGGACGAGGGAGGTTGAGGAGCGCAGCCGGGAGCTGCTGGACAGCATCGATTATGCCAAGCGGATACAGGAATCCGCGCTTCCCGATCCGGCCCTGCTGGACCGGCTCTGGGAGCAGTATTTCGTCATCTGGCGCCCGCGGGACGGGGTAGGCGGCGATTTTTATTGGCTGAGCGAGACGAAGCGGGGGTATTACGTGGCCGTCGGGGACTGCACCGGCCACGGCGTACCGGGCGCGTTCATGACGATGCTCGGCATATCGCTGTTGAATCAGATCGCCGACCGCAGCGAGGAAGGCGACCCGGCGGGCATCCTGGGCAAGCTCAACCAAGCGGTCAAAGAGACGCTCAGGCAGCAGCACAATGAGGGGCTCGCCGATGACGGTCTGGATCTTGCCTTGTGCTACGTCGGGCAGGATGAAATCGTATTTGCCGGCGGCGGCAGCGCGATCTATGTGCAGGACGGCGATGAGGGCGTACAGCTGTACAAAGGCGACAAGCAGAGCATCGGTTACCGGCGGACTCCAGCCGAATATGCGTACGCCAACCACCGGATCGCGGTGCGGGAGCACACGACCGTATATATGGCTACGGACGGCATTGCAGACCAAAGCGGCGGGGAAAAAGGCTTTTCATTCGGCAAAACCCGGCTGAAGCAGTTTATCGATGCGCATGCACGGCTGCCGCTGAACGAGCAGCAAGAGCTTTTTCGCCGGATGATGGACGAATACATGGGGACAGAAGCCCAACGGGACGACTGGACTTTGCTTGCGTTCCGGCCTGAGCGGCGGCGAACATCTGACAATAAGGAGCTTGGTAACCGTGATAAGCTATCGGAGTGATCAGCAGAAAGGTTTTGAGAGCGAGTTGAATATGCTGTACGATGCCAAACGACTGGCTGTTCGGGAAGAGCACCAGGGCAACGAGCTTTTGACCGAATACCAAAAGCTGCTGTCCAGCTATGAGAAGCTGCTGCGCGTTACCAAAAAAATATTGTATATCAGCGATTTGCAGGGAATGGCGCTCAAGCGGTGCGAAGACGATATCAAAGCGCTGCTGAACAACGCCAATCAGGGGTTTTTGACGTTTGACGCGAAAGGGATCGTGCAGAAGCAGTACAGCGATGCGTGCCTGCGCATTTTAAACAAGCGGCCGAGCGGCATTCATTTCGCGGAATTGTTGTGGGAGAGCGGGAGCACGGAGCGGAAAAGCGTGGAACAATGGCTGAGCCGCCTGTTCGGGGAGACGGATGCGGCTGTCAAAAACGCGCTTCTCGCCGAATTGCCGGGGAGAGCGGAGATCGGGAGCCGGCAAATCCAGCTCGAATACAAGTGGATCGAACCGGACCCGGACAGTCCCGCAGGTCAAGTCGTCATGGTCATGATGACGGATATGACGGACCAACTGCAGTCCCGTGCCCGAGCGGAGTATTTAAGCTTCCATGACAACCTTACCGGGTTGTACAACCGGGCCTACGTGGAAGCTGCGGTTCCCGGGCTGCTGACTGCGGAGCATATGCCGGTCAGTATCGTTCTTCTCGACATGAACGGCTTGAAGCTGGCGAATGACGTATTCGGCCATCAGCTAGGGGACCGTCTGCTGTCACAGGCTGCCGAGCTGATCCGGCAATGCTTCGGGGACGAGGCGCTGGCGGCGAGATGGGGCGGCGACGAATTCATCGTCCTGCTCTCCCGGACCGGGACAACCGCCTGCACGGAGAAGATCGAGCGGCTCAAGCAGGCTTGCGCCGAGCAGGAATCTTATCCGATCCAGGTCAGCATGGCGGCCGGCAGCGCGACGATGGTGCAGCCCGGCGATCATTTTCATCTGTTTTTCAACCTCGCCGAAAAAGAAATGTACAAGAACAAGCTGCTGGAAAGCAAGCAGGTGCGCAAGAGCCTGATGGCCAACATCAACGAGGCGATGTATGCAAGAAAGATCGAGGATCCCCGCCATATCGAGAGAATCGAGCGCCTGGCGCTGGGATTGGCGGCCCGGATCGGGATGGACCCGCAGTCCGCGGATACGATCAATCTGAAGCTGCTCGTGCGTCTGCATGACGTGGGCAAAGTCGTCATTCCCGAGCAAATTCTCGGCAAGACCGGATCGCTTACGGAAGAAGAGTGGAACGTGATGCGCTCCCACAGCGAGATCGGCTACCGGATGGCCTTGTCGCTCGGCGAACCTGCTTTGGCCGAGGCGATATTGTCGATGCACGAGCGCTGGGACGGAGGCGGCTATCCGTACGGTCTGAAGGAGATGCAAATACCGAAGCTGTCGCGGCTTTTGGCTATTGTCGACAGTTATGATATTATGACGCATGATCATGTGTACCGCCAGGCGATCGGCAGCGAGCAGGCGCTTCAGGTCATTTTGGAGGAAAGCGGGAGGCAGTTCGATCCGAACCTGGCCGAAGATTTTTTTGCTTACATGACGACGACGGAAAGCGGGTTATCACTCAAAGAGGAGGGAAATCCGTGCCAAGACTAACGATTCGAGGCTTGAGCGCAGAACAAATTTGCCGCATCAGTTCGGGGCTCGCAAGCGAGCTTGCCGGAATTTGCGAATGCCCGGAGGATCATTTCACCCTGGAATGCGTCAACCACACCGCCATATTCGCAGGCAAAATAACGGAGACGTACCCGTTCATCGAAGTCGCCTGGTTTG
Organism: Paenibacillus sp. sgz302164; assembly: GCF_056120505.1. Classification (NCBI taxonomy): domain Bacteria; kingdom Bacillati; phylum Bacillota; class Bacilli; order Caryophanales; family Paenibacillaceae; genus Paenibacillus; species Paenibacillus sp. sgz302164. The sequence continues at coordinate 790,661 of NZ_JBVYOL010000001.1, read as the reverse complement.
ACCGGGGCGCGGAAGTCCGCGGCAGAGTCGCCCGGGCGATCACCGACCACGTAATCCGGCTGGGACTGGCCGAAGTCGAGGTGGCGTTTATCGCCTACGAGAAGGACGCCTACTATATAAACGGGACCCCGTGCGGGTAGTGTACGATGTCAGGGGGCTGCTTCGGCAGGCCCCTTCGCGCATGGATGATGCAAGGAGCAGGATTGATCCGGCAGCACTGTCAAAATCCCGCCTGCATAGCCCCACGAGCAGCTCCCAACTGCACGACGGCGGTCGGTCAACCAGCGTTGGCAGTGTGCGGAAAGATAGCGCGCAATTGTGTCCGCGAAAGCAGAGCATCTGGTTGGCAAGGCAACGCGCCAGCTCCCAGCGCGCGGTGCTGCGCTCCATGACTGCGATCGGTTGACGTAGGGAAAACCTGCAAAAGTACAGTTTTTGCTCGGTTAATACGCTGGTCACGAAAAATTCCTGCAATAGTGCAGGCTTTCGCCAAAACGAACCATTTTCGGAAAAAACCTGCACTTTCGCAAATGCCCGAAACTCACCCGCCAGAGCCGTTCGCACAATTTGCCAGGTCGCACGAAGAAAACCTGCAAAAGTACAGTTTTTGCTCGGTTGCTGCGCTGGCTACGAAAAATTCCTGCAATAGTGCAGGCTTTTCGCCGCGAACAGGAGCTCAGATTCATTTTCATCGAAAATTCCTGCACAATTGCAGGCTTTTCACCAAAATGAACCATTTATTACGGAAAGCCTGCACTTTCGCAGGTTTTTTCCATGCCAAGCGGCCTTGTCCCCCCACTTCAGCGCCGCACCCAGTGGAAGTAGAGTCGAGGCTCACTTCAGCCCCGCACCCCGGTGCAGGCGAGACGCGGCTCACTTCAGCGCGCTGCAGCCGCTGGCAGGCGAGACGAGGCTGCGGGTTTTTGGCATGTGCAGGTGGCCCAATCCGGGGTTGCCTTTGGCGAGCTGCGAAGCAGAGAGCGCCGGAACCGAACTGCAAGGGGCATCCTCGCCCGTATCTGCTGTCCGGCGCTTCCAGCGTGTGGGCTTTTTCGTATGCATGTTCGAGGCATATAGTTGCCATGCCGATTAATATGGTACAATAGAAAACAGTGTATTTACGGAGAGAAGTGAGACCGCGATGACTTATTTCTTGTTTATTTTGGTCAACAATATTGTGCCTATCAGCATTATGATCGCTATCGGCGTAGGGATATACAGGGCGTTTCGGATAGACATCAAGACGCTGTCCAAGCTGAATTTTTACGTGTTTTCTCCTGCTTTGGTATTTGTAAAGCTTTATGAATCGGAGATCGATCTGCATGTGCTGATGCAAATACTGCTGTTTTTTGTGTTGTTTTTCAGCATGCTTATCGCGCTCGTCGAAATCGTGATCCGGGTGAAAAAGCTGCAGGGCGGCATGCGCAGCGCGATGCGCAACAGCGTGCTTTTTTACAATAGCGCCAATTACGCCATTCCGCTCAATCAGACGGTGTTTGCCGGGAACGCTTACACGCTGTCCATTCAGATCATCATTATGATTATGCAGTCGTTGATCCCGAACACCTACGGGGTGTACGCGATCAATGCGCACAAATCGAACTTCAAGGCGACGCTCAAAACGATGCTCTCCCTTCCGGTTATATATGCGATTCCCGCCGCCATTATTTTGCGTTACTTTCATTTGGACGTACCGCACCCGATTTATTTGCCGCTTCAATATATTTCGAATGCGTTTATGGCAACCGCGCTGCTCACGCTTGGGGTCCAATTGGGGGCCATGAAATGGAAATTCAAGCTGTCCGATGTGCTTGTCTCCAATATGTTGCGGCTGGCCGCCGGTCCGGCGCTCGGTTTTTTGGCGGTGTGGCTGCTCGGTCTTGAAGGCTTGACGGCCAAAGCGCTCGTCCTCTCCTGCGCGGTGCCCACGTCTTTAAGCAGCGTGCTGCTCGCGATCGAATACGACAATGAGCCGGAATTTTCTTCGCAAGCTGTATTTTCTTCGACATTATTCAGTATGATCACCATACCGGTTATGATCGTTCTGGTGGATTTTTTGTGAATTTAGAACTATTGATCCGGTTTTGAAGGACTTTTGGACGTGTGCAGCGAATTGTTCCCCAACTTTACAAATTTGGGGGGCATCATGCATGCGTTATTTATTTTGCCAGTATGTGACGATTGTCGATATGAATGAAGAGATTTTGTCGGAAGTGCTGTTCGAACACGGGGAATACGAATCGCCTGCGCTTTCCGTCGGCGCGTCGGTTGTTACTTATCAGTTGGGGCTGCAGGAATTCAACGTCGTCTATGACAAGCGGGAAGGCAAAACGGCCCGTGCGAAAATCGTGGACATCGAAATCGACCTGCTCAGGCAGCCCGTCATTACGAGAGTTTTTGTGGAACCGGTCAATCTTATCGTAGGCCAGCACGATATCGGGCAAATTAGCTGAAGCTTCCCGGTCATCTCCGGTTTCCCGGACTCCCCGGTGGATTCCTTTCGCAAAATCAGCTATGATTAGGAAGGAATATAATGACGGATGAAGGAGACTCGCTGCAATGATGAAACTATTTTTGTTCCTCGGCAGCATCAACGCATTTTTGTCGGTTGCCTTGGGAGCGTTCGGCGCGCACTACTTGAAACAGAAGCTGTCAGCCGACATGCTGGACGTCTTTCGTACGGGTGTCCAGTACCATATGATCCATGCGCTGGGACTAATTTTGATTGCCGTGTTGTCGGACAAGCTCGCTAACAGTTCCATGGTCCAGGTATCGGGTTGGGCACTGTTTATCGGAATCGTGCTTTTTTCCGGCAGCCTCTATGCATTAAGCCTGACCGGGATCAAATGGTTCGGACCGATTACGCCTTTGGGCGGAGTAAGCTTTTTGCTGGGATGGGTCTTGTTGGCGATAGCCGCATGGAAATGAGTCAAGAGTCGGATACTTCCGGCTCTTTTTTCATTTATTTGCCCTCCTTGCAGGAAAAAGCTTCTATAATGTAGAAAAGAATTCAATTAAAATGATCATTCTTCCGCACTCGAAAGGATGGGAAGCATGGCTGAATTCACAAGGAATTCATCAAATACCCGCGATCCGATTCAGTTGGAGCTCGGGCTGCCCGCCAGCGATGAGTTATTCCGTTACGTTTTTGGCCATGCAGCGACCGGGATGGCGCTTGTGAGCATGGAAGGCAGCATTCTTAAAGTGAATGATTCGTTATGCAGCCTGTTAGGTTACACGGAAGAGGAGCTGCTTGTACGGAGCGTTCCTGAAATCACGCATCCCGAAGATTGGGATACAGATTTGCGGCAGTTCGAACAGATCATTTGCGGGGAAAGCCATTCCTATCAGCTGGAAAAGCGCTATGTGCGCAAAGACGGGGAGCTGATATGGGGCATTTTGACCGTTACGCTCGTGCGGAACCGGGAAGGAAGCCCCGCATGTGTCGTATCCCAAGTACAGGACATTACGGGACGCAAGCTGAACGAGGCGATGATTGAGAAGCTGCATAACAAAAACCAGCTTATTATCAACGCGGTGTCGGATGGCATCTTTGGCGTGGATGAGCATCTCCGTACCATTTTCTGGAATGACGCCGCGGAGCGAATAACAGGCTACTCCGAAGAAGAAATGATCGGAAAAGACGCGTACATGGTTCTCAGCGGTCCGGCCGGGAAAGGGGATTCGGAGGCAAGCGCAGGCTCCTCGTTTTACCGCAGCATGCTTGAGGGCGTGTTCGATCATAATGCCAGCGAGCTGTTCTACAAAAAGACCGGCGAATCGTTCCCGGTCGAGTACATAACCTCTCCGATATGCGAAAGCGGACGAATGATCGGAGTCGTCATTACGTTCAAGGATATTACGGAGCGGCTAAAAACCGAAGAAATGCTGCGCAAATCGGAAAAGCTCTCGGTTGTCGGCCAGCTTGCCGCCGGTGTGGCGCACGAAATCCGCAACCCGCTGACGTCGCTGAAAGGTTTTATCCAGCTGCTGCGGGCGGGCGCGGCGGGCAAAGAGGAATATTACGAAATTATGCTGTCCGAACTCAGCCGCATCGAGCTGATCATTACGGAAATGCTTGTGCTGGCGAAACCGCAGATGCTGCGTTTCCGGCCCGAAAGCGTGGAGAAAATCGTGGGTAATGTCGTTACGCTGCTGGAGAGCCAGGCGATTTTGAGCAACATCCAGTTCGCGACGACGGTCGAACACGGCCTGCCGCTTGTCATGTGCGAAGAAAACCAGTTGAAACAAACGTTCATCAACCTGATTCAAAATGCGATGGAATCGATGCCGGAGGGCGGGCGGATCGATATTCAGGTCAAAGCGGAAGCCGGGGACTGCGTGCGAATCGTCGTGAAGGACAGAGGGTGCGGAATTTCGGAAGAGGTGCTGGCCCGGCTCGGCGAACCTTTTTTTACGACCAAAGAAAAGGGCACAGGACTAGGTATTATGGTCAGCTACAAAATTATTGAAGACCATAAAGGGCATATGCTTGTGGAAAGCAAGGTAGGAGAAGGAACGGTAGTCAGCGTTACGCTTCCAATCACGAAGGATTGAGCAGATGAAGGAGGACAGCCAGTGAGTAAGCGGGTTTATATAGGCGGGTATATCGTTCTCGTCGTAATCGCAAGCCTATACATAAAGCCCTATACAGCATGGATTTGCATACTAGCCTCACTATTGCTGCTCGTCGCGCTGGGCAGAAACGGTTCGAACAAAGCCCTTCAGACAGAGCGCGCGGCATCTTCCTTGCCGGATTCATTGTTTGATTATAACCCGAACGCGATCGGCATTTTCGACCGGCAAGGCCGGTTTGTACGAGTGAATCGGGAGGCGGAAAAAATGCTCGGCTTCACGGCCGAGGAGCTGCTCGGCCGGCCGTTTGCGGCGCTGGTCGCCGAAGAGCATGCAACCGCCACGCTGTCTTGCGTGGAGCAGGCCAGGGTGGGGAAGGCGGTAGCGTTTGAAACGGCGGTGATTCACAAGACCGGGTTCCGAATCAATTTGCACGTTACCGCTGCGCCGGCAGAAGCGGGGACTGGCGGTCACGGCAGCGTCCTGATCTGCCAGGACATATCGGAGCGCAAGCGCGGTGATGAGAAGATCCGTTACATGGCCTATTATGACGATATGACCGGATTGCCGAACCGCAGAATGTTCAAGGATCATTTGAACGAAACTTTAGCCTTGGCCCGATCGCTCGGACAAAAGGTTGCCGTCTTTTATCTGGATATCGACCGCTTCAAGCTGGTCAATGACAGCTTTGGGCATGATTACGGCAATATGCTGCTGCTGCAGCTCGCCGAAAGGTTCACGAGATGCGTCACGGAGAACGATTTTCTTGCACGGACCGAGGGCGACGAGTTTGCCTTCTTTTACACCAATGCGGCTGATTCCAATGATGCGATTGCGCTTGTCGCCGGGATTAACCGGGTGCTGGAGAAGCCGTTTGTGCTGGAGCAGTACGAAGTGCACGTTACAGCCAGCATCGGGATCGCGATTTCCTCCGATGAATCCGAGGATGCGGAGATGCTGATGAAGTACGCCGATATTGCCCTGGCCCGGGCGAAGGAGAAGGGGCGCAACGATTTTCAAGTGTTTATTACCGATATGAAGTCCATTTCCATTAACCGGATCAAGCTGGAGAACGACATCCGCAAAGCGATAGCGAACGACGAGTTCATGCTGTTTTACCAGCCGCAGGTGGACATCGAAACCGGGCGCATCGTCGGCGCGGAGGCGCTGATCCGCTGGAATCATCCGGAGCGGGGAATGATCCCGCCGAATCAATTCATCCCGTTCGCGGAAGAAACCGGGCTGATCGTCACGATCGGAGAATGGGTGCTGCGCGCCGCCTGCAAGCAAAACAAAGCCTGGCAAAATCAAGGCTTTCCGCCGATTCCGATCTCCGTCAACTTGTCGATGCGGCAGTTTTTCCAACATAACCTGAAGGGCAAAATCGGCCATGTTCTGGAACAGACCGGACTGGATCCGCAGTACCTGGAGCTGGAAATTACCGAAAGTATGACGATGGATGTGGACCATGCGACCCAGTCGCTGCTCGAGCTCAAGCAACTGGGCGTCAATGTCAGCATTGACGATTTCGGCACCGGCTACAGCTCGCTTTATTTTTTGAAAAAGTTTCCGATCGATAAGCTGAAGATCGACCGTTCCTTCGTGCGGGACATTATGACGGACCCGAATGATGCCGCGATTGTCGCGACGATCATCGCCATGACGCATCATTTGAATTTGAAGGTGATTGCGGAGGGCGTCGAAACCGAGGATCAGCTCCGCTTTTTGCACCAAAACCGCTGCAACGAAGTGCAGGGCTACTGGTTCAGCCCGCCGATCAGCGCGCACCAGATGGAGGGCATGCTGCAGGGCGGCTCGCAAGCGGCCGAGACGGGCGCTTAAAATAAATAAGAGGGTGCCCCGGGTGGGGCGCCCTCGTTCGCAGTATCAGACAGTAGCCATGTAGTCGTCGATTTCGTTAAGTTTAAAGGAATAAACCTTTTTCTCGTCGACATGATAGACGGTTACATTTTGCGAGCCGCTGTCATAGTTGAGGATGCGGCAAGGCAGATTCAACTTGATTCCTTTCGCCTTAATGACAGTCAGCCGGACAAGCGTGTTGTTATTTTTGAACTGTTCAAGCTGCTCGATCACTTTCTCATTTGCCCGTTGGCTGGACGTGCTCGCAGTCGCCTCCTTCAGCAGGGCGGACGGTTCCGGACTTGAGTGCCCTCTCGCGTTAACCTCGATCAGTTGGCCGAGATCGATTCCTTTCAGGATCTTATAATCCCGTACTTGGTCCGTATTCAACAGATGAAGAAGCTTTTCCAAGGCCAGACCGTTGGTCGTTTCTTCGATCAAAATTTCTACGGTGAATAAGTGCCCGTGGCGGTTCGTGCTCACTTTTCCCTGATTCATAAGGTCTCCTTGCTTGATAATGATAACCGAATTGATAGCCTAGTAAAGTAATAACCTAACTATATCACGATATTGTGTCCAAAAATAGTTGCATTTTCATGTGATTTTGGGAAAAGGAGCTAATAGCGATGATCAGCGTCATTTTAGTGGCCCTCGTGGCAATCGAGCACATATACATCCTTTATCTGGAGATGTTTATGTGGACAAAACCGAGGGGGCTGAAAGCTTTCGGAACGACCAAAGAAGCGGCCGAAGCCTCCAAATCGCTGGCTGCGAATCAAGGGCTTTATAACGGCTTTTTGGCCGCCGGATTGATCTGGGGCTTGTTATATCCGGATGCGGCGGTGGGCCGGCAAATCCAATTATTTTTTCTCATCTGCGTGCTTTGCGCGGCCGTTTTCGGGGGATTGACCGCCAAAAGGTCGATTTTGCTCGTTCAGGGACTTCCCGCCCTGGCCGCTTTATTATTCGTATGTGTGGCGATTTTTTCTGCTTAGCGCCGGTTGAAAAAAAGTACGAAATCCGCTACTACACCGAACTAGCAATGCCCGCATATACTACCCGTAAGACTGCGAAGAGGAGCTGTGCTGAGCATGATGCGGGTAGAACCAATTCTTCTGGACGGACATACGGTAATCGCCATCGAAGTCAAGCTGCCTAAAACGACGCTGCTGGTCGTTACGACGGATAAAGGATACATTATGTGCGGCGCTTTGGACGTGGCGCTGTTAAATGAACGGTTGAGGGAAAGAAACATTGTGGCGGCCAGGGCAACGGGAGTCCGTACGATCCAGGAGCTTCTGGATGCGCCTCTCGAATCGGTGACGCATACGGCGGAAGATTTGGGAATCCGGGTCGGTATGACGGGGCGAGAGGCCATTTTGAAAATGGTATAATAAATAGGGAATGAAGGGCGCCGGCTTCCGGCGTCTTTTTTTCGATGAACACCGCGGTCAGGCGTCATGAAAAAGGTATCGCGCAATTTTCTAACGCCACCAGGACGTTTTAGCAAGCGCCTCTCCCGGCGCGGGTTGCAGTGCTGCACGGCGGGTGGTCATGCGGCGGCTTGGCAGGCTGGTCTGGGGTGAAAACCTGCGAAAGTGCAGGAATTTTTGCTGAAAGTGAGTCTGTGTCCATGTATTTGGTGAAAAGCCTGCACATTTGCAGGAATTGTTCGTGGCCAATGATCAAGGACGCAAATTCATGTATTTTTGCAGGTTTTCTTTGTGCAGCTAGGTAGATTGCGGCAGGGATTTTCGAAAAAAATGAATCTGAACCCATTTCGTGGGAAAAAGCTTGCACAAATGCAATAATGCTTCGTCTTCAGCGTGTCTATGCCGGTCATCCATTTCCGGCGGATGTAAACGTTTGTCACCCGCAGGGTGATTTTTTTTATCGGACAAGCTGTCGGTTTTTGTCAAAGTTTTTGGTAATTTTTAATAAAATTATTGATAAATATACCAATTTAGCATTATAATTGTCATTAAAGTGTTAATCGGGTAACCAAAGTGATAGAGCTTTTTGTCAACATTTACTTATAATGGGCTCACGATGAGGCATTTATGCTGCTTCGGAACCATATCGGAAATATGAGAGGAGGTGATAGTCGGGGCGGTTCGAACGGAAAGGAGGCGGTGCATATGTAAGACCAGCGGAATTTCCTCGAGTTTATTTTAATTTGGAAAGGTTGGGAAAAGATGAATGGAAGAGCAGCGAAGTTCACACTCGGTCTGCTTCTAGCTGCAAGCACTCTGGTATCGGGAATCGGCGCTTCCGCAAGCAGCCCGAATTATTATCATACCAGCGGCAACCGGATCGTGGACTCAGGCGGTACTCCAGCCACCTTTAACGGCATCAATTGGTTCGGATTTGAGACGTCGAACTTTTCGCCGCACGGTTTGTGGACCCGTTCGATGGACAGCATGCTCGATCAAATGAAAACAAAAGGTTACAATTTGCTGAGAATTCCGTATACGAACGAAATGTTTCTGCCCGGGAAAATGCCAAACAGCATCGACTACGTGCAAAATCCCGATCTCCAGGGACTGACGCCGATTCAGATTCTTGACAAATTGATTGAAAAAGCGGGCTCGCGCGGCATGAAAGTGTTCCTGGACCGCCATCGGCCAACGGCAGCCGGCCAATCGGAACAGTGGTATACGTCCACGGTTTCCGAAGCGACCTGGATCGACGATTGGAAAATGCTTGCGCAGCGCTATTTGGGCAACGATACCGTCATCGGTGCCGATCTGCACAACGAGCCGCACGGCAACATTTGCTGGGGCTGCGGGGATCAGTCGCGCGATTGGCGATTGGCGGCGGAGCGCGCCGGCAATGCGATTCTCGGCGTGAACCCGAATTGGCTGATCATTGTCGAGGGCGTAGATGCGAACGTCCAGGGACAAAGCGGCAGCTACTGGTGGGGCGGCAATCTGAAAGGGGTGCAGGATAATCCGGTGCGGCTGAACGTCGCGAACCGAGTCGTCTATTCTCCGCACGATTACGGTCCGGGCGTATCGAACCAACCGTGGTTCTCCGACGCTTCGTTTCCAAGCAACATGCGGGCCATTTGGGACGCCTACTGGGGCTACATCCACAAAAATAACATCGCACCGATTCTCGCCGGAGAGTTCGGGGGCCGCAGTGTAGATACGGCTTCGGTCGAGGGCAAGTGGCAAAACGCGCTTGTCGATTATCTCAAAGCGAACGATATGTACTGGACTTACTGGTGCGTAAATCCGAATAGCGGCGATACCGGAGGTCTGCTTTTGGACGATTGGACCACATGGAATCAACCGAAGCAAGATATGCTTAATCGGCTGATGAAAGCGCTTCCCGGAGGAGGCGGAGGCAATCCGACCGTTCCGGCGGCTCCGACCGGGCTGGTCGCAACGGCCGGCGATGGGCAAATTACGCTGGGCTGGTCCGCGTCCGCAGGTGCGGCAAGCTACAGCGTGAAGCGCGCGACTGTAAATGGCGGACCGTACACGACGGTTGCGTCCGGCTTGACGTCGCCGGGTTATGCGGACACCGGCTTGACGAACGGCACGGCTTACTACTATGTGGTAAGCGCTTCGAACAGCGCCGGCGAATCGGCGAATTCGTCCCAGCTAAGCGTTTCTCCGTCGGCAGGCGGCGGCACCTCAAGCACGCTGGCGCTTCAGTACAAAGCGGGCGATACGAACCCTGGCGACAATCAGTTCAAGCCGCATTTTCGCATCGTGAACAACGGCACGGCGGCCGTTCCGCTAAGCAGCCTGAAAATCCGCTATTGGTACACGATCGACGGAGTTAAACCGCAAACGTTCAACTGTGATTATGCGAATGTAGGCTGCGCGAATGTGAACGGTCAGCTGGTTCCCATGAGCACGGCGAAGACCGGGGCGGATTATTATCTGGAGATCAGCTTCGGCGCAGGCGCCGGCAGCGTGGCCGCAGGCGGCAACACCGGGGATCTGATGACGCGGATCAACAAGAACGATTGGACAAATTACAATGAGAGCGACGACTATTCGTTTGACGCGACCAAGACGGCGTATACGAACTGGAGCAAAGTCACGCTTTATCAGAACGGCACGCTTGTATGGGGAACGGAGCCCTAAAGCTCCTCTAATTTCTAAAATCAAAGGAGAAGTGATATGGTGATTGGAGTCAAGCCCAAAAAATGGCTAAGCGTATTGACGACGAGCACTCTTGTATTGTCAGCCAGCGTCCAATTGTTCGTCGGATCCCCGCAAACGGCGGCGGCGGCCAGCGTGAATGAAACGCGCTTTTTGCAAATGTACAATCAGATCAAAAATCCGGCTAACGGTTATTTTTCTCCTGAAGGCATCCCATACCATTCGATCGAAACGCTCATCAGCGAGGCGCCTGACTACGGGCATATGAGTACATCGGAAGCTTACAGCTACTGGCTGTGGCTGGAGACGCTCTACGGGCGCTACACTGGCGACTGGTCCAAGCTGGAAGCGGCTTGGGACAATATGGAGAAATATATTATCCCGATAAACGAGGGCGACGGCAAGGAAGAGCAGCCGACGATGAGCAACTACAATCCGAACAGCCCGGCCACTTATGCGGCGGAAAAACCGTATCCCGACCAATATCCTTCACAATTGTCGGGCCAATATCCGGCCGGCCAAGATCCGATCGACAGCGAGCTGAAATCGACTTACGGCAACAACCAGACCTATCTGATGCACTGGCTCATCGACGTGGATAACTGGTACGGATACGGCAACACGCTCAATCCTTCACATACGTCGACGTATGTGAACACGTTCCAGCGCGGAGAGCAGGAATCCGTCTGGGAGGCGATCGACCACCCGTCCCAGGACAATAAAACATTCGGCAAAACGAACGAAGGTTTCATGTCTCTGTTTACGAAAGAAAATCAGGCCCCAGCCGCCCAGTGGCGCTACACGAATGCAACCGATGCGGACGCCCGGGCCGTTCAGGTTATGTATTGGGCCAAGAAGCTTGGCTATAACAACGCGAACTATCTGAACAAGGCGAAAAAGATGGGCGACTATTTGCGCTATGGCATGTATGATAAGTATTTCCAAAAAATCGGCAGCGCCAGCGGCGGCTCCCCGCAAGCGGGCAGCGGCAAAAACTCCAACATGTATCTGATGGCTTGGTACACGTCTTGGGGCGGCGGCCTTGGCAGCGGAGGCAACTGGGCTTGGCGGATCGGCGCCAGCCATGCGCATCAGGCGTACCAAAACCCGGTCGCGGCGTATGCGCTTTCCGACGCCAACGGCGGATTGATTCCGTCGTCGCCGACAGCTCAAACCGACTGGAACGCTTCGCTGAAGCGGCAGCTGGAATTTTACAACTGGCTGCTATCTTCGGAAGGGGGCATTGGCGGGGGCGCGACGAACAGCTTTAACGGCAGCTACAGCGCATATCCTGCAGGGGTAAGCACGTTCTATGGCATGGCCTATCAGGAGGCGCCGGTTTATCACGATCCGAATTCGAACACATGGTTCGGGTTCCAGGCTTGGCCGCTTGAGCGCGTTGCGGAATTGTACTACATTCTCGCTTCCAGCGGCGATATTACTTCCGAAAACTTCAAAATGGCCAAAAATGTCATTACCAAATGGATCGATTGGTCGATGGATTATGTGTTTGTCGACAAGAAGCCGGTTACCGACGCGGACGGCTACTATTTGAACGCTTCCGGGCAGCGGGTTACGGGAGGAGCCAATCCGGCGATCGCGACAACTTCGGCGCCGGGCGAGTTCTGGCTTCCGAGCAGCCTCGGTTGGAGCGGTCAACCTGACACATGGAACAACTTCTCCACGTTTACGGGCAACCCGAACTACCATGTTTATTTAACGAGCCCAAGCCAGGACGTCGGTGTGCTTGGAAGCTATGCTAAAGCGCTCTCATTCTTTGCTGCAGGCACAAAAGCGGAGACAGGAAGCTTGACGGCGCTGGGCACCCAGGCCAAAACGCTCGCGGAGCAGCTGTTAGGCGCCGCCTGGAGTTATAACGACGGCGTAGGCATCGCCACAGATGAAAAGCGCGAAGACTATTATCGTTATTTTACGAAAGAAATTTATTTCCCGAACGGTTGGAGCGGCAAGTTCGGTCAAGGCAACACGATTCCGGGCTCGGGCGGCACGGCCTCCGATCCGGCAAAAGGCGGCAACGGCGTATATATCAGCTATCCGGAGCTCCGCCCGAAAATTACGCAAGATCCGAAATGGTCTTATCTGACTAATCTGTACAACTCGTCATGGAACCCGACTACGAAAAAATGGACGAACGGCGCCCCAACGTTCAAATATCACCGCTTCTGGTCGCAAGTCGATGTGGCGACAGCCTATGCCGAATACGATCGTTTGCTTGGCAGCGGCACGACGAATCCGACCGCACCTGCAGCGCCGGCGGGCCTGACCGCAACGGCGGGCAATGCGCAGGCAGCGCTGAGCTGGAGCGCGTCGGCTGGAGCGGCGAGCTACAACGTGAAGCGCGCGACAACGAGCGGCGGTCCGTACACGACGGTCGCGACAGGCGTGACGGCGGCGACGTACACGGACGCCGGCTTGACGAACGGCACGACGTATTACTACGTCGTGAGTGCAGTGAACAGCGTGGGCGAGAGCGTGAACTCCAAGCAAGTAAGCGTTACGCCGAGCGCAGGGGCGACCGTACCGGCAGCGCCGACGGGCCTCGTGGCGACAGCGGGCAATGCACAGGCAGCGCTGAGCTGGAGCGCAGTGGCGGGAGCGACGAGCTATAACGTGAAGCGTGCCAGCGTAAGCGGCGGCCCGTACACGACGGTCGCAACGGGCTTGACGGCGACGTCGTATACGAACACCGGCTTGACGAACGGCACGACTTATTATTACGTCGTAAGTGCGGTTAACAGCGCGGGCGAGAGCCCGAATTCCGCGCAAGCGAGCGTTACGCCGCAAGGTACGACGCAGCCTACGGGCAATCTGGTCGTGCAGTACCGTGCAGCGGATACGAACGCAACCGACAATCAGATCAAGCCGTTTTTCAATATCAAGAATACCGGCACGACGCCAGTCAATTTAAGCGATCTGAAGCTGCGCTACTATTTCACCAAAGACGGCTCGCAGGCGATGGATTCGTGGATCGACTGGGCGCAGATCGGCGGCAGCAACATCCAAAGAACGTTCGTCAGCGCCACGGGCACGAATACGGACACTTACGTCGAGCTGAGCTTTACGGCAGCGGCGGGTTCGATTCCGGCCGGCGGGCAGACCGGAGAAATCCAGCTGCGTATGTCCAAAACCGATTGGTCGAACCTCAACGAGGCCAACGATTACTCGTTCGATGCGACCAAAACGTCGTATGCGGACTGGAACAAGGTGACGCTCTACCAAAACGGCACGCTCGTTTGGGGCATTGAGCCTTAGGCAACGGATCGGAGCAGCGGGGCACGCCTGCAATGTGTCCCGTTGTTTTAACTAATTATCAAGGAGATGAACAGATGATAACCGCTTTGTATAAATCGAAACCCGTTTCGATTATTTGTCTGATCATGGCAATGTTAGTAAGCTTCTTCATACCTTTAGGAAACAGCAGTTCTGCGGCCGAGGCGCACGTAGACAATCCGTTTTTGGGCGCAACGTTATACGTGAACCCCGATTATGCGGCATCGGTCGATACGTCGATCGCGCAAGTAAGCGACAGCACGCTGATCGCAAAAATGCAGACGGTCAAATCGTACCCGACAGCCGTCTGGCTTGACCGCATTGCGGCGATTCAGGGCGGCGCAGCAAACGGCGGCCGCAAAAGTTTGACGGAAACGCTGGATAACGTGTTAGCGCAAAAACAAGGCAGCACACCGATCACGGCGACGTTCGTTATCTACGATTTGCCGGGACGTGATTGCCATGCGCTGGCGTCCAACGGCGAGCTTCCGTTAACGCAGGCGGGGCTGCAAACGTATAAAACGCAGTATATCGATGCGATTGCAAGCATTTTCTCCAATTCCAAATATCAAGATATCCGGATCGTTACCGTCATCGAACCGGATTCCCTGCCGAATCTGGTGACGAACCTGAGCGATCCTAAATGTGCCGACGCAAATTCCACGAACATTTACCGCGATGGGACCAGGTACGCGCTCGACAAGCTGCATGCGATTCCGAATGTGTACACGTACATGGATGTGGGGCACTCCGGCTGGCTCGGCTGGGATTCCAACCGCCAGCCTGCGATCGACTTCATCACTTCGGTCGTATCTGGGACCGTGGCCGGACTTGCCAGTGTTGACGGCTTCGTTACGAATACGGCGAATACGACGCCGTTTGAAGAACCGAATTTGCCCAACCCCAATCTGAACATCGGCGGGCAGGAGATCAGGTCCGCCAAGTATTATGAGTGGAATCCGTATTTTGACGAGGCGGACTTTACGGCAGCGCTGTACTCCGGTTTCGTGGCAAAAGGATGGCCGGCAAGCATCGGGTTCCTGGTCGATACTTCGCGCAACGGGTGGGGCGGGCCGAACCGGCCGACCGGAGCGAGTGGAAGCAATATCAACGATTATGTGAATTCAGGCCGGATCGACAAGCGTCTCCACCGGGGCAACTGGTGCAACGCTTCCGGCGCAGGCATGGGCCAAGCGCCGCAGGTGGCGCCAGCCGGTCACCCGGCATCGCACCTTGATGCGTTCGTATGGGTGAAGCCGCCGGGCGAGTCGGACGGTTCGAGCACGCTGATCCCGAACGACGAGGGCAAAGGTCTTGACAGAATGTGCGACCCGACCTACACGAATGCGAACGGTACACTGACAGGCGCGTTGCCGAACGCTCCTTTATCGGGTCATTGGTTCCATGACCAGTTCGTGCAGCTCGTTCAGAACGCTTATCCGGCTATTCCGGGCAGCAATGGCGGCGGCAATCCGACCGTACCTGCAGCGCCGACAGGCCTCGTGGCGACAGCGGGCAACGCGCAGGTGGCGCTGAGCTGGAGCGCAGTAATCGGAGCGACGAGCTACAACGTGAAGCGTGCGACAACAAGCGGCGGTCCGTACACGACGATCGCGACGGGCTTGACAGCGACGTCGTATACGAACGTCGGTTTGACAAACGGCACGACGTACTACTACGTCGTTAGTGCAGTGAACAGCGTGGGCGAGAGCGCGAACTCCGCGCAAGTGAGCGCCACGCCGAGCGCAGGGGCGGCAGTGCCTCATGCAGACAATCCGTTTCTGGGAGCAACGTTATACGTGAACCCCGATTATGCGGCATCGGTCGATACGTCGATCGCGCAAGTAAGCGACAGCACGCTGATCGCAAAAATGCAGACGGTCAAATCGTACCCGACAGCCGTCTGGCTTGACAGCATTGCGTCGATTCAGGGCGGTGCAGCGAACGGCGGCCGCAAAAGTTTGACGGAAACGCTGGATACCGTACTCGCGCAAAAACAAGGCAACACACCGATCACGGCGACATTCGTTATCTACGATTTGCCGGGACGCGATTGCCATGCGCTGGCATCGAACGGCGAGCTTCCGTTAACGCAGGAAGCGCTGCAAACGTACAAAACGCAATATATTGATGTGATTGCAAGCATTTTCGCCAATCCTAAGTATAAGGACATCCGGATTGCTACCGTAATCGAGCCGGATTCCTTGCCGAATCTGGTGACGAACCTGAGCGATCCAAAGTGCGCCCAGGCGAACTCCACGAACATCTATCGCGATGGGACCAGGTACGCGCTCGATAAGCTGCATGCAATTCCGAATGTATACACATACATGGATATGGGACACTCCGGTTGGCTCGGATGGGATTCCAACCGCCAGCCTTCGATCGATCTCATCACTTCGGTCGTATCCGGAACAGCGGCAGGACTTGCAAGCGTCGACGGTTTCATTACGGATACGGCGAATACGACGCCTCTTGAAGAACCTAATTTGCCCGACCCCAATCTGAATATCGGCGGGCAGCAGATCAAGTCCGCTAATTACTATGAGTGGAATCCGTATTTTGACGAGGCGGACTTTACAGCAGCGCTGTACTCCGGTTTCGTGGCAAAAGGCTGGCCGGCAAGCATCGGCTTCCTGGTTGATACTTCCCGCAACGGGTGGGGCGGACCGAATCGCCCGACCGGAGCAAGCGGCAGCAATATTAACGATTATGTGAATTCAGGTCGAGTCGACAAGCGTCTTCACCGGGGCAACTGGTGCAACGCTTCCGGAGCAGGCATGGGCCAGCCGCCTCAGGCAGCGCCAGCGGGCTATCCGGCATCGCACCTTGATGCGTTCGTATGGGTGAAGCCGCCGGGCGAATCGGACGGTTCGAGCTCACTGATCCCGAATAACGAGGGCAAAGGCTTTGACAGAATGTGCGACCCGACCTACACGAATGCGAACGGTACGCTGACAGGCGCATTGCCGAACGCTCCTATATCGGGTCACTGGTTCCATGATCAGTTCGTGCAGCTCGTTCAGAACGCTTATCCGGCCATTCCGGGCAGCGGCGGCAATCCGACCGTACCTGCAGCGCCTGCAGGCCTCGTAGCGACAGCAGGCAACGCACAAGTGGCGCTGAGCTGGAGCGCGGTAAGCGGAGCGACGGGCTACAACGTGAAGCGCGCGACAACGAGCGGCGGTCCGTACACGACGATCGCGACGGGCTTGACGGCGATATCGTATACGAATGTCGGCTTGACAAATGGTACGACGTACTACTACGTCGTGAGTGCAGTAAACAGCGTGGGTGAGAGCGCGAACTCCGCGCAAGTGAGCGCCACGCCGAGTACGGGAGTGACCGTACCTGCAGCGCCGACGGGCCTCGTGGCGACAGCGGGCAATGCGCAGGCAGCGCTGAGCTGGAGCGCGTCGGCGGGAGCGGCGAGCTACAATGTGAAGCGCGCGACAACAAGCGGCGGCCCGTACACGACGGTCGCGACAGGCGTGACGGCGACGACGTACACGAACGTCGGCTTGACGAACGGCACGACGTATTACTACGTCGTGAGTGCAGTGAACAGCGCGGGCGAAAGTGCGAACTCCGCGCAAGTGAGCGCCACGCCGAGCGCGGGAGTGACCGTACCGGCAGCGCCGACAGGTCTCGTGGCGACAGCGGGCAATGCGCAGGCAGCGCTGAGCTGGAGCGCGTCAACGGGAGCGGCGAGCTATAACGTGAAGCGCGCGACGACAAGCGGCGGCCCTTACACGATGGTCGCGACAGGCTTGACGGCGACAACGTACACGGACGCCGGCTTGACGAACGGCACGACGTATTACTACGTCGTGAGTGCAGTGAACAGCGCGGGCGAGAGCGCGAATTCCGCGCAAGTGAGCGTTACGCCGCAAGGCACGACGCAGCCTACAGGCACTCTGGTTGTGCAGTACCGTGCAGCGGATACGAACGCAACCGACAACCAGATCAAGCCGTTTTTCAATATTAAGAATACCGGTACGTCGCCAGTCAATTTAAGCGATCTGAAGCTGCGCTACTATTTCACCAAAGACGGCTCTCAGGCGGTGGATTCCTGGATCGACTGGGCGCAAATCGGCGGCAGCAACATCCAAAGAACATTCGTCAACGCTACGGGTGCGAATACGGACACTTACGTCGAGTTGAGCTTTACGGCAGCGGCGGGTTCGATTCCGGCCGGCGGACAGACCGGTGAGATCCAACTGCGGATGTCCAAAGCCGACTGGTCGAACTTCAACGAAGCCAACGATTACTCGTTCGATCCGACCAAAACGTCGTACGCGGACTGGAACAAAGTGACGCTCTACCAGAACGGCACACTCGTGTGGGGAATCGAACCTTAGGTTCGATTTCCCTGCATAAACGGAAATGTGTCAATTCCGATTCTATGGAGGGTTGATTGTGAAATTGAAAAAGACCCGTAAGTTGTGGCATAAAAGCTTATCGATCCTGACGTCCGGAGCTATCGCCGGAGTTTTCTTAGCCGGTATTCAACCGCCCGCACCGGCTTATGCGGCGGATTCTTCTTACAACTACGCAGAGGCCCTGCAAAAGTCGATCTTTTTCTATGAAGCTCAGCGTTCCGGCAAGCTGCCCGCGAACAACCGCGTCAGTTGGCGGGGCGACTCGGGGCTAAGCGACGGCGCGGATGTCGGTCATGATCTGACGGGCGGCTGGTACGATGCCGGCGACCATGTGAAATTCGGCCTTCCGATGGCATACAGCGCAGCCATGCTGGCCTGGTCGGTCTATGAATACCGTGACGCTTACGAACAAACCGGGCAATTGGACGCCATGCTCGATAACATCAAATGGGCGACGGATTATTTCATCAAAGCCCATACCGCTCCCAATGAGCTTTACGGTCAGGTGGGGGCGGGCAATACCGACCATGCCTGGTGGGGACCTGCGGAAGTCATGCAAATGAGCAGACCCGCTTACAAGATTGACGCCCAGAATCCCGGTTCGGATCTGGCCGGCGAGACGGCAGCGGCGCTGGCGGCCGCCTCCATCCTCTTCCAGACGAAGGACCCGCAATATTCGGCCACTCTTTTGACTCATGCGAAGCAGCTGTATTCGTTTGCCGACACCTATCGCGGGAAATACTCCGACAGCATTACCGACGCCCAGTCGTTCTACAAGTCCTGGACCGGGTATCAGGATGAGCTGACGTGGGGCGCGGTGTGGCTGTACCTGGCGACCAAAGACCAGACTTATCTGGATAAGGCCAAAGCTTCCGTCAACGATTGGGGCAAGGAAGGCCAGACCAATTACTGGGCATATAAATGGACCCAAGGCTGGGACGACGTTCATTACGGAGCCCAACTGCTTTTGGCCCGCATTACCGGCGAATCGAAGTACATCGAGTCCGTCGAACGAAACCTGGACTACTGGACGACCGGCACAGCCGGCGGGGAGCGCATCAAATATACGCCCGGCGGTTTGGCCTGGCTGGATTCATGGGGTTCCTTGCGCTATGCCTCAAACGCAGCCTTTCTCGCGTTCGTTTATTCGGATTGGGTGACGGATACGGCGAAAAAAGCGAAGTACCGGGATTTCGCGACGAAACAAATCAAGTACGCTCTCGGCGACAATCCGCGCCAGGGCAGCTACGTAGTCGGCTTCGGCCAGAACGCTCCGAAGCATCCGCACCACCGGACCGCCCATGGATCGTATGCCGACAGTCTGAGCGTTCCTGCGGAGCACCGCCATACGCTGTACGGCGCGCTTGTGGGCGGACCCGACGCAAGCGACGGCTATGCCGACGACGTTACGAACTATGTGACGAATGAAGTGGCGACCGATTACAACGCAGGCTTCACAGGCTCTCTGGCCAAGATGTACCTGCTGTATGGAAGTGGTCAAAAGCCGCTCGCCGATTTTCCGGTGGCAGAGAAGGCAACCGAGGATGAGATGTTTGTGGAAGCGGGTTTGAATCAGTCGAGTGACAATTTTACCGAAATCAAGGCGCTGCTGAACAATCGTTCCGGTTGGCCGGCCCGGATGGGCGACAAGTTGTCGTTCAAGTATTTTGTCGATCTGAGCGAGCTGTATCAAGCGGGATATTCGGTCAAAGACACAACCGTGGCATCGGCCTACAATCAGGGTGCTTCCGTCTCGCAGCTGCTGCCTTGGGATGAAGCCAAGCATATTTATTACGTGAATGCCGATTTTACCGGCGTCAAGATTTACCCGGGCGGTCAGCCTTATTACAAGAAGGAAGTTCAATTCCGGATAACAGGCCCGGCGAATACGAAAATTTGGAATCCGGCCAATGACTTCTCGTATCAAGGCATTACCGCTTCAGTCGCGAAAACGGCCAACATTCCCGTGTACAGCGCGGGAGTTAAAGTATTCGGCAGCGAGCCGGGCGCAGGCGGCACTCCTGTAGTTCCGGCTGCGCCGACGGGCCTCGTGGCGACAGCGGGCAATGCGCAGACAGCGCTGAGCTGGGGCGCAGTGGCCGGAGCGGCGAGCTACAACGTGAAGCGCGCTGTCGTAAACGGCGGCCCGTACACGACGGTCGCGACGGGTGTAACGGCGACGACGTACACGGACGCCGGCTTGACGAACGGCACGACGTATTACTACGTCGTCAGTGCAGTGAACAGCGCGGGCGAGAGCGTGAACTCCGCGCAAGTTAGCGCCACGCCGAGCGCGGGAGTGACCGTACCTACAGCGCCTGCGGGCCTCGTGGCGGCTGCTGGCAATGCGCAGGCAGCGCTGAGCTGGGGCGCAGTGGCTGGAGCGGCGAGCTACAACGTGAAGCGCGCTAGTGTAAGCGGCGGCCCGTACACGACGGTCGCGACGGGTGTGACGGCGACATCGTATACGGATGCCGGTTTGACGAACGGCACGACGTATTACTACGTCGTTAGTGCAGTGAACAGCGCAGGAGAAAGCGCCAACTCCGCGCAAGCGAGCGTTACGCCGCAAGGCACGACGCAGCCTACGGGCAATCTGGTCGTGCAGTACCGTGCAGCGGATACGAACGCAACCGACAACCAGATTAAGCCGTTTTTCAATATCAAGAACACCGGCACGACACCGGTGAATTTAAGCGATCTGAAGCTGCGCTATTATTTTACCAAAGACGGCGCGCAGGCGCTGGATTCGTGGATCGACTGGGCGCAGATCGGCGGCAGCAGCATCCAAAGAGCGTTCGTCAGCGCCACGGGCACGAATACGGATACGTACGTCGAGCTGAGCTTTACGGCGGCGGCGGGTTCGATCCCGGCCGGCGGGCAGAGCGGCGAGATCCAACTGCGGATGGCCAAAACCGACTGGTCGAACTTCAACGAGGCCAACGATTACTCGTTCGATCCGACCAAGACGGCGTACACGGACTGGAACAAAGTGACGCTCTACCGGAACGGCACGCTCGTTTGGGGCATCGAGCCTTAAGCACGACCCGGGAGCAAGGGGATGCAGCACATCGTCAGCATCGTTCGTCGACGTCTGAAAAGCAGCGTCCCCCCTTGACGTTCGCACCAAGCATAGCTCCCAGTGCGGAATGTTGCGATGCATGACGTCGGTCGATCGACCACATTCAGCCCAAGAACCTGCAAAAGTGCAGCAATTTTCTCAGGCAGCGGTCTATTTGTGGGGAAAGCCTGCAATAGTGCAGGAATAATCGACTTTGACGGCTCTAAGCTGGAGTTTGGCGCGAAAAGCCTGCAATTTGCAGGAATGATTCGCAGCTTGAACCGACATAGAGCAAAAAGATGCATCTTCGCAGGTTTTCTGCGTTTTGCCCGTGATGTCTTAGCCGGCAAGCGTTTGGATGATCTCGACAGTATCGCTGCAGCACGGGGGAACGAGCGAACGCGGAAATTTTTTGCGCCGGGTTAGATGCGGGCCCAGGCGCCAGCCAGACTCCCGGGGCGAACACTTGATGCTTAACATTAAGCGTCAAGCGTATAAACCAAAAAAGCGTCCTGCCAGGTGTTCATGCCCTGGCAGGACGCTTCCGTTATTTACCACCCGCGCACATACGGCTTGGGCGGCGTAATCTCCGCTTTGAGCTTATGGGCGGCCGTTCTGGGCCAATAAGGTTCGCGCAGCAGCACCCTGCCCAAAAAGATCAAATCCGCCCGCTCATTGCGCAAAATGTCTTCGGCATGCTCAGCTTCGGTAATTAATCCTACGGCGCCTACAGGGATGCCGGCTTTGGCGCGAATCGTTTCTGCATAAGGGACTTGGTATCCCGGGAATGCATTAGGCACAACGGGAACAAGCCCTCCCGAGCTGACATCGATGAGATCGACGCCTTTTTCCTTCAACCGGGCTGCGATGTATACGTAATCCTCAGGAGTGTAGCCGCCGTCAGCGTATTCATGAGCAGATACCCGAACGAACAGCGGGCCATCCCAGCTTTGCCGGGTGCGGTCGATGATTTCGGCGAGGAAGCGGAAGCGCCGGTCGCGGTCGCCGCCGTATTCGTCGCTGCGCAGGTTGGTGAGCGGCGATAAAAATTCGTGAATCAAATATCCGTGGGCGGCATGGATTTCCACAACGTCAAAACCGGCTTGCTTGGCCCTGGCAGCGGCCTCCCCGAAGGCGTCGACCGTTTCCCGGATTTGCTGGAGGGCCAAAGCGTCGGGAGTTTTGGACTGCTCGTTGAAGGGCAGCGCCGACGGTGCGACAATCGGCCCGTCGAGCACCGCTTTTCTGCCCGCATGGGCAAGCTGGATGCCGATATGAGAGCCTTGCTCGTGAACGGAGTCGGCCAGTTCCTTAAGGCCCTCAATCTGCGCGTCGCTCCATATCCCGAGATCTTGCGGGGAGATGCGGCCCTGCGCCGTAACCGCGGAAGCTTCCACAACGATGAGGCCGGCCTGTCCGACCGCGCGGGAACCGTAATGCAGGCGATGCCAGTTTTTCACGGTTCCGGAGTTGTCCGAAGCGTACATGCACATGGGCGACATGACGATCCGATTTTTTAACGTCACATTTTTTATCGTATAAGGTGAAAATAGCATGGTCCCTCACATCCTTTTCTATGTTTTATATGGGTAAAATATGTAGATGTCACTATTGTATATTAATCCAATTGGAATTATCAAATAATTTGTCGCACGAAAACTTGAATCGCGGCGGCCAAAGGCATAAAATATGAGAAGGCTGCGAATCGGGCGCAATCCCTGATTTGCAGTTTTCGTATTCTATGAAACTTTTATGCAGCAATAACAGTCTATGTTTTATATGATTTTTTTTCTATTTTAAGGAGGCTTTGCGAAAATGAATTTCAAAGCGACAGGCATATTGGCGCTGATCATGGCGTTTGCCATCGTGACCGGGTGCAGCAGCGACAAGCAGGAGGCGGCTTCATCCCCGTCCGCGGGCGTGACCCCGGCTGCCGGCTCTGCAGCGAGTCCGGCGTCGCCCCAGGGGGCAACTCCGGCCGCGTCAGGGAAGGCGGGCACCTCTGCCGAGACTACTGCGTCTGCAGCGCCTACTGCATCCCCGTCTGCGACGTCTGCCGCATCCCAGAAACCGACCCCGGCAAGCACGGCTAATTCGGCGGGAAAAGCGGGAAGCACGAAAGTCATAGACAAGCCGGAAAGCATTTCCGTGCTGGTGAACAAGCAATTTTCGCTGCCGTCCGATTACGAACCGAGCGATTTGGTTTACCCGGACGTGCCTTTTACGTTCAAGGAAAAGATTGAAAAGCGAAAAATGCGCAAGGAAGCGGCGGCGGCGCTGGAGAAGCTTTTTGCCGGGGCCGACAAGGACGGCGTCAAGCTGGCCGGAGTTTCCGCATACCGTTCGTATGCAACGCAAAAAGCGGTCTTTCAGCGGTATGTCATCAAGGACGGCGAAGAAAAAGCAAAGATGTACAGCGCAGTGCCGGGTACGAGCGAGCACGAGACAGGACTTGCTATCGATGTGACCGGCAGCGACGGCAAATGCGCGGCTGAAGACTGCTTCGGCGGCACGAAAGAAGCAAAATGGCTTGAAAAGCACGCGTACGAATACGGCTACATAATCCGCTATCCCAAAGGCAAAGAGAACATTACAGGGTACCAATACGAGCCTTGGCATATCCGTTACATCGGTACGGCGGAGGCTAAAGAATTAACCGACAAAGGTTTGACGCTGGAAGAATACTTGAATGCTGTACCCGTTTCAAAATAAAAAACCGCCGTACCTCCCTGAATCGCAATTCAGGAATGGTACGGCGTTTTTTATTACCACACTAGTTCTTTACAGCGCTAAACTGGCGTAGAACAGCATTCTTATTGGCGAATAAACCTACCGTTAAAACGTGGCCCTCACATCTACGAAAGACCTCGATAGAGGCTTATCTCAACATATTATATTCTCGGGTCTTGGCATGTGTAGATTTGATGAATACCGCTGCCCAGCGTCATGAAAGAGGTATCGCGCACTTTTCTACAGCCAACAGGACGTTTTTGCAAGTTTCGCACCGCGCGCAGCTCCCAGCACGCGGTGTTTCGCTGCATGACGGCGGTCGGTCGACCACATGTTTGTTTTCCAAAGACGATGATGCCGGCGTTGTGCAATGACTCTTTCCTAATGAGCGCCTCTCCCGGCGCAGGTTGCAGTGCTGCACGGCGGGTGACTATGCGGCGGCTTGGCAGGCTGGTCTGGGTTGAAAACCTAAGAAAGTCGAGACGCTTTGTTAGGGTTAGGGGAAACAGTGGGGCTCCCATGCTCGCCTCTCCCGGTGCAGGTCGCGGCACTACATAATTGGGCAGGAAGCGTTCTGGTAGGGAGAAAACCTGCAAAAGTGCAGGAATTTCTTGCGAAAGTGGCTTGTTTTGGCGAAAAACCTGCAGAAGTGCAGGAATTTTTGCTGAAAGTGAGTCTGTGTCCATGTATTCGGTGAAAAGCCTGCACTTTTGCAGGAATTCTTCGTAGCCTAATGATCTAGGACGCAAATTCATGTATTTTTGCAGGTTTTCTTCGTGCAGGTAGGCAGGTTGTGGCAGGGATTTTCGATAATGGCAAAAAGCCTGCACAAATGCAGGAATGTTTCGCCTTCAGCGTATGAACGAACGAAAATCTGCACTTTGCAGGCTGCCTTTCTCCGCGCAGCCAGACAGCAAGACGTCCAAGCCGTCCGGGCCATCCGGCTCTGCGCGCGAGTTCCACTGCCTGACTTTCGCAGATTTTACGTGCTCAACTGACAGCGGGCAAGTTTTTAGAAAGTCTCTTTTTTACAGGTCATCTGCGAACGACTGGTGATGTTGGTCATTCGCAGGTTTTTCATACTATGCCGGTGATGCCGGTCATCCATTTCCGGTGGATGTATTCGTTTGTCACCCGCAGGGTGATTTTTTATTCAAACAGGCGGCGCAAGTTTTCTGCGTAAGGCGCCCGCACGATGCCTTTTTCCGTTATGATCGCTGTTACGTACTCGTTTGGCGTCACGTCAAACGCCGGATTGTAAACTTTGACGCCCTGCGGCGCCGTGCGCTTGCCGAAGCCCTGCGTAATCTCGTCTTCGTGCCGCTCTTCGATCGGGATATCCGCCCCGGTCGGCGTGCCGAGGTCGATCGTGGACAGCGGGCATGCCACATAGAACGGAATGCCGTGCGCTTTGGCGAGCACAGCTACGCTGTACGTGCCGATTTTGTTGGCGACGTCGCCGTTCGCGGCAACGCGGTCGGTCCCGACGATGACCGCCTGGATCCAGCCCTTCGACATGACCGCGCCGGCCATGTTGTCGCAGATCAGCGTCACGTCGACGCCGGCCTGCTGCAGTTCAAAAGCGGTCAGCCGCGCGCCCTGCAGCACCGGCCTGGTTTCGTCCGCGAACACTTTGATGTTCACGCCTTTTTCCTGGGCCAAGTAGAACGGCGCTAACGCCGTGCCGTACTTGGCCGCTGCCAACCCGCCGGCGTTGCAGTGCGTCAGCACGCCGAAGCCGTCCTCGAACAGCGTCAGCGCATGCTCGCCGATCAGACGATTCGTCTCCTCGTCCTCGGCTTGAATGCTCTGCGCCTCCTCGAGGAGCGACTGCTTGAAGGCGTCAGGACTCGTGCCGGACGCCGCCAGCGCCTGGGCCCGATTGCGCATGCGATCGAGCGCCCAGAACAAATTGACGGCCGTCGGGCGCGACGTCGCCAAATAATCGGCCTGCTTCCGGACCTCCGCCAGAAGCTCCTCTACGCCTGCATCCAGTCCGCGGATGCCGAGGTACACCCCATACGCGGCGGCGATGCCGATCGCAGGAGCGCCGCGCACTTTCAAATGCCGGATCGCTTCCCACACCTCGACAGGCGTCTCCAGCGGCAGGTATACGATCTCTTCCGGCAGCAGCCGTTGATCCAGCAGATCAAGCTGCTGGCCGTTCCAGCGCAATGATTGCAAAGCGCCTTGTTCAGTCTGATGGCCTAACGGTTGATTTGTCATCGTTAAAATCCTCTTTCTTGTATAAAATGTCGGCGAGGTGCCGCAGCGATTCCCCTGCCGGTTACAGCACGGATTTGCCGGCAATTTCGATCATCTCGTCGATGGAAGCGGCTTTTCGATTGAAGCGGATAAGCGCAGTTCCGATGGACAAGGCAAGCCGCTGAGCGAGCTCTCTGGCTGCGGCGTCCTCAATTTTATCGATATCGGCGACATGAGCCAAACCATAGACGCGGCGGACCATTTTGGCTCCTGTGAATCCGAAAGTGTCCTGCAGCAAATTTGCAAAGAAATAGTTTTGGTAAGCTTCCGTGTTCAGAACGGGATCGACGCCATGCTCTTTCCATAAAGTACGGAAATTGGTTTCGAAATGGGTCCATACCTCTTTGACCGTTTGCAGCAAATAGCTGCGGTAGTCGGCGCGGCTGTCAGCGTCAGAGCCCCAGCCTTCCTGGGCGGCAAAATTCAGCAGCAGATTGGCCAGCACCGCTCCGATATCGAAGCCCATCGGGCCGTAGTACGCGAACTCGGGATCGATGACTTTGGTCGAATCAGGCTTAATAAAAATGCTGCCCGTATGCAGATCGCCATGCAGCAGCGCTTGCGATTTCGTCAAAAACTTCTCGCGGAGAATCGCGACTTCCAAATGAAGCTCGCTGTCCTGCCAAATTTGCTCGGCGGCATCGCGGATGTGCGCTTCGATATTGTTCGTATCCGCATCCCGGTAAGGATCGGCGAAAATCAAGTCCTCGGTTATTTTGCATAAGTCGGGATTAATGAACCGGCCCTGCTGATTTTTTTTGGCCTGCTGGTTCATGCCCAGATCGGACGTGAAAAATAGCGTATGGGCGAGAAAACGGCCAATATGCCCGGCAAACAGCGGATAACGGTTGTGTTCGATAAGGCCTTTGCGCATAATGACATGATCGCTCAAATCTTCCATCACCGTCAAAGCCAGATCCTGCTCGTACGCATACACGTGCGGAACGAGGTCAGGGCAGAGCGATTCCTCGATTTGCAGCGCTTCGCTTTCGATGCGGGCGCGATCCAGCGTCAGCGGCCATGATTCGCCGACAACTTTGGCATAGGGAAGAGCTTGCTTAAGAATAATGCTTTTTCCGGTCGCAGGCTCCGAAATATGAAAAACGAGATTTAAATTGCCGTCCCCGATTTCTCTGCTGGCGAGCTCGGCTCCTTGGGCGAAAAGATCGGGAATTTGACGGGCGTATTCTATAGCTTCTGCTTCACTAAGCGGGCGATAGCTTGTCATGTACATATCCTCCTGTATGTAAAATTCAATTCCAACCAATTTACTGTGTATTATTCGTCATTCCTTAGTATAAGACAAATCGTTCGCGTATGAAATAGCTTTTTCAATCTGTCCTCTATTTTACATAAAAACATGCTTTTTTGCACAAAGTAGCTGAAGTGCATGTTCACTTACACGTAAAAAGGAGGAAATTTCCGTATGGTTACAGCGACAGCTTCATCCGTCCATACCGTATTGAACAAGCAGGTAGCCAATTGGAGTCTGCTGTTTGTCAAACTTCACAATTTCCACTGGTTTGTGAAAGGAAATCAGTTTTTTACGCTCCATGTGAAATTTGAGGAACTTTATAATGAAGCGGCTGCTCACATTGACGAGCTCGCCGAGCGTTTGCTGGCCATCGGCGGCAAGCCCCTCGCAACAATGCAGGCCTGCCTGGAGCAGTCATCGCTGAAGGAAGCGTCAGGGGCCGAGACGGCAACCAAAATGGTTGAAGCCGTCATCGAGGATTTCAGCATCCTGATCAGCGAGCTTAAGGAAGGCATGGATGTATGCGCGGGAGAAAACGACGAGACGACTTCCGATATGCTGCTTACCATTCATACGGCGCTTGAAAAGCACCGCTGGATGCTCCAATCGTTTCTCGGCTAATTTTACAAAACGTTTATACAGACAAGACATCTGCCTAACAGTCGGCGGTTACACTGAAAGGACTAAGAGATTCGGAGGGTTAGCATGAGAATTCTGAATTTGCTCCTTGTAGCCGCTGCCTGCTCGGTTTTGCTTCTGATTGCTTACTTTGCGGAACCCGCCGATTCCAAGTGGGAACCCAACCCGATGAAAAGCAATCAGGCCCAGCTTACCCGCGTACAACAAGAAGTCCGTGGACTGGATTCGAAATAAATGATAAGGGATGGCGCTCAAGGCGGCCATCCCTTTATATTTTTCTAAGGATTTGGCAAGCCATCCAAGACGGTGGTTCCGATGTCGGCACAGCGGCTCTTTCCTCAAGCGTGCCTCTCCCGGCGCGGGCTTTAGCGCTGCACGGCGGGTGGTCATGAGGCGGCTTGGCAGGCCGGTCTGGTGAGAAAACCTGCGAAAGTGCAGGCTTTTTCTGAGAAAGTGGTTCATTTGGGCGAAAAACCTGCGAAAGTACAGCAATTTTCGACGAAAATGAATCTGAGCCCATGTGCGTGGCAAAAAGCCTGCACAAATGCAGGAATGTTTCGTTTTCAACGTATGAACGAGCAAAAACCTCCCACTTTTGCAGGAATTCTCCGCGTAACCGCGCAACCGTGCAGAAAGGCAGGCAGACAGGCAGTTAGGCGCAGGGTGATCCGGTTCTGCTTGCGGGTTTCTCAACTGCCTTTGTCGGGCGGAGTATTTGCATTGTTTTGCCTGCCGGAATTCCTTTATAATAGAGAGCATCAAAAGTGTTAATCGAGGTGATCGTGTAATGAGTACCCAACCCATTGCGCTCAAAGAATGGGCTTCGGCCGTGAAAGCGTTGGAAGACGGCACACAGATTATTATTATGCGCAAGGGTGGAATCGCCGAAGAGACGCGGGATTTTCAAGTCGAAACCGGCTCTTTTTATTTATATCCCACCTACGAGCACCAGAAGCAATCATTGTTAAAACAATCCTGCCAATCCTTGATCGACGCCACGTTGGAAGGCTGGAGCATCGACGACCCGTTCGTAAATATTACGGCTTATGCCCGGTTAGTTGAAGATATCGAAATATTGGATCAGGAGAAGCTGGACCGCTTGCTTCCTTTTCATATTTGGACGGAAAGCTTCACAGAGGAAAGATTGAAATGGAAGCGGAAAAATCCTCTGCATGTTATGCTGCTGCGCGTGTATAAGCTGGAAGAGCCTGTACGGGCGGAGATTTCATCGGCCTATTTGGGCTGCAAATCGTGGATCCAGCTCCAAGGCGAGTGGGGGAACGCAAGCATGTCCCCTGTATTGGACGACGCCGATTTCGAGGCGCAGGCAGCTGCGCTCAGAGCGGCATTAGGCTGATTGAACGGCAGCGGACAAAATCCCGGGAGGCTTCTCAAGCCCCCCGGGATTTTATGCATTACAGCAGCAGCTCGTTCAAGTTTAAAATGCCGACAAGCTGACCTTCGCTATGCCCGATTCCTGTGAAATGGGCGCCTCTGACGCTGCCGACCCAGTCGGGGGGAGCGTGGATGTCGTCGTAGGAAGACACTTTGTTGGCCTGATCGACGATGATGCCGATAAAAGTTTCCCTATGCTTGATGACGACGATGCGCGTAGCTTTGGTCAAAACCAAATCCGCATAACCGAACAGGCTGCCCAGATGAACGACAGGGATAATGCTGCCTCGCAAATTAATTACGCCTTTGATGTACGGAAGGGTGACCGGTATTTCCGTAATCGGCTGCATTTTAATTATTTCTTGAATATCCTTAATTCCTATCGCATAGGTTTCATTTCCTGCAACCATCTCTATGTATAAATCCCGCGGGGCAGAAGACATGCAATCACATCCAGATCAAATTATTGAATCTTGAAGACGGACACCGAAGTATGGAGATCGTCTGCTAAAGTGGCTAATGATTGGCATGTCGCGGCCGTTTCTTGAGATGCGGCTGCCGCTTCCTGACTGGCTGCCGCTATAAGTTCCACAGACTGCATGACCTCCGAGGCTTGAGCCGCTTCTTCCTGACAGGCTGCGGCGATTTCGTTCACTTTATTGGAAGAGCTGTCGACCATCTTGACAATTTTTTTAAACGCTTCGCTCGTTTGTTCCGATTGGGACACGCTGTCCAGAACGGCGGCAACGGTTTGCTTCGTATTTTCTTGAATGACCTTGATGATGGCGGAAATTTCTTTCGTGGCGGTGCTGCTTCGTTCCGCGAGCTTTCTCACTTCATCGGCCACGACGGCAAAGCCCCTGCCTTGATCGCCCGCCCTTGCCGCTTCGATCGCGGCGTTCAAAGCGAGCAGGTTGGTTTGGTCCGCGATATCGTCGATCACTTCGATGATTTCCCCGATTTTGTTGGAGTCGTCCTCCAACCGGGTCATACTGGTGTTGACCTTTTGCATGCCTGCTATGGAAGTTTCTACGACTTGGCCGCCTTCATTCGCTGTTAGTACCGTCGTATTCGACATCTCCGCGGCTTGTTCCGCGCTTTTGGCAACAAAATTAATTGCCGACGAAAGCTCGGTGAACAGCTCGGAGATCGACTGCGCCGACTGGGCCTGATTCGTCGTTCCGCTGGCTATTTCTTCACTGCTGGCGGAAATTTGCTCGGATGCGGCAGCTACGTTTTGCGACGATTGCAGGATGCCGCCGATCAATTCTTGCAAACTATCGATCATTTGATTGATGGAAGCGGCGAGACGGCCGATTTCGTCTTTCGTTTGAATGTCCGACTTTTCACGCAGATCGCCGTTCGCCACTTTCGACACCAAAGCCACAATTTTGTTCAGCTGCCGGGAAATCAACTGGGAAATCGCATAGCCGAGTCCGATGCTTATCGCAAAAGCGGCAATAATGACGGCGATCGTAGCAAGGCGGGCGGAAGAGTAAGTTTGGGCCGATTGGTCGTTTGTCTCGGAAGCAAGCTTCACGTTGATATCGATCAGCTTTTCCATACTTCCTCTTACTATCGCCCCTTGAGTATTCAGTGTTTCTTCCCGGTACTTATAAAATTCGGTTTGATCTTCTTTGTAAGTCAATTGCATTCCCTGTTCAAAAAGCTTTACGTAAGCCGGCCAGGACGAATCGAATATTTTCAACTGTTCCTGTTCTTCTTTTGTAGTAGCTACAGGACGGTAAGAATCCATTTTTCCAATAATCTGTTTGTTGTAACCGTCAATATCCGCCGCGAGCTTGTCTTTATCTTCCTTTTTCGCAGTCATGCTCATATCCCGTATCGCAACCCGCATGTTCTGGTAGCCGATCATCGCAGCCGACAAATCTCTTACGGAAATAAGATTGTTGTTGTACATTTCTTTCATATTCGAATTCATCGAGCTTAAATTCATCAGCGAATAGATGCCGACTGCGGTCAAAATCAACGAAACTATAACAAATGCGGAAATAAGCTTTGCTGCTGTCTTTAAATTAAAATACCATTTCAAAATAGCCACCCCATCATCCGTATTTTCGCGGCTTCCAGCAGCCGCTGTGTTTTAATCAGTGCCATGGAATAACATCTGTTGCGTTTGAAATTTCGCACCACCCGTTCGGTCGTTTTTTGAACGCAGATTTGCATTTGAGGTAACAGACCTATATGCTGTTGCGCCTTATGTCGTACAATATCAGTTATACGACATAATATTACATAATACTACAATTATACACGTTCCGACTGTTTAATTATAGTTATATTTTACTATATTAGCAACCAATTATTTGTAATTTGAACCAAAAATTTTCCATAAAATAAAATCCGTCACAAATATTCACTCAAGCTGTCTTCCACGTAATCCGTCGCCGATTTCTTCATTTGCTCCACCGTATGCAGGTATCGTTGTGTCGTATTGATATGAGCATGTCCCAAATTTTCCTGGACTTGCTGCAGCGATGCGCCGTGAAGCAAGGCTAAAGTCGCATTAGTGTGTCTCAGCCAGTGAGGTGTCGTCTTTTTCCCAAGTTCGCACTGCTCGCAAGCTTTGCTGATAATCCTTTCCACTTGCCGGACGGACAGCGGAAACAGCCGTTTATTTCGAACCGGTTCCTCCTGTTTTCCGGAGAACGAATCAAAATATTCCGTCAGGAAAACCCACAGCTGCTGAGGCACTTTAATTTCCCGCTGTTTCCCGCCTTTGCCTTCCATCACGGTCAGCCACATGGAGATTTCCAAGGGATCTTTGCGAAAATGCCCCCACTCCACAGCCGTTAATTCAGACACCCTTAATCCCATCAAAACCAGGGTCAATCCGATGAGATAGTTTCGGAAACTTTGCTGCTTGAGCTGGTTTAACAGCCGCCCCACTTCTTGTTTAGTCAAATAGTGATGCTTGCTTGTGATCTGTATCTTGGGCGGGCGAACGCCGGACATCGGGTTGTTGTCGAAAATGCGAATGTTCGGGTCGCTGCCCCATTTGTACAAGGAATTCAAAGGCGCGATGAAATTGGCCACTGTGGCCGGAGCGAGCTGTTTTCGCTGGATGCTGTAGTAGCCTTTCATTAGGCCTAATTTATAAATTTCCAGGTCCTTCCACGTCACTTCGCGCAGCGGCCTATATTTAATAAACTGCCTGAACAGTTCGATAGCCCTTCTGTAATTGCGCATCGTATATGGGGAGTCCGCACGCACGCTCAAAAACATGGAAATGATTTGTTCATCCGTATAAGAGTGCCCAGTGCGATCCTGATTCGTAAGTAATGCCGTTTCGTCTTGGTTCATGTCATTTTCTCCTGCCATTATGTCGTATAACTGATATTGTACGACATTATAGCTGTTATATGGCACTTTCGCGCAAATTTTGCATGCTGGAATTACAAAAAAATGCGTCCAAATCGGCTTGGAATTGTTGACCGCAAGGGGATCAACGATGCCGGCTTTTTTTTTGTTTGACGTTTTCAAAGCCGGGTTCATGTGCATACTTGAATGATGAACAACATATTCGTCAGATTTTTAACGTCTTGCCCTTTATTGATTTCGCCGGGTAAGTTATAATAGAATTATTCTAATGAGAATCAGTGAGAATCATTTAATAATGATTTTCTTTTACAAGTTAATTCAAAATTATGGAGGCTCAAGAGATGGCAAACTCACCAACATTCACAATAGACGGCCTGAAGGCGAACGTCGAAGGAAAGGAAATTTTGAAAGGCTTGAACCTGGAGATCAAAGGCGGCGAAGTCCATGCGATTATGGGACCTAACGGAACCGGTAAAAGTACGCTGGCTTCCGCGCTGATGGGCCACCCCAAATACGAAGTGACCGAAGGCTCCGTAACGCTTGAAGGTGAAGACGTGCTGGAAATGGCGGTTGACGAAAGAGCGCGCGCCGGACTGTTCCTCGCCATGCAGTATCCGAGTGAAATTACCGGGGTAACGAATGCCGACTTTTTGCGCAGTGCGCTCAATGCGCGCCGCGGCGAAGGCAATGAAATTTCCCTGATCAAGTTCATTCGCCAAATGGAAGCGAAAATGAAACAACTGGAAATGAACCCCGAGTTCATGCACCGCTATTTGAACGAAGGCTTTTCCGGCGGCGAGAAAAAGCGCAACGAAATTTTGCAAATGCTGCTGCTCGAGCCTAAAATCGTCATTCTCGACGAAATCGACTCCGGTCTTGACATCGACGCCCTGCGCATCGTTGCGGAAGGCGTTAACGCTATGCGCAGCGAAGACCGCGGCTTCCTGATCATCACTCACTATCAGCGCCTGCTGAACTACATCAATCCTGATTTTGTCCATGTCATGATGCAAGGCCGCATCGTCAAATCAGGCGGTCCTGAGCTCGCTCAGCGTCTGGAAGCGGAAGGCTACGACTGGATCAAAGAAGAGCTGGGCATCGTGGATGAAACCGTAGGCCAAGAGACGGAAGAATTCAAAGTTCCTATGAACACGACTGCGCCGAAGTACTAAATCAGGAGGAATACCATGAGCACACAAACTATTCTTTCCATTGATCCGGGCGCGGTTGCAGAGCTTTCCCGCAGCAAAAAAGAGCCTGAATGGATGACGGCTCTGCGCAGCGAAGCGCTGAAATCGGCGGAATCTTTGGAATTGCCTAAACTTGAAAAAACGAGAATCGACCGTTGGAGCATCAGCTCACACGGTTCCTATAAAGCACAGGCGGCCCTGGCTTCTCTGGATGAGCTGCCTGAAGCGGCCAAAGGTCTGTCCAACCCGGACAACCTGATTGTGCAAAGAAACTCCGGCATCGTATACAAGCAAGTTGCGGATCAGCTTAAACAGCAAGGAGTTATTTTCACGGATCTTGAGACTGCGCTGCAGGAGCATGCCGATCTTGTGAAGACTTATTTCATGAAAGCTGTTGAAGCGGGCGAAAATCAGTTGACTGCGCTGCACGCTGCTCTTTGGAATGGAGGCATCTTCCTTTACGTGCCCAAAGACGTGAGAGTGGACATCCCGCTGCAGGCGCTTTTTGTTACTGACGATGCGGAAGCGAGCTTTGCGCCTCACGTTCTGATTGTTGCGGAAGCGAACAGCTCGGTAGCTTATGTCGACAATTTTGTTTCCTCGCACAGCGGCGGCCACCTGGTTCAAAACGGAGCGGTTGAAATTTTCGTGAAACCGGGAGCGAAAGTAAACTACGCGACGATTCACAATATGGGCGAATCGGTAACGGATTTGACTTACCGCCGCGCGATTGTCGAAAATGACGGCGGCGTGCAGTGGGTAGTCGGAGAGCTGAACTACGGCAATTCGATGTCCGATACGACGTCCATTTTGAAAGGCAACGGCTCCGATTCGGACGCCAAAGTCATCTGCGTCGGAACTGACGAGCAAAAGCTGAACCTGACTACGCGCGCCGTACACTTCGGCAAAGCTTCGACTAGCGATATGATTACCCGTGCCGTTATGAGAGACGGAGCTACAGCGATTATCAACGGTATTACGAAAATCGAAAAAGGCGCTACAGGCTGCAACGGCCAGCAGACCGAGAAAGTGCTCATGCTGAGCCCCAAAGCGCGCGGCGACGCCAACCCGATCCTGCTTATCGACGAAGACGACGTTAAAGCGGGCCACGCGGCAAGTGTCGGTCAAGTGAACGCGGAGCAGGTCTACTACCTGATGTCCCGCGGGATTTCCAAAGAAGAGGCGCAGCGCCTGATCATCTACGGATTCCTTGCGCCGGTCGTTTCCGAAATTCCGATCAAGAGTATCGAAGAGCAGCTGCAAAGCTTTGTAGAAAGGAAGCTGGGACAATGAATACCGCGGAGATACGTGAGCTTTTTCCCATTCTCAAGCAGGAAGTGAACGGTCATCCTCTCGTATATCTGGACAGCGCAGCTACGTCCCAGAAGCCGGTGAGCGTGATTGAAGCGCTGAAGCGTTACTATGAGTGGGACAATTCCAACGTTCACCGCGGCGTTCATACGCTCGGCTCACGCGCGACTGACGCGTATGAAGGGGCACGGGAGAAAGTAGCCAAATTCATCAACGCGTCCAGCGAGCAGGAAATTATTTTTACGCGCGGCACGACGACCGCCATTAATGTGGTGGCGAACAGCTACGCGAGAGCGGTGCTGCGGGAGGGCGACGAGATCGTCATTACCCCGATGGAGCATCACAGCAATTTAATCCCATGGCAGCAAGTTGCGAAAGCGACGGGAGCCACTTTAAAGTACATTCCTTTGCAGGCTGACGGTTCCATATCTTTGGCCGATGCCGAGAGCGTCATTACGGAGCGGACGAAATTCGTTTCGATCGTTTATGTATCCAACGTGCTCGGGGTCATCAATCCGGTTAAAGAAATTGCCAAAATCGCGCACGAGCATGGCGCAAAAATCATGGTCGACGGCGCGCAAAGCACACCGCACATGAAAGTCGACGTGCAGGATTTGGATTGCGACTTTTACGGCTTTTCCGGACATAAGATGTGTGGACCTACCGGAATCGGGGCATTGTATGGGAAGAAGGCACTGCTGGAAAGTATGGAGCCCGTTGAATTCGGCGGAGAAATGATCGATCATGTGGATCTCTATGAATCTACCTGGAAAGAGCTCCCCTGGAAATTCGAAGGGGGGACGCCGATCATTGCCGGCGCCGTAGGATTGGGAGCGGCTATCGATTTTCTGCAGCAAGTTGGTATGGACAATATTTATAAGCATGATGTGCAGCTTACGAATTATGCGCTTGAGCGAATGCGGAAGATCGAAGACCTCACCGTTTACGGTCCTCTCCAAAACCGCGCTGGTCTCGTCACGTTTAATCTTGGGGATGTGCATCCTCACGATGTGGCGACGGTACTGGATGCGGAAGGAATAGCCGTTCGTGCCGGCCACCACTGCTGCCAGCCTTTGATGAGATGGCTGCAGGTTACGGCTACGGCTCGCGCCAGCTTTTATATGTACAATACCGAAGAAGATATTGACCGACTTGTGGCGGCCTTACTAAAAACAAAGGAGTACTTCGGTCATGCAATTGGATGATTTATACCGCAGAGTCATTATGGATCACTATAAAAACCCCCGCAACCGCGGCAAGTTCGACTCCAGCGAAGCGGTCACGATTGACCTGAACAACCCGACCTGCGGCGATAAAATATCGCTGCAGATGAAGGTGGAGGACGGGAAAGTCGCGGACGCCAAGTTTATCGGCGAAGGCTGTTCGATCAGCCTTTCTTCCGCTTCGATGATGACGGACGCGGTGAAAGGCAAGACGCTCGACGAAGCGCTCGAAATGGCTGAGAAATTTTCCGGATTGATGAAGGGCGAAGCCGTGGAATTCGAGTATGAAGATATTGAGGCGTTGTCGGGGGTCAACAAATTCCCGGCCAGAATCAAATGCGCGACATTAGCGTGGAACGCGCTGCGCAAAGGCATCGATCAAACGAAACAGAACGGATAACGAATAGGAGGTAACTACGATGGCCAAACAAATGCCCGAACTCGATGAGTACAAATATGGTTTTAGAGATGAGCACAAGGCTGTATTCCAAAGCGGTAAAGGTCTGACGCGCGAAATCGTGGCGGAAATTTCCAAAATGAAGGGCGAGCCGGATTGGATGCTGCAGTTCCGCTTGAAATCGCTGGAACAATTTTTTGCAATGCCGATGCCTCGTTGGGGCGGCAATTTGGACGATCTGGATTTTAACGATATCCAGTACTACGTAAAACCTTCCGAGAAGCAAGGCAAAACGTGGGAAGAAGTTCCGACGGAAATTAAAGAAACTTTCGACAAGCTGGGGATCCCGGAAGCCGAGCAAAAGTTCCTGGCGGGCGTATCCGCGCAGTACGAATCCGAGGTCGTCTACCACAGCATGCAAAAAGAGCTTGAAGAGCAAGGCGTTATCTTCACCGATACTGATACGGCGCTTCGCGAATATCCGGAGCTGTTCAAAGAATATTTCGGCACGGTCATTCCGCCAAGCGATAACAAATTTGCCGCACTGAACAGTGCCGTATGGTCCGGCGGCTCCTTCATCTATGTGCCAAAAGGCGTGAAATGCGAAGTGCCTTTGCAAGCTTACTTCCGCATCAACTCCGAAAACATGGGGCAATTCGAGCGCACGCTGATCATTACGGACGAGGACAGCTTCGTGCACTATGTAGAAGGCTGTACAGCTCCTATCTACAGCACGAACTCCCTGCATAGCGCCGTAGTTGAGATCGTCTGCAAGAAAAACTCCCGCGCCCGCTATACAACGATTCAAAACTGGGCGCCGAACATTTACAACCTCGTTACCAAACGTGCCGTTGCCGAAGAAAATGCGACGATGGAATGGGTCGATGGCAACATCGGTTCCAAACTGACCATGAAATATCCGGCCGTCGTTCTTAAAGGCCGCGGCGCCAAAGGGATGGTACTGTCCATCGCCGTAGCAGGCAAAGGACAGCATCAGGACGCCGGCGCCAAAATGACGCATCTGGCTCCGGAGACGACGTCGACGATCGTCTCGAAGTCGATTTCCAAGCACGGCGGCAAGGTGACGTACCGCGGACTTGCTTCCTTCGGACGCAATTCCCAAGGCTCGAAAGCGAACATCAAATGCGATACGCTCATTTTGGATAACGAATCCACATCGGATACAATTCCTTATAACGAAATTATGAACGACAACATTACGCTGGAGCATGAAGCGACGGTATCCAAAGTATCCGAGGATCAACTCTTCTACCTGATGAGCCGCGGCCTTACCGAAGCGGAAGCTACGCAAATGATCGTTATGGGCTTCATCGAACCGTTCACGAAAGAACTTCCGATGGAGTACGCCGTAGAGATGAATAGATTGATCAAATTCGAGATGGAAGGCTCCATCGGTTAATCAAAAAAGCTCCCTGACGCTAACGCTAAAGGGAGTTTTTTGCTTTTGGCGCAGCCGCTTTTTCCTGCATGTGCCTCTCCCGGCACGGTTGGGTTGAGGCGCCTCACGGCGGTTGGTATCCTTGTTAAGGAGAAAACCTGCAAAAGTGCAGGTTTTCTCCATGTAAATGGTTCATTTTGGCGAAAAGCCTGCACTTTCGCAGGTTTTTACTCCCTGGATGCCGATGATGTGTCAGCTCTAGCGAGCGAGTTTTTCAATTAGCGTCTTGCTCATTTCCGGGACGTATTAGGATACGGTTTAAGCTGTACTTGTACAGGTTCAAGTTGGAGCGACCATTCTTGTCCGAACAAGCCGTACTCATCATATCCCCACATCCACAAAGTTCCGTCTTTTTTTATGACCGCATCGGTAATCTCGCCTGCAAAAACCGCAGCGACATCGGATAACCCTTCAACCTGGGCCAGGGGGCGATTAATTGAAGGTGATAGGGTGCTTACCGTTTCTACATATTTTTTTGGAATATATCCGAAAGTCCAGACGGTACCGTCCTTTTTCAAAGCGATTACATGGTTGCCTCCGATTGCCAGATCAACTACATCGTTTAAGCCTTTAACCGGGGCCGGCGGTTCATCTTTGCCTCCGTCAAATTTCGGGTCTGAAAGGTAGCCGGCTCCCCAGAGCCAAACCGTTCCATCCTTTTTCAGGACGATATGGTCATAGGAATTGCCCTGTCCGAGCTTTACAATATCCGTTAACCCTTGAACTTGCACGGGATTTTGCGTTTTAATTGATGCGAGCATGTTGTTTTCCCGATGATTATATTCCCAGGTCCAGACGGTTCCATCATCCTTCAGGATCAAGGAAGGAGAGATGTCTTTAATATGGTCGATGCTTTTGACGAGCGTCAGTCCTTCTAGCGGGCGAGATTGGTATTTCTGCAATTCGGTCGTTTTAGCAAAAGCGGGGATGTCTTCCCATACCCACATTTTTCCGTTTTTGTCGACTGCTGCAAAGACATTGTCATGGAAGGAGCAAATTTTTACAATGTGCTCCAGATTGGGGACTTGTGTCCCGAGCTTTGGTGTAGTTGTAGTTTCCCCCCACTTGTCTGAGTCCGATGATTCATCAGAATCGACGGTCCATACGGTGCCGTCATCTTTTAATGCGATCCCGAAATTTCTGCTGGAAACGATGCTTACAATATGTTTCATGTTCTCCAGCTGAAACAAATTACCCCGGTTAGGCAGCAGATTCATTCTGTAGGCGCGCGACGAGATGGACAATCCCCATCCGTTGCCTTTATCGTCCAATACTAAAGGAGACAAGCCTACATCTGAAATTTGGACTGCTTTTACTTCTTCCGGGGTTTTTACTTCGGCTTGGACGGAAGGCGCTGCTCCGCCTAATACGAACAGACTCATTACGGCAGCTATAGATGTCGTCATTCTTTTTCTTAGCACATTTAAAATCATCCAACAAACCTCCAACTTATAGTAATATTCATTTTACATCCAAACTATAAGTTAGACGCTGGAAGTTCAAAAAAAGTTTCTCATCTATACCCTAAAATGGAAAATGAATCATTCCTACCCTTACTTCACTATAAACTCGACTCTCGTGCCGTTGGGATACTGATCCAGCTGGTTTTTGACCCAGCTTCCGGCGCCGCGGTTGTCAGATGGCGTTATGTATTCGATGTTGGCGCCTTTGCCGCCTTCGCGGCACATAGCCATGGGCCATTCATCACGGTCATATCCCTTTTTGACAGGTATGTCCTGGAGCGATGCTTTGCGGTTATCGTCCGCTCCTTCGCGGGCAATGGTGCATACGGCTGATTCGCCGGATTTGATCGCTTCTTTGATGTGTTTTGCCGTTTCCGGGTAACGATCTTTAGGGAACACCAGTTGCACGGTTGCCGGCTTTGTCGGCTCAATGGCTTTGTAAGTGAACAAGCCGCCGCTGAGCAGGACCGAGAGGGATACTAAAATGAAAGCAATTTTCTTACGCAATGATAGGAACTCCTTTACTAGTTAGTTATGAACGGCGAATCGCGAATGACAGTGTAGGGTCCGCCCACAACGGAACGGCGATACTGAACAGCCAATAGGCGAGCACCAAAAAAGAAAGCAGCGCAATAATGAAACCGCCGGAGCGACCGTTGCGAGTTTTGGCGACGATCCCGCAAATCAAGGCAATGATCCCGAAAACAAGACCGATCGGCGTTGTAATGAGGAGAACGTTCAATGCGATGGCGATCAGGCCAAAGATGACGCTGTAAAGAGAAGAAGCGGAAGCGGGCTTTTCCGGATTCATGTCATTGACACCAGCCTTTCGTTCACGATTTTTATATACTCATTCTCTCCATCTTACCATACGTATTAGCACGAATCTAACGGTAAAAGAGATATGTTGGCCGTTATGGATGCTATTGATGTATATTTGCAAGCGGCTTGTTTCAACCTATGAAGGATCACAACGTTTCCTCAAAGGAGCAGAGATGCCATGTGGAAAAGGCTGAAATTAGCGGCAGCGGGAAGTATGATCGCGGCATTGGCCGTAACAACCGCTTGCAGCGGGTTTAACGCTGCGCCGTTCAGTTCCAAAGCAATTCGCGGAGAGGCCTCATCGCCGCCTGTCATCGGGAGCGTATCCCAGACCGGCCAAGGACAGAAGATGCCGGGCGCCCAGGATGCCGTAATTCCCTTAAAACAAATAGGCAATGTGAATTATGTGTCAGCGGGCGATTTGGTAGGCATTCTGAATTTCCAGTCGGATTGGGTGGAAGGCAAAGACACTTTCCTTATCGGAGATCACGACTCCAACTTCGAACTGAGTATGAATTCGACAAAGGCGCGCAAAGACGGCTATGAGCTGAACGTTCATCAGCCTTTCGTCAAGCAGGGTGTTATCGCCTATATTCCGATTTCTGCGCTCGGCGATCTGTTTCAAGAAGATATGTCGTATAAAGTGAGCGAGGGACAGCTCCGCATTCATCCATCGCCAGCCATTGAAGCCCGGAATGAGGATGATCTGGACCCCGGCGGAACGGAGGATGAGCTTGATTTTGCCGACGATCCGAACGATCCTTTTAAAGACGCGGATGAGGCGGCCAATCCGGTTTCGGGGACAGGCGGTTTCCCGATGGCCGAGATTGAAGCATGGTCGCCGGTCGGGCGCGGAGATATTGTTCCCGTCTTGAAAAATACGGATATCAACGCGCTGATTCGCAAAGGCAAGCAGTACATGGGCGTCAAGTATAAATTCGGAGCGGACTCTTACCCGTCTACGGGTCTTTTCGACTGTTCGGCTTTTACGCAATATATTTATGTCAAATTCGGCGTTAAGCTCCCCCGGTTGGCGAGGCAGCAGGCGGCGGAGGGCAATTTGGTCAGCCGCAAAAGCTTGCGAAAAGGCGACTTGCTGTTTTTTTACGTGCCCGGGCGGTTCAAAAGCAATAAAAACGTAGGGCATGTCGGCATGTATATCGGCAATCATCGGATGCTCCATGCGTCGCCTTTATCCGATAAGGGCGTTCAAATTACAAATATCGATACAGCCTATTGGAAGGAAACTTTTTTGCGGGCGAAACGTGTCATATAATGGATTTTAATGTAAAATTAAGGTCTGTCTCCGGGACAGGCTTTTTATTTTTGCTTTTTTTTGAAACAATTCGGGAGGTCCTGCGTTTTACTTAGTAGGCAGTCTGATG
Organism: Paenibacillus sp. sgz302164; assembly: GCF_056120505.1. Lineage (NCBI taxonomy): Bacteria > Bacillati > Bacillota > Bacilli > Caryophanales > Paenibacillaceae > Paenibacillus > Paenibacillus sp. sgz302164. The sequence continues at coordinate 748,498 of NZ_JBVYOL010000001.1, read as the reverse complement.
AATACAACACATTTTGTCGAAACGAGGAGGTTTGCAATGAACATCGTGCTTTACGAAAAAATGGCGGACGGCGGACTCAGCAAAATTCACGAACGCGCGTGGGACGAAAAGCTGGTCATGGCGCTGGAAGCGGCTAATTATTTGCTAATCGGGGGCAAGGAATATGAAATGATCGAGGGCAGATTGAATCTGGACCTCAACGTATTTGAATTGCTGCTTGCTGCAGGAGGGGAAGCGGACGACCGCGCAGGGGGAGATCAGCTTTGAAACAGCCGTTGAAAGTATTATCCACTTCTCTAGGCCTTTTGCTTGCGGGACATATGCTTTTGATTCCTGCCGGGTCTGCGGAAACGGCTGCTTCCGGCAGCACCCCTCAGCTTGTCGAATGGTCGACGGATCAGGTCAAGGCTTATTTTGACGCGAGTGCGGACTGGAATTTGCCGATTGCGGCCGTGCAGGGAGAGAAGCTTCCGGAATCAACGGAAGAGCCGCAAGCCGGCGGAGGGACATCGGGCGGCAGCGCGCCGGTCGTCGTCAACAATTACGGAGGCGGCCTCGGTTGGGACGATTTGCTTTTATATCATCTGATTTTGAACAGCGGCCGTTCCTATTCATCCAGCAGTTGGGCAAACAGCCATCCTTCCTATGATTACCGGACGAAACAAAAGTATGTCCCGAAAACATACACCGGCGATACTTTTGCCAACCGTTCCAAAACAAAGACACCTACGACTTCGAGCGGAACAGGATCTTTTACGACCAATAAATCCAAAACCGGCTCCAGCTCCAGTGCCAAAGCCACTCCATCAAGCGGCGGCTCGGGCGGAGGTGCAAGCAGCTCAAAAACGAGCACAGACGCCGGTTCAAAAGCGAATACGGATAGTGGTGCAAAAGCGAGTACGGGCAGCAGTACAAAAACGGGCGCGGACACCAGCTCAAAAGCAAGCACAAGCAGCAGCTCCAGTAAAAGCACAAGCTCAAGCACAAGTTCAATCACAAGCTCAAAATCGAGCTCGACATCGTCCGGCAGCATTGGCGGCAGGTCCAGCGGGTTCAGCTCAAGTTCCAGTTCCAGCTCCAGTTCCGGGGGTTGACGAAAATGGCGTATGAAGTTATGGGCACTCCTTCTCCCGATCGGAGCAGCCGGGTGAAGCAGCTTGCCGAGCTCGGCTTTACTTGGGCGGATCTGGAACAGGAAGCCTACTGGATTGACCAACTCGTCGCGATGGACCGCGGCACGTACGAGGAATTGCTGGCCGCCGCGGGAAAGCTTTGGATCGTTTTTGACAAAGCTGCGCGATTCGTCCTTGGACGGCGGGACCTGTATGCGGCGCTCTCCATCCCGGAAGTGCTGTGGGACGGCTTGGACTCCCTCGAACCGAACGGTCCGGGGCTTTTGAGCCGGTATGCGCGGTTCGATTTCGCCGTTGATCAAGAAGGCGGCATCAAGCTGTTGGAGCTTAATGCCGACACACCGACGGGCTATGTCGAAGCCTCGATGGCGACGCCGTGGATGTGCGCGCAGTATGGAATCGACTCGCCTAACAGCGGGATGAAAGAGCTCGTGCGCCAGGCCTGGGAAGCGGAAGCCCCCGATTATGCGGCATGTGTCGCTTACGGCCGTCATGCGGAGGACTCGGGGACGATAGATGCTCTTGTCGCCCATAGCGGACGGACAATAACGTGCGTCGATTGTCTCGATTTATGGATCGACGAAGGCGTCGTGAAAGTCGGGGAGGAGCACACGATTCAAACCATGTTCGCCCTGTATCCGAAAGAATGGATGGGCATCGACGACGGCGGCGAAGCGCTGGCCTATTCGCTGGAAGAGGGGCACCTCAGCTTGTTTAATTCGCTCCATGCGGTCATTTTGCAATCAAAAGGGCTGCAGGCCGTTATTTGGGGGCTTCATGAGCTTGGCGCCGACCTATTCACGGAAGAGGAACATTCGGTCATTCAAGCTTACATGCTGTCTACATATACGATGCCCGTGCTGGACGGCAGATACGTGTCCAAGTCGATGTTCGGCCGGGAGGGCGGTTCCGTGGAGCTTTACGATGCGGAAGGCGCGCTGGAGACAAAGGACGAGGCGGGATTCGACACGAGTGTGTTTTTTCAAAGAGTTTACCAGCAGCGTGCGGATTTGCCCAAGCTGGCTTTTCATCATGCGGAGCTGCATCTGCTCACCGGATTGTTCGTGCTGAACGGCGAGCCCTGCGGTCTGCTGGGCCGCGCAGGCGGCATCATCACCGGGAATTCGAGCCATTTTGTAGCGATAGGAGTGAAATCAACTTGAAGCAAAATCGATTTTGGCTCATGGCGGGAGTCTTTGCAGCCATCATTTTCATTATAGGGTTTATTGTTGCCGCTAACGGCAGCAAATCGACGGTTCAGGACAAAGCCGCTTCGGGAGCCGGCGGCAGTGAGATTCCGTGGGATTATCGGGTAACGGAAGGCAAAGTCGGCGACTTGCTGGACGGGGATATGCTGCTGCTGCCGAACAATGAACGGATTTCCAATGATCAAAATTTTGCGACCGGCGATCAGGTTTGGGTGCTTAATTATATGAATGCAAGCATGAAAACGAATGCTGAGGGCCGCAACGATGTGACGCTGTCGCAATGGAAGCCGATCAAAACGTTCAAGACCAAGGAAGATGCGGAAAAGGATTTGTCCGAGTTGAAAAAGGAAGTGAAGACCACGGTGGACCTGGTAGGTGTGTACAAAACGGAGTTGGACGGAAAATACCGCTATTTTGCGGTAGCGGATTTGCCGACGGGGCAAAAGGTCAAGCAGCCGATCGGAGAGGACCGCTATGCCAGCCTTAAGGATAAAAAGCAGGTGGACGTTATTTTGGAAGAAGTTCACGATTACGGCGATTACGATCAAGCAATGGCAAAATTCAGGGGGTGGGCAGATTGATGGTATGGAATCTTGTACTTAGCTTTTTCGTCATCGTATTGCTTCAATTCGCCGGGATGTATCTGTTCAGTCTAATGACTCCCTACCGCGATATGGAAGAAATCAATAACGGCAATCTGGCCGTAGGCATTACAATGGGAGGCAAGTTCGTTGCCTCGTCCATTGTGCTTGCGATTGCGGCGTATACGAACTCCTCGATCTGGCATATGAGCCTGTGGTTCGCGGTAGGGTATGTATGTCTGATTGCGGCTTACTGGGTGTTTGACTGGCTGACGCCGGGCGTCAAGCTGTCGGACCAGCTTCGTCAAGGCAATGTTGCCGTAGGGACGATGCTTGCGGCCGTCTATGTCGGGATCGCTTTGACGGTCAGCAGCCTGATCGTCTGATAAGGCTACATGGCGATTTGCGTGATTTCTACATCGCCAAGCTGAGACAAGTCGAGAAACTCGTCTTCGATTTTAACGAGCGGCCGGAAGAAGTCGGAAGGGTTGGTCATGATGATTTTTCCGGTTCTTCCGTCGCTTAGCAACACTTTTTTGCCGATAAAGTTAGGAATCATGTGCCGTATGAAAACTTGCGTAATTTGCGGGTCCAGCTCGCCGAAGCTCATGCGGTGCAGTTCCTTCAGGACGTACAGCAGATCGCGTTTTTCCTGGTACACACGGTTGTTGATCATCGCGCTGTAGACGTCTGCAACCGCGACGATACGGGCGTAGGAATGAATGTCCTTGTTGATTTTGCGCAGCGGATAACCGGTGCCGTTAATGCGTTCGTGATGCTGCAGGGCAGCCAGGGCGATAGCCTGTTCCTGCAAGGAATCGCGAATGATTTCAAAGCCGTAAATCGTATGTTTTTTGATTTCATCGTATTCGTCGTTGGTAAGTTTGCCGGGCTTTTGCAAAATGCTCGGGTCGATTTTGCTTTTTCCGATATCGTGGAGATAGCCGGCCTTACCTATGTATAGAGCTTCTTTTTCCGATTTTTCCATCCATTTGGCGATATAATAGGAAAGCATGCCTACTTGTACGCTGTGCTGATAGGTGTAGTCATCCGGGCTGTTTAAAGAAAGCAGCAGAGAGACGACATCTTTTTCGTCCCGACACGAGTCGATCAGCGGATTGAAAGAGGCCTCGATCGCTTCATTGTCAATGAGCTTACCGGAGCCGGCTTTGCCATACAGATCTTTGAATCCATCGATAGCACTTTGAAAACCAAGGGATTGTGCGGGGCTTGCTTCAATGTCAGCGGTTTCATCAGGTTCTGCTCCATCCGCGCTTCTCGGAAAAATGTCAACATAGTCGACATTGTGCATGTTCAGCAGATGGATATCGCTGCCGCTGAGCGAGGTTCCGGCCGACAGGAGATTCAATCCCGCGGCATTGTAGGTGTCGTTCATCAAAGTATCGCCAACTACTAGCTGTAAGACATGTGTGCGCATAAGTAAGTCCTTTCTACAGCCTATATATCTAAAGTAGGTATATAGTTATAGTATCAGCTACTCCTAGAAGTTGGCAATAAGCAAGGATGAGTTTTTGCGTTTTTTACATTCCAATGTAGCGGCTGTAAAGACTTTTGGCATGCGTCAGGTCGCTCGTACCCTGCACCAGAACGCGTCCGTCCGGGAAAATGACGAGCGTGACTTCGGGACCGGCCTGAAATTTGAGCAAAAAGCGGTTTCGCTCCGTAGGACCCAGCGGCGTAAGTCTTTCTTCCCATTGCTCGAGGGTCAGGGACGAAGGGACTACCGGATGGATTTGCACGGAGTCGCGTCCGCAAAGCGTCTGGATGACGTCGCTGTCGTGCACGGCATCCAAATAGTCGTAATGCCCTTTACCGCAGGCGGGACAATCCGGCTTGCGCGCGCCCGCAACGTTAATGGAGGAATTGTGATTGAACCACAAGTCCCACTGCTGCATGCGGTCATTCAAATGCTCCAGATCCCCTACGAGATATTTGATCGCTTCCGTAGCCTGAAAAGAAGCCACGACATGGATAATGCCGCCGATGACGCCGGCCGTATCGCACGTTTCCGCCGTTCCGGCAGCGGGGGCTTGCGGGAACAGGCATCGCAGGCAAGGGGTATGCCCGGGCCGAATCGTCAAAGCGACGCCTCTCGAAGCGACGGCTCCTCCGTAGATCCAGGGGATGCCGAGCTTGCTGCTGACGTCGTTGATGAGAAAGCGGACGGAGAAATTGTCGGAACCGTCCAGAATAATGTCCACGCCTCCGAGCAGCTGCTCCGCATTCAAAGGATTGAGGTCGACGACGTGCGGCTCGATCGCAACGAGAGAGTTGACGCTCTGCAGCCGCCTTGCCGCTGCAACCGCCTTGGGCATCGAGGAAGCGGCGTCTTCCTCATCGTACAGCATTTGGCGCTGCAAATTGCTGGCCTCGACGAAATCGCGGTCGATCAGCCGCACATACCCGACTCCGGCGCGCACCATATGATTGGCAAGCACCGTTCCGAGCGCGCCCATGCCGACGATGGCGACTCTGCTGACGTTCAATTTTTTTTGACCTGCCGTTCCGATCGGAGCAAACAGCGTCTGCCGGGAATAACGGGGATCCACGGCCTGTTCCAAATCGTTATCTATTTGCATGAATGTTCACCTCTTGCAGTCAGTCCGGTTGTTTCAGCGGATTCCAGGTGCCGGTCTGGCTGCCTTTCCACTCCGAACCGTCCTCCCAAATTTCTTTTTTCCAGATCGGAACCGTCTGTTTTAAACGCTCGATGGCATAGCGGCTCGCTTCGTAGCAGTCCGCCCGGTGGGGCGTTGACACGGCGATCACGACGCTTGCTTCGGCGATCGCGACTTTGCCCAGCCGATGCGTAATAGCGCACAGCGCCCCCGGCCATTTGGCGCCAATTTCCCCGCCGATCGCTTCCATCGTCTTGATGGCCATAGGCACATAAGCTTCGTATTCCAGAAGCACCGTCCGCTGTCCGGCGGTCATTTCCCGGGTTGTCCCGATAAAAACGAGAGAAGCGCCGTGATTCGGGTGGTTAACTTTGGCGGCCACCTCCGCCGCATCGATGGCGTCGTACGTAACCGCATATTTTGAAGGCTCCGGCTGTCCGCCCGACACGGGAGGGATCAGAGCCAGCTCGTCGCTCTCGGAGACGGTCTCCTCTTCGCCGGCGTAGGCCTGGTTCTTGGCGACAAAACAGGCGTGCAGCATGGCTGCAGCGGCCGGATGCCGTTCGGCGATGAGCTGTTTTAATTGTGCTATAGATACAGTTTCCTGTTCCGTTTCCATAGTAAGGACGGAAGTTTCCAGCAGATCCGCGAGACCTGCGAAGAGCTGTATGGTTACTCTCATGGCTGTGTGCACCTCTTGGCTTGATGTCGATTCCCTACAGCATATCATATTTTTGCGGTAAAATGGTATAATGAGGCATGTCAGGCAATCTGCCGTACAGAAAGAAGGGAACTGACGTATATGGGAGAGCGAATGAGCATACAAGTGAAAGACAAGCATATAGCCGCCGAGGTGTTTGCCGTGGAGGAGATGGCGGCCCTGGCCGAGCTGCGCTTGCCGTTGGAGGAGCGGGTTCCGGCCGTGCGTGGAGAAGCTTTTGATCTGAAATCGTGGTATCGGGGATGGAGGCAAAAGCACGGGGCGACGGATGCTCCGCAGCCTACCCATCTGAAAGTCGAGGCCGCCGATGAATTCCAGGCTTTGATTCCGTGGTCCGAGGCCGACCGGGCGTTGTTTTTGTATGCCCAGGACGGCGAGCCGCTGAGCAAGGGGTATCCGATCCGGCTGTACGTTCCGGACGGAAGCAGCGAATGCCTGAATGTCAAGAGCGTCGTCAGCATATGGTTTCTCCATGATGCGGGGCTGGGGAACGAAGCGGCATTCGGCTTCAAAAATTCGGTATCTCCGGATGAGCTGAAATTCAAGAAATGAGCGGAATTCGTCGGATAGATCCCAGGAGGTGAACGTATTGGTTAGTGGGCTGCGCAAACTAGTCATTTTGCATACGAACGACATACACAGCCATTTTGAACAGATGCCGAAAATCAGCGCGTACTTTCAAAGCGTACGAAGCTCGCTGCCTGCGGATCAAGTGCTGGCGCTCGATATCGGAGACCACATGGACCGGATGCGGCCGGAAACGGAAGGCACCGGCGGGGTTGCGAACGTGGAGATTATGAACGCCACCGGCTATGAAGCGATGGCTGTGGGCAACAACGAAGGGCTTACTTTTACCCCGGATGCGCTTGGCGCCGTATTTCGCGAGCATGCCCGGTTTCCGGTCATCGCCAGCAATGTGCTGGATGCGGCAACGAACCGGACGCCGGACTGGATGCTTCCGTATTTGATCGTTCATAAGTCGGGGCTGCGGATCGCCTTGATCAGCGTCACGGCCGCTTATACCGACTACTACGAGCTGCTTGGCTGGCACGTTGCCGAGCCGCTGCAAGCCGTCGCCGAGATGACGGAGCGGCTGCGGCCGCAGGCGGATCTCGTCGTCGTCATGTCCCATCTGGGACTGCGGATGGATCAGCACATGGCGGAGGAACTGGAAGGCATCGACCTGATCCTCGGCGGCCATACGCACCATCTGCTCGAGGAGCCGCTCTTGATCGGCGGCACCTATATTGCCGCGGCCGGCAAGTTCGGCGCTTACACCGGCCGCATCGATCTTGCCTACGATCCGGCCGGCCGCCGGATCGCCGAGCTCCGCGGCAGCGTCGTGCCGATGGACGGCGCCGCCGAAGACAGCAGCGTCACCGCGCTGCTGGAGAGCTACCGCAAGTCCAGCGCCGCCGCGCTGGACGAGGAAGTCGCGCGGCTGCGGCAGCCGCTGCGCCTTGATTGGTACGGCGAGTCCCCGCTGGGCAACTTGCTTGCCGCGGGGCTTCGCCGATGGACCGGCGCCGAGATCGGGCTGGTCAACAGCGGCCAGCTCCTTCAGGGGCTGAAGGAGGGGCGCATTACCCGCGGGCGGCTGCTGGAAATATGCCCGGGGCCGATCAACCCCTGCCGCCTGCGGCTCAGCGGGGCCAATCTGCTGCAAGCGCTCGAAGAGTCGCTGCTTGGCGAATTTATGGAGAAGCCGATACGGGGCTACGGCTTCCGGGGCGAGGTGCTGGGTGTTCTGTGCGTCGACGGCATGCGCGTCGAAACGGACAGCTCCCGCCCGCCTTACGAACGCGTAATCGCCGCGACAGTCGGCGGCGAGCCGCTGGAGCCGGACCGCGAATATACGATCGGTACGATCGACATGTTCACGTTCGGCTCCGGCTATATGTCGCTGGGCAAGGGCAGCGACATCGAATATATGCTCCCGGAGTTTATCCGGGATGTGCTGGCCGCGCAGCTTCGGGACGAAGAGGCGGTCAAGAGCTGCGGGGACCAGCGGTTCACGGACCGAAGCCGCGCGAATTTTGCGGAAGAATAGTTCCAATTGACGATCTTTGTCGGATGTATTGTCAGATATGCATATAGTTAGGTAGAATATATAATCGGACAGGAGATTACCATAAACGAACTATTCGAAGGGGGAAGCCATGTACCACATTTGGGAAGCATTTATTATTGGCATTGTGGAAGGATTAACCGAATTTTTGCCCGTATCCTCGACAGGACATATGATCCTGACTCAAAACTTGATGAAAATTAACGATAACGACCCGGTCATCCAGACGTTTAACTTTTTTATTCAATTGGGAGCTATTTTGGCCGTCGTGCTGATTTATTGGAAACGGATTTTGTCGCTGTTCGGATTGATCCGCAGAAAAAGCGACAGCCCTACCGGGAGAAAGCTGAACCTGCTGCACATTCTGGTCGGCATTTTGCCTGCGGGCGTAATCGGCGTACTCTTCAACGATTATGTCGATAAGTATCTGTTCAATGCAACAACGGTGCTGGTCGGTCTCGTGTTGGGCGGTATTCTTCTGATACTCGGCGAGAAACGAAAAGAACGCCCGTCTACCGAAGTGATGGACGATTTGACGTACAAGCAGGCATTTTTCATCGGTATGTGGCAGCTGCTTTCCATATGGCCGGGATTTTCCCGATCCGGATCGACGATTGCCGGCGGCATGCTCTCGGGAGTAAGCCGGGCGGCCGCTGCGGATTTTACGTTTATTATGGCGATCCCGGTCATGTTCGGGGCTTCCGGCATATATGTGCTCAAAAACCATTCGTCTTTGTCCATTGACTATCTTGGATTTTTCCTTACAGGCTTCTTCGTTTCGTTCATCGTCGCACTGCTGGCGGTCGTAACGTTCATCAGACTGGTGCAGCGCATGAAGCTTACATATTTTGCCTACTATCGCTTTATCGTTGCCATTATTTTTGCTTTATACTTGTATTTGTAAAAAAATTGTACCTTAGAACTAGATCGAACCGTGCCGAATGGTGCGGTTTTTCTATTGCTCTTTTTTATGAAATCTATTACATTTAGAAGAAAGATGAAATAAAATTTGCCAGAGTCTTTCACCTAAGCGAGGGAAGCAAAATGCGCTTAATGCCGATCAACATGTGTAAACCGGGAATGAGGCTGGCCAAAAATATTTACAACGAAGAGGGCCTGGTTCTGCTCGCTGTGAATGTAGAGCTTACGGAGCGACTTATAGAAAGGCTTTTCGTCTACGGCATCGACTATATATACATAGCGGATCCGCGTACGGATGATATCATACAGCCTGATTTGATACAGGAAGAGACGAGAAGAAAAGCGATACACGAAATTCGCAGCACGTTCCGCAGCATGATGGAGAATTCGCATAAGCGCAGCGCTGTCAGCTATTATGATTTGGGGCGCAAATTCCGCGAAGTGATGGCGATGATTATCGACGATGTAAGCAGTCATCAGGAAGCGATGGTCATGCTGAATCATATGAATATTACGGACAATTACTTGTTTCAGCATTCATTGAACGTAAGCATTTATGCAACCATGCTCGGAATCAGCTATGGCTACAACCGCGACAATCTCGTGGCGCTCGGTGTCGGGGCGCTGCTGCACGATATCGGCAAGACCAAAATTCCATTGGACATTTTACGCAAGCCGTCGCAATTAACCCACGAGGAATTCGACGAGATGAAGAACCATACGACCTACGGGTTCAATATCCTGAAAGAAGAACCCAACATTCCGCTCGTTTCCGCCCATTGCGCCTTACAGCATCACGAACGGATCAACGGCAGCGGTTATCCGCGGGGCATTCACGGAAATGACATTCACGAGTTCGCCCGCTGGATCGGCTTGGTGGATTCGTATGACGCGATGACGACCATGCGGGTGTACCGCCGTCCGATGCTGCCTCATCAAGCGATGGAGCAGTTGTTCGCAGGGTCCGGCACGATGTATGATCAGAGCAAAATCGCGCTCTTCCGGGACAAAGTCGCCATCTATCCGCTCGGAATTCCGGTGCGCTTGAATACGGGCGAGTCCGGAATCGTATCCAAACTGCACATTACGGTTCCGCACCGTCCCGTTGTCCGTATTTTGCAGGATGAATCCGGTCAAGATTTGAAAGAGCCGTACGAAATCGATCTGTCCGTAAAGCTGAACATTCTCATAACGGATGTCGGAGATACGCATGTGGGAGAAGTTGCATCCGACAAAGGCATACCTACGATTTTTTGAGATACAATATAAGCTAACGAATCAAGAACCTGGGAAACCGGGTTCTTTCTTATTTTGTCGGATCCGGAGGGGTTGACGTGAGGAATACGGAATCGAAAGGGAGCTTTTGGCGATGGGGCTATGCGATGCACCGATTCAGGTGGCCGGTCTTAATCGCCGGCCTTGTGCTGCTTCTCGGATTTGCGTTCTTTGCTCAAAAGACGCCCGGCCTGCTCAAAGATAACGGCTTTACGCCGAAAGGCAGCGAATCCGACCGCGGGCTCGCCGGACTGCAGCAGGAACTGGGGCTTCCCGTCACTTTGCTGAACCTGGTATATACGGGCAAAGGATACGATTTCACGGAGCAGCGGAATCAGCAGGCGGTTCTGGACTCGCTGAAAGAGCTCGGCAAGCTGCCCTATGTCGGACAAATCAGCTTATCCGGCGTTCCGCGTCTGGAAGGTCATCGCGACGTTCAGGCCGCAGCCGTGCCGCTCAATCTGGAAACGAACGAGGCGCTGGAAAAATTCCCGGAGATCAAGCAAAGAGTCATTCCGCCTGCGGGAATGAATGTGTATGTCACGGGCGGGCCGGCCATTCTGTACGACATGCAGGAAGCCAGCAAGCGCGATATCGCCAAATCGGAAGCGATAGGTCTGCCGATTGCGCTGCTTGTTTTACTCGTGGTATTCGGCACTTTGGTGGCGGCGATGCTCCCGCTCGTCGTAGGCATAATGAGCGTTACGCTGACGCTTGGAATTACTTATTTTATTGCCCAGCATCAATCGTTGTCCAACTTTTTACCGAACATGGTGACGATGCTGGGGCTGGCGGTTGGCCTCGATTATGCGCTGTTTCTCGTGAGCCGCTACCGGGAGGAGCTGGGCAAGCAGCCCGGGGTGGCCGAAGCCGTGGCCATGACCTGCCATATGGCGGGCAAATCGATATTTTTTTCCGGCATCGCGGTATTGATCGGTCTGCTCGGCATGCTGTTCGTGGACCTCACTTTTTTTCGCTCGCTGTGCCTTGGCGGCGTGATCGTCGTTTCCATTTCCGTCATCTCCGCCAATACGGTGCTGCTCGCCCTGCTTGCCGTCCTGGGGCACAAAATAAACGCCCTGCAGATCATCCCCCGGCGGTTCCGCAAGGAAAGGACTTCCCTCTTCTGGGAGAAGGTGGCGTACGGCGTCATGAAACGCCCGCTGCTGCTGATCGTTGTTGTCGGCGGCGCGCTCATATACACGATGACGCCGATCGGCTCGATGAAGCTCAGCGTGCCGAACGCCGAGGTGCTTCCTCCGGCCTATGAATCCCGGTACGGATCGGATCTGATGAAGACGGCGTACGATTCGCGGAAGCTGAATCCGATCCAGATTCTCATCCGCACGCGAGCGGAGGTTTGGGAGGAGGAGGCGATTCGGCAGGTGCGCGGACTGGAGAGCAAAGTGGCGGCAATCTCCGGCGTCCGGGAGGTGAGCAGCTATATCAGCACGTTTGGCCGGCTTTCCGACGCAGAGCTGGCGGCGATGCTGGCCTCACCGTCTGCAAGGGCGCCGATCGAACAGGGCAAGCTGGCAAAAGCGCATACCGCGCTCATGGTCGTAACCCCCCGGCAGGACCCGGACGACCCTGCAACCGATGGGCTTGTCAGGGATTTGCGCAATCTGGACCCGGGCGGCCTGGATATCGAGATAACCGGGGGTCCCGCGTATCGTCTGGACATTATCGACCGGATTCAGAGCCGCATCCCCGAAGTGCTGGCTTTTGTAATGGGCATTACGTATATCGTACTGCTGCTGGCTTTTCGTTCGGTGCTCCTTCCGCTTAAAGCCGTGCTCATGAATATGCTGAGCCTGGGGGCGAGCTTGGGCATCGTCGTGCTTATTTTTCAATACGGCTATTTGTCGGACATGCTGCGGATCACTTCCATCGGGTATGTCAGCGCAACGCTGCCCGTCATTATTTTTTGCATCGTGTTCGGGATTTCGATGGATTACGAGGTGTTTCTTATTTCGCGGATTATGGAGGAGTACGAAAGCACCGGAGACAACGAAGCGAGCACGGCCGCCGGCCTGACAAAAACCGGAAGCTTGATTACGAGCGCGGCGTTTATTTTGGTCGTCGTGGTCGGCTCCTTTATTTTCACGGACATCGAAATTATGAAGGCATTGGGGCTCGGCCTCGGGCTGGCCGTCCTGATCGATGCGACCGTCATCCGCGTCATGCTCGTGCCCGCGCTTATGAAGCTGCTGGGCAAAGCGAACTGGTGGGCGCCCCGCTGGGTAAAAAAGCGCCGGATTTCGGAACGCGGGGGCTAGTGCGAGCGAGGGAGGCATGTTTCACTTTTTACTTTGCATAAGTTACAATATAGGTCATAGAATTAGGCACAATAAGATGCCGGCTAAATCAAGGAAACGATAGGTCAGGTGTAAACAGCATGAATATAAATGCACATGCGGCCAGCCCGCTGCTGCCGGAGCTGTCTCCGGCGTACGATCCGTGGGATCCGCTGCGGTCGTATCGAAAGTACGGCAAACATGTATTGACGAGCGTGGAGTTAACGATCACGAACCTTTGCAATATGCGCTGCGAGCACTGCGCGGTCGGGGATTCCCTGACGATGACGGAAGGCCCGCGAATTCCGGTTGCCGAGATGCTCAGGCTGCTCGACCGGGTCGAGCATTTGGAGACGATCAGTCTAACCGGCGGAGAGCCGTCATACCATGAGAAAACGGTCAAAGAGTACATGCTGCCGATTCTGAAATACGCCCGCGAACGGGGAATTCGCACGCAGATTAACTCGAACCTGACGCTGAATTTGGCCAGATACGAGCTGATCGCTCCTTATCTCGACGTGATGCATATCTCGTTCAATTATTTGAATGCGGAAGATTTTCACCGGGTCGGGTTCGTGAACAGCAGCCATCCGGTCAGTCTAGAGACGGCTTCGCGGATGTATGAGCGGATGGTCGATAATACGGTCGCGCTGAGCAAAGGCGGGCTGTACGTCTCCGCCGAATCGATGATCAATACCCGGACGCATGAAAAATTGCCCGATATCCACAAACTGATCGTAGAGATGGGCTGCAGGCGCCACGAGGTTCATCCGATGTACCCGAGCTCCTTTGCCGCGCATCTGCCGATGCTGTCGCTTGAGCAGCTCCGCGGCGCCATACACCGGCTGCTGGACAGCCGGAATCAGAAGCTCTGGATGCTGTTCGGCACTTTACCGTTCTTTGCTTGCAACGAGGAAGAACAGGACCGCAAGCTGATTCAAAGGCTAAGAAGCGAGCCGAACGTAACGATGCGCAACGATCCGGACGGCCGCAACCGGCTGAACGTGAATTTGTTTACCGGAGACGTGTACGTCACCGATTTTGCCAATGAGCCGCCGCTGGGCAGCGTGTACCGGGACGATCTCGATACGATATTCGCCAGATGGGAAAGTCATCCGCTCAACCTGCGCGTCAACTGCTACTGCAGCGCCGCCGACTGCTGCGGGCCGAATTTGCTGGTGGCGGAATCGTATTACCGGAACGTGGATTTCAAAAGCCGAAAAGCTATCATTTAATCTTTTTTAAAGGAGATCCTTTTCGTTGGAACATACTTCGTTCGAACCCGACCGTATATTCTTAAATTTGGCTCTCGTGCTCGTGCTGGTGCTGCTGAACGGCTTTTTCGTAGCGGCCGAGTTTGCGCTGGTCAAGGTGCGGCAGTCCAGGCTGCAGCAGCTTGTCAATGAAGGGAGCAACAGGGCTCAATACGCGATGGCGGTCACGAACCAGCTGGACACTTATTTGTCGGCGACCCAACTCGGCATTACGCTCGCTTCGCTGGGACTCGGCTGGGTCGGGGAGCCGGCCGTCTCGGAGCTGATCATCCAGCCGCTGCTGTACGCTCTGCATATCGAGCCGTCCGTGTACACCCAAACGCTGTCGTTCGTCGTGTCGTTCGCGATTATTACTTTTTTGCACATCGTGCTCGGAGAGCTTGCGCCCAAATCGCTCGCCATCCAAAAAGCGGAGACGACCTCGCTCTGGCTGTCCGCGCCGCTGCTGTTTTTTTATAAAATATTCCGGCCGATTATTTGGCTGCTCAACGGGGCGGCGAACGCTTTTCTGAGATGGCTGGGCGTAGAGCCGGCGAGCGAGCACGAAGCCGCGCATACGGAGGAAGAAATCCGGATATTAATGGATGAGAGCGTGAAAAGCGGACATATCGACCAAGACGAAATGGCGCTGTTTGACAACATCTTCGAATTCTCGGAACGGATGGCGCGGGAAGTTATGCTGCCCCGCACGGATATGGACTGCTTGTTTCTCGATTTGAGCTTTTATGAAAACCTGCAAATCGTGCATGAAACGAAGCATACCCGGTACCCTGTCGGGGTGGAGGATAAGGACCAGATCGTCGGCTTCGTCCATATTGCCGATTTGCTGACAGCCGACCCCGACGAGGAGCAGGATTTGCAAACTTTTATCCGTCCGATCCTGAACGTGCCGGAGTCCATGGAAGTGAGCCGGGTGCTCAAGCTTATGCAAAAAAAGCATTCCCAGCTTGCGGTTGTCATTGACGAATACGGCGGCACGGCGGGGCTTTTGACGCTTGAAGATATTTTGGAGGAAATCGTCGGCGAGCTGCACGACGAATTCGACACCGACGAGCGGCCCGGCATCGAAGTGAAGGATACGTACACCTCGGTCGACGGCCGGGTGCTGATCGAGGATTTGAACGATATGCTGGATCTGGATATCGAGGACGATGAAGTCGACTCCATCGGCGGCTGGCTGTTCAAGAAGCTCGAAGGGGCTCCCGTCAAAGGGAAAAAAGTTGAGTTCGGCAAACATATTTTTGAGGTTTCAGAAGTCGACCGCTTGCGGATCATACGGATACACATATACACTCAGCTGAGCGAAGCATAGAACGGAATAGGCGGAGGGTTCACATGTCTTTAAAAACCGTAGTAATCATGGCGCTCGGAATGCTGCTTTTGTACGGATTGTTTACGGTCGGGCTGCCTTTTTTGCTGGCGCTGGTTGCGGCCATATTTTTGGACCCGGTCACCGTGCTTTTGATGCGCGTCGTGCGGCTGAACCGGGTCGCGGTGGCGACGGTCGTCTGCACGCTGTTCACGCTGCTGACGCTTGCGTTGTTTTATTTTATCGGGCTGAACGTCGTGACCGAGCTTATCGATCTGGCCCGCAATGCGCCGAGCTATATGAACGAAGTGAACCGTTACGTCGATCAGGCGGTCAAGCAGACGCAGATTTTTTACGAATCCTTGCCGTCGGATATCGCCGATCAACTGCAGAGCTGGCTGGAAAGCAGCACGACCTCTTTGACGCAGGCGTTTACGAAGCTTTTGACGGGCATTTCCGGCTTTTTCCTTAGTCTGGCGGGAAAAATACCGAACATGTTCGTTTGGCTGATCGTATTCGTCATCGCCTTGTATTTGTTCATGTTCAGTCTGCCCAAGCTGAAAGCCGCATTCCTGTCGATGTTCGAGGAACAGTCCAAAACGAAAATGGAGAACGTGCTGATCAACCTGCGGCAGGCGATTTTCGGATTTATCCGCGCCCAGCTTATTATGGCGGTTTTGACGTACATGGTCACATTCATAGGGCTTTTGATTTTGCGTGCCGACTATCCGCTCGCCATTTCGCTCGTCGTGATGGTGATGGAATTCGTGCCCGTAATCGGTACGGGAATGGTGTTTATCCCCTGGTTCGGCTATCAGCTGCTGGTCGGGCATACGGCGATGGGGATCAGCCTACTTGTGCTGTTCCTGGTCTTGACGATTTTCCGCCGGATCGTCGAGCCGAAAGTGCTGAGCGACGCCGTGGGCATCAATGCGTTGGCCGCTTTGATCAGTTTGTATGTCGGTTTTGAGCTTATGGGCATCAAGGGCTTGTTTCTCGGCCCGCTCGTCGTCATCATTTATCAGGCTATGCGCCGCGCCGGCCTTTTGAAGCTGAACATCAAATTGGAGTAGAGGAGGGGGAAAGTCTCCGGCATGAAGCTGATTTTATTCGATTTGGACGATACTTTGTTCGATTTCTCGGAAACGTGGAACGTCGTGCTGAAACGGATGTTTGCGGAGCACGATGTTACCGGCCGCTACGAGACGGAAGCTTTCTTCACCGCGTTTCAAAAGAAAAGCGACGAGCTCTTTCACTTGTATGAGCAGCGAATTTGCTCGATTGACGAGTACCGCAGCCGCAGGCTGATCGAGACTTTGCACGATCACGGATACGCGATGCGGACGGAGGAGGCGGACGCGTTCAACCGCGAATTCGTAGACCGGTATTTGCTCAGCCTGAAGCCGGACCCGGGGGTAAGGGAGCTGCTGCTGCGGCTCGGGGAACGGTATAGGCTCGGCATCGTCACGAACGGCCCGCACGATATGCAGGAAAGGAAGCTCGACAAGCTCGGCTTACGGGATTTGTTTCCGGCGGACAGCGTGTGGATCTCCAATGCGGTCGGAGTGGCCAAGCCGGACCCGCGCATTTACAGGCTGGCGCTTGACCGCTTTCAAGTGCAGCCCGAAGAATCCGTATTCGTCGGAGATTCGTGGGAGGCGGACGTCGCCGGTCCGATCCGGATCGGCATGAAAGCGATATGGCTGAACAAATATGGCAAAAAGCAGGGGCAGGACGCCGTCCCTTTGGCCAGCATTGCTCATTTGAATGAACTTATCGATCTTTTATTGTAAAAAGATCGCCCTTCACCCTTTATGGGGAGGGGCGGTCTTTTTCTTTGCCGGGCGCAGCCGCGGCCGGAATGCGGGAAAGCCTGCGAAACACCCATGGCGTTGGGGACGCCACTCCACAGGCACTGCCTGCGGTGCGTGGAAAAGCTGCAAAAGCACGCAGCAGTGCCGGCAGTGCGTGTGAAGGCTGCAAAAGCACGCAGCAGTGCCCGCGGTGCGTGGAAAAGCCGCAAAAGTACGCGGCAGTGTGTAGAAAACCTGCAAAAGTGCAGGTTTTTGCTCGTTTAGACGCTTGCTGCGAGAAATTCCTGCAATTGTGCAGGCTTTTCCGCGCTAAGTAGGGTCCAGAGCCATTTTGACTTGGAATTCCTGCATTTTCGCAGGCTTTTTGCCAAAATGAGCTGATTTCACGAAAAAAGCCTGCACTTTCGCAGGCTTTTCGGGCTGCTAAGCGCTAAACAAAACGAACGGCACTGCAGTTTGCGGATAAGCTCAGCGCAGCAAGATGACAACGGCAGTCGGAGCGAAAAATAATCTGCAAACGCGCTCGGCAGCGACTCGGATTTTTTGGGCGGCCGAAAGGGCTTATTTAGCTTTTGTGCTTAGTAGATGCGCTTCGCTCCGGCATACTTGGGTGCCCAGTAGGTGCTGTCCATGCTTTGAGCGTAAACTCCTGCGGAGCGGGTGACGGAAAGGAACCGGTTGTCTCCCATGTAAAAGCCGACGTGATCGACGGCGCCGGGGGCGGCAACGGAAAAGAAGACAAGGTCGCCCGGCTGCAGGTTGGCTTTTGCAATCGGAGCTCCCATTTGGTAGAGCGCGCTGGAAGTCGTGCGGTCCAAGTTAACCCCATGGGTTTTGAACATGTAGTATACAAAACCGGAGCAGTCGAAGCCCTGCGGAGCCGCGCCTCCCCACACATACGGCGTGTGCAACAAATTCATCGCATCGCCAAGCAGCGCATTTTTGACAAGCGCATGATCGATACCCGTCCGGGTGGCGGCGTCAACAGCGCCGGTTGCGGGAAATTCGTACGCTTTTTGAAAATTTTTGACCGAATCGGCGGTAATCGCGCCATAATAGCCGGTCACCGTTGGATAAGTGAAGTAGCCGAGCGTTTTCAGGTTTTGCTGGAGCGTCGATACGGAGTCGCCCCTCATTCCTTGCGTCAGCGTGGAAACGGATGCCGTGGGCGCGGCGAAGGCGGGAACTGCGGGTATAACATTTGCGGCGGATGCTGTTATAAGGATTGCGGCTGTAGCGAGAATCAGCTTGCGTGCGATCATCGTTGCGGTCTCCTCCTTGTGCTGGAAGTCTGACGGGTAGAGTTGCTTTTGTGCACGACTATTTACTGTGCCGCTCACGCTGCATAAACACCTCAGGTTCACCGGGCGGACTCCCAGTACCTCGTCATAAACATTTTCCAAGTATGGAATGGTTTTATTGTAGCGGCCAATCTATGGATCGAACAATATGGAAATGTTGGAAAAACGTGAATTTTGGTCAAGTTATTCCGCATATATCCTCTATATAGGCCTCTCTGCCGATGCGGGCAGAGTGATGCGAATTTGCTTGCAAAGAGGAGGATACACATGCATTCGCAATTCAAAGCGTACTATCCGTTTGTCGGCCCTTTTGATCCTTGTCCGCCGATTCGCACCAAATTTTACAATACGCCGCCTCAGCTATATATGACGTTTCAGCCCCCGGGATTGCCGCAGTTCAGTCCTTACGAAGCTCTCAGGATCGGAACGCTGTGGCCGGCTCTGTACGGACCCTATGAAGCAAAAATGGTCGAAGGGAGGGAACCGACGTGAGCCAAATGCGCTCGGACGAATACTACAGGCAGCTTCATGACCTGCAAACGGTGGACTTTGTACTGATCGAACTGACGCTGTATTTGGACACTCATCCGGACGATTATGACGCACTTCATCAATACAATCAGTTTGCGGAAAAAAGAATGCATCTCGTCCAACATTTTGAAATGGAATTCGGCCCGTTAAAGGCGTACGGCCAAAGTTTCTCCAAATACCCGTGGCAGTGGGTGGAAACGCCTTGGCCATGGCAGGTCTGAAGGGGGAGGAGGTATAGCGGATGTGGATTTATGAAAAAAAACTGCAATATCCGGTCCGCGTCAGCAAATGCGATCCGTATATGGCAAAACTGCTGCTTGAACAGTACGGCGGAGCGGATGGGGAGCTGGCTGCGGCGCTCAGGTACTTGAATCAGCGGTATTCCATACCCGACAAAGTGATCGGGCTGCTGACGGACATCGGCACAGAGGAATTTGCCCATTTGGAAATGATTGCCACAATGGTATACAAACTTACAAAAGACGCCACAATCGAGGAGCTAAAAGCAGCGGGATTGGCCGATCATTACGTTTCCCACGACAGGGGGCTGTTCTATCAAAATGCCGGAGGCGTGCCCTGGACTGCCGCCTACATACAAGCAAAAGGCGACCCGATTGCCGATTTGTACGAGGATATTGCCGCAGAGGAGAAAGCGCGGGCAACTTACCAGTGGCTTATCGACATGACCGACGATGTGGATTTGCAGGATGGGCTGAAATTTTTGCGCGAACGGGAAATCGTGCATTCGCTGCGGTTCCGGGAAGCGGTGGAAATATTGAAGGAGGACAGGGAGCAGAAGAAATTTTACTGAAGAGTGTAAAGAAAAGGCTGCCTGCGGTCGAACTGCTGCCGCGGACAGCCTTTGTTCAGCTAGGAGTTTGACCAGAGGTATATATACAAAATGACAGTAATTATGCAGCGTAAGCGGCAATATATGCAGTTATTATTCAGTGGGTATGCACAAAAGTAACTCCGTCAGACAGACTCCTAGGAAGCGAGGATGCCGAGGTACTCTTTCAGAGCTAAAGCCGTAGCCGACAATCCCGAGTAGGAGGGAATAAAGGCATAGGCATACGCCTGGAGGTCGGCGCTGCTTTGATAGTCGGTCGGGTAGGGCAGAACATCGATTTTCTGCTTTTGAAACTGTTTGACCGATCGGGCCATATGAAAAGCGGAAGTGACCAAAATCGGCTTTTTCCAGTGGTTTTGCTCCAAAATCGCCTTCGTATTGGCGGCGTTTTCTTCCGTATTGCGGCTCGTATCGTCGAGCTTGATAGCCGACTCAGGCACCCCCAAGGCGATCAAATGACGCTTGGCGATTTGCGATTCGTTGCCCGTATCGGCAAAAACCTGCCCGCCGGACAGCACAATCGGCAGCTTCGTCTGCCGGTACAGCTCGGCGACGGTAAGCACGCGTGCGGCTGTACTCGGGCTAGGATGGCCGGTGCCGCCGGTCAAAGGATCAGGAGTGCCCGCAACCGCACCGCCGGTCAGCATGACGAGCGAATCGCCGGCCACCTCGGCCGGAGGCGAATATCTTTTTTCAATCGTATGCAAAAAAGAATTGCCGAGAAAAGGCGTCGAGCATGCATAGAGCAGCAAAGCCGCGAAGCCGACCAAAAAAGAGCTCATGAGCTCTTTTTTTTGCTGGAGCCAAAGGGCGGTGAAGACAAGCAGCACAATAATAATGCCGGGCGGAAACAGCAGCGTATATGCGGTTTTGATCACGTAAAGCATGGGCAAAATTCCTTTCTTTGCGATTAAAAAAACAGCATCGGTCGACTACTTAACTTCGACGGCATTCGCACCAATCCTGCAAGAACGTTGAAATGTTCGCCCGGGGAGGTGAAGTGCTTATGAAGCACCTGAGCGGTTGAACGCTTGAAACCCGAACGCCGAACCCGAACCCTGGAAACCGGAGCCTTGTGCGGAGCCCGAACCCCGAACACCAAACTTTTGCGAGATGTACTTTTGCAGCTTTTTAGCGTGGGAGGTTGGTCGGAGAGGTGTTAACGGGGGAGTTTTCTGTGTTTTGAGAAGACGTAATGGCGTATGCAGTATGTAGCTGACTTAGCTGAAACGGTGGTTTCCGCTTGTCTGAAAAGTAGATGATCGGCCTGGCAGCCTGAATTCCTGCAAAAGTGCAGGTTTTTTCTGGGGAAATGGCTTATTTTTGGGAAAAGCCTGCGATAATGCAGGAATTTTCGACCGTTAAGGGGCCGAGCTGGGGTTTGGGCGGAAAAAGCCTGCAGATTTGCAGGAATTTATCGAGGCAGGAGCGTCAAGGCGCAAAAAAATGTATTTTTGCAGGTTTTTTGCGTGGGAGGTTAGTCGGCGGGGTGTTAGCGGGAGAGTTTTCTGTGTTTTGAGAGACGTAAAGGCGTATGCAGTATGTAGTTGACTTAGTAGCTGAAACGGTGGATTCCGCTGTCTGAAAAGTAGATAATTGGCCTGCAGCTTGAATTCCTGCAAAAGTGCAGGTTTTTTCAGTGAAAATGGCTTGTTTTTAGGAAAAGCCTGCGATAATGCAGGAATTTTCGACCGTTAAGGGGCTGATCCTAGGGTTTGGGCGGAAATGCCTGCAGATTTGCAGGCATTTATCGAGGCAGGTGCGTCAAGGCGCAAAAAGATGTATTTTTGCAGTTTTTTTGCGTGGGAGGTTAGTCGGCGGGGTGTTAGCGGGAGAGTTTTCCGTGTTTTGAGAAGACGTAAAGGCGTATGCAGTATGTAGCTGACTTAGCTGAAACGGTGGTTTCCGCTTGTCTGAAAAGTAGATAATCGGCCTGGCAGCTTGAATTCCTGCAAAAGTGCAGGTTTTTTCTGTGAAAATGGCTTGTTTTTGGGAAAAGCCTGCGATAATGCAGGAATTTTCGACCGTTAAGGGGCTGAGCTGGGGTTTGGACGGAAAAAGCCTGCAGATTTGCAGGAATTTATCGAGGCGGGTGCATTGAGGCGCAAAAAGATGTATTTTTGCAGTTTTTTTGCGTGGGAGGTTGGTCGGTGGGGCGTTAGCGGGGCGGGGAAGTAAGTAGGGACGACGCCATATCCACGTAACGACAAAGACGCCCTCCTCCGACAACTTCATTAAGCTGCCGAAGAGTGGGCGTGCTGTGTCGAAGAGGGCGGACTGAACCGGAGGCGGCGTGCTAAGCCCTAAGGGCGCGCCGAGCCGGGGAATGGCGCGCTACGCCGAAGAGGGCGTGCTAAGCTTCCCGGCCCTGCACCCAGACGCGCTGCAGCTCGAGCTCGGGGCTGACCAGGAGCAGGTCAGCCTGCTTGCCCGGCGCGATCGAGCCGAGCCGGTCGTCCTGGCGCAGCAGCCGCGCCGGGTTGCCGCTCGCGTAGCGGCTCGCTTCCGGGACGCTGACTCCGACCTCGCGCACCATGTAGCGCAGCGCGTCGATCATCGTCAGCGTGCTGCCGGCGAGGCTGCCGCCTTCCGTCAGCCGGGCCACGCCCGCCTGCACGGTCACGGCTTGCCCGCCGAGCTCGTACTGGCCGTCGCCGAGCCCGGCGGCGGACATCGCGTCCGTGATCAGCAGCAGGCCGTGCGGCTGCTTGACCATCGTCAGCAGGCGAATCGCTGCCGGATGCACATGATGCCCATCGGCGATCACTTCGCCGCTGATGCGCGCGTCGGTGAGTACCGCACCGACGGTGCCGGGTTCGCGATGATGGAGTCCCGTCATCGCGTTGAAGGTGTGGACCGCATGCGAGAGCCCCTCGCGAACGGCCGACTGGACGTCGGCATAGCTCGCGTCGGTGTGTCCGCATGCGGCCACGATGCCGTGATCGCGCAGCCACGCGATCATCACGAGCGCCCCCTCGCGTTCGGGGGCGAGGGTCAACTGCCGCACGAGCCCCGGGTAGCGCTCGTGCCAGTCTTCGAGCCACTCGCGCTGCGGCAGCGCGATGTGGCTCGGGTTTTGCGCGCCCGGCCATTTGGGCGAGATGAACGGCCCTTCCAGATGCACGCCGAGCAGTTGGGCGTAAGGCATCGGAGCGCTCATGTAGCTGCTGACTTCGCTCAGCACGCGTTCGATGGCCGCATGCGGCGCCGTCATCGTCGTAGCTAGCATGGAAGTCGTGCCGTGGGCCGCGTGAAAACGGGTGATCGTATCCAGCGTCTGGGGATCCGAATCCATAAAATCCGCACCATAGCCGCCGTGCACGTGAACGTCGATAAATCCGGGAAGCAGCCAGCTTCCCGCCGCATCGATCCGCTCCCCGCCGGGAGCCGGCGCTGCCGCAGAACTGCCGTTATGTTCATGGACGGCAGCGATGAGTCCGTCGATTACACAAACGGTGCCGCGCTCGATTACGCCTTCTTCAGTCACGATGTTCGCATTCGTAATGACCAGTTCGCTCATTGCATATACCTCCCGGCTTCCGCATCGAGCAGGACGACCAGGTGCGGATGCGTCTGCAGCAGAGTGGCCGGTATTTCCGTCGTAATCGGACCGGTCAGGGCACGGCGGACGATGTCCGCTTTATCCGCGCCGCGCACGATGAGCAGCACGGTTTTGGCTTTCAAAATGGTGCCGACCCCCATCGTCAACGCGTGGGTAGGCACTTCTTCCAAAGAATGAAAAAAGCGGGCGTTCGCTTCGCGCGTCTCGGGCTTCAGCTCAACCAGGTGCGTGCCGCTGATCAGCGAATGATCCGGCTCGTTAAAGCCGATATGGCCGTTGTGGCCAAGCCCGAGAATTTGCAGATCGATCTGCTTCGCTTTCTCCAGCTCTTCGTTATACCGGACGCATTCCGCCTCCGGATCCGGCGCATTGCCGTTCGGGATGTGGGCTTGCTCCGGAGGAAGGTCGATATGATCGTACAAATGCCGATTCATGTAAGTGCGGTAGCTTTCCGGGTGGTCCGCCGGCAGCCCGACATATTCGTCGAGATTAAAAGCGGTCACGCCTTTAAAGCTGACCCGTCCTTTTTGATAAGCTTTGACCAGTTCTTCATAGATGCCGACAGGGGTCCCGCCGGTCGCCAGACCGAGGGCGGCTCTGGGCTGCATTTGTACGAGACTGGCGATGATGCCGGCTCCGGCTTCATTCAGCTCCTGCTGGTTTTGAAAAATATGAATGTTCATGACCCGATGCCTCGTTTCCTAAAAAATTTTATGATTTTGACTTCATTTTGATTGAAAAATTCATTTTGTATTCAAATAATTTTCAATTCAATCATAACTGAATTGCGAATGATCGGCAATATGCATTTTTCCAATTATGCTCATTGACTTGTTTGGATATCTTTGACATCCTTATTGAAGAGGATAGCCTGTACTTATGAAGATTTTTTGCCGATCGCAGGAGAGGGAGTTGGAACGATGAATAAAGAGAAACAACCCGAAGCTATGCTGTTTGACCTTGACGGAACGCTGTTTCAAACGGAAACGCTGCTGCTTCCGGCTTATCACGCCACTTTTGACGAACTGAGAAAGCAAGGGCTTCATGAAGGCGAAACGCCGCCGGAGGAGCTGATCCTTGGAGCGCTCGGCATGCTGCTGGAGCATATTTGGCAGCGCGTCATGCCGGAAGCGTCCGCAGAAGCGCGGCGGCAAGCCGACGAACTGCTGCTTCATTACCAGATGGAGGGCCTGAAGCGGGGGGAAGGGCTCTTGTATGAAGGCGTCGCCGAAACGCTGCAGCAGCTTCGCGACCGCGGCATTCGCTTGTTCGTTGCCAGCAACGGACTGGAAGGGTATGTAAAAGGCGTCGTGCAAGCCAAAGGCATCGGGGATTTGTTCGAAGGCCTTTACAGCGCGGGGCAGTACAAGACGAAGTCGAAAGTCGATTTGGTCAAGCTGCTGCTGCAGACGCATGGCGTCAAGTCGGCCTGGATGGTAGGCGACCGTTCCTCGGATGTGGAAGCGGGACTGGGCAACGGGCTGACCGTAGCGGCGTGCGATTATGCCGGATTCCGCGAAAAAGGCGAGCTGGACGGGGCGCATATCCGGATTCAAAGCTTTGCGGAGCTGCTGAACTATTTGTAGAGCGGGGATAAACCGCGAAATAAAATTTACGACCGCACGAATTAGGCACGGCGGCATACACTATTATCATATTGAGAATAAGGTGCTGATAGGGAATGCCTTCTTTTTTAGGAGTGCTGAACATTAACCGGAACGAAGGAACCTTGATTAACGGGGACACCGCTATTGTTTCTCCGACGACCGCGAGCAAATCGTTTGCCGGCGGCGGGGGCGGGATAACCGGGGATTTCGTCATATCCAATACCACTTTTAGCGCAACGATTACCTTTGATCCCCATGTCGCGGAAGCCGGCGTGAACAGGGTAGGGACAGCAGGCTAAGCCAGCATGAAGACCGATTCGAACCGCGGAGGTTCGGGTCGGCAATGTTTTTATCCGAAAAGGTCATCCCCAGGAATGAATTTCCATTTCGAGGGATTGGCCTGTTTTTGCGTGGAAACCTGTTAATTTTGTAGTAGTGATGTTAAATAATTTTCATAGTCTGGACACAGGACGGGTATTAAAATTTAACTTGTAGGCAGGTTAATAAGACAAATATTTTTCGAGGGCTTTCGACTGTATGCGACCGTGATGTAGAGTGAGGCCGAGCCTACCGGAATGCGGTTTCGCGTTTCGCGCTTTTTGGAACCAGAATGTTTGCGACAAGAACAAGGGAGGCTACCAGGTACATGAAACGTAAATTGAAAAGCTTGACGGCATTGACTGTAAGCGCAATCATCACAGGAGGCTTGCTGGCGGGCTGCGGCGGTACGAATGCAGGCGATAAAGGAGGAGCGGCGGCAAGCCCTTCCGACACGAACGCGAAACCGTTCGCAGGCAAAAGAATTACGGCCTATATGGGAAACACCGGCACGACGGATATCATCAAAGCGCAGCTGCCCGAGTTTGAAGCGAAGACCGGCATGAAGGTCGAAATCCAGAGCTTTGCCAATGAACAGCTCAGCCAAAAGCTGACCGTTCAAATGACGGCCGGAAGCGCGGAGCCGGATGTGGCGATGGTTCGCCCCGCCGAGGAAGTGAAGCTGTTCAACCGCAACGGTTGGATGAAGCCGCTCGATGAATACGTGAAGAAGGACCCGAGCTATCAGTTCGAAGATTTCACGAAAGCGGCTCTGGACGCCACGACGGCGGACGGCAAATTGGTAGCGCTGCCGATGGTTACCGAACAGCAGGTTTTGTATTACCGCAAAGATCTGCTGCAAAAAGCCGGTCTGTCGGTGCCCAAAACGCTCGACGAGCTGGAAGCGGCGGTCAAAAAGCTGCACGACCCGAATAACGGCGTGTACGGTTTCGTAGCAAGGGGACAGAAGGGGCCGTTAGTAACGCAGCTTTCGTCGTTCCTGTATTCCGAAGGCGCCGATTTCCAAAGCGGAGACAAGGCGACGGTCAATACGCCCGAAGCGCTCAAAGGCATTACCCGCTATGTCAACCTGCTCAAAAACTACGGTCCTCCGGGAGTGCTCAACATGGGTTGGCCGCAGGCGCAGGGCGTTTTCTCTCAAGGAAAAGCGGCGTTCTTTACGGATACCAGCTCGATTTTGCCGAGCGTCATCGATAAGGAAAAATCGACGATCGTCGATCAAATCGGATTCGCCCAGTTCCCGGCGGGAGCGGCAGGCTCCAAACCGTACAATAATACGGCGTGGGCGATGATGATGAATGCGTCGACCGCGAACAAAGATGCGGCATGGGCTTTCATGCAATGGGCGACGAGCAAGGACATTATGCTCAAAGCGCAGCAAAAAGGGGTACCGGGCGCGCGCGATTCCATCTGGAACGATCCGAACGGCAATACCGGATTCCCGAAAGAATTCATTAGCGTCATCCAGGATTCGCTTAAAGTAGCCGTCGGTCACGACCGTCCTACGATCATCAATGTCGGTCAGGCGCGGGATATTATCGGAGATATCGTGGTCAAAGGCTTGATGAACGAGGATATCAAAGCTTCCGCCGATAAAGCGAACAAAGATTTTCAGGATCTGATCGACAAAGAAAAGACGAAGTAGACAGATAAACCGTTAAGGAGAGAGTGGAGAGTATGCGTACAGGTTGGCTGGATAAAAATATCAAATGGGCATTCACTTTGCCTGCGGTATTGTTCGTGCTGATCATGATGGCGTTTCCGATTTTTTACACGTTTCGGATCAGCTTCTACGACTGGAGTATGTCGGCCGCCAATCCTTCTACGTGGGTGGGCTTGGACAATTATAAGCATTTGTTGTCGGAGCAGAGGTTTTGGAGCGCTGTCGGGTCGACCTTTTATTTCACAGGCTTGTCGCTGGCGGTTGAAACTGTGCTGGGCACGGCCATCGCGCTCGTCTTGTACAAAGAGTTCAGAGGCAAAAATTTGGCGAAAACGTTGTTCCTGCTGCCGATGGTAGCGACTCCCGTAGCAATGGGACTCGTATGGCTGCTCATTTACGAGCCGTCCATCGGCGGCGCCAACGCCGTCCTGCGGCTTTTTGGCTTACCTGCCGTGGACTGGCTGGGCAGCGCGAGGCAGGTTATTCCGTCCTTGTCGATCATCGACATTTGGCAGTGGACGCCGATGATCAGCTTGATCGTCATGGCGGGACTGTCGACGCTGCCGCACGAGCCTTACGAAGCAGCGGATGTCGACGGCGCTTCGTCCCTGCAGAAGCTGCTTTTCATTACTTTGCCCTTGCTGCGCCCAACCATCATGGTGGCTGTCATGCTCAGGCTGATCGATGTGCTCAAGACGTTCGACATTATTTATGCAACGACGCAGGGGGGGCCCGGGAACGCCTCGGAAACGCTGAACATTTATTCGTACGTCCAGGGCTTCCAGTACTTCAAGCTCGGCATGGCGTCCTCGCTGCTCGTCATATTTTTCTCGATCGTCCTCGGCCTGACCTTGATTTTCATCTGGATGCGCAAACGATTGGGGGTGCAGTAAGCGGTGGAGCAAACAAAGCCGAAACTTGGCGTTACGATAGCGGCATGGCTGATCGTGTTGGTGTTTTTGACGCCGTTTATTTGGATGATTCTGGCGTCGTTCAAGACGCAGGCGCAAATGATGTCGCCCGCGCAAACGTTCATTTTCAAGCCGACCGTGAAAAATTACTCGGCCGTGTTCGAGCAGTACAATTTTATCAAATATATCGTCAACAGCCTGATCGTCGCTGTCGGCTCGACGCTCGGCTCGCTGCTGCTGGGCCTTCCGGCGGCATACGCGATAGCGCGCTACCGGCTGCAGGGACTCGGGCTGCTGCTGCTGGTGGCGAGAATTATTCCGGCCATCACCTTTTTGATTCCGTGGTTCATTTTGTTCACGCAGGTGAAGTTGATCGATACGTATTTGGCGCTTATTTTGAGCCACATGCTCGTCGGCATGCCGTTTATCGCCTGGATCATGATTTCTTTCTTCGAGGCGCTTCCGATTGAGATCGAAGAGGCGGCGATGATCGACGGCTGCAGCAAAGTCAAAGTGTTTCTGAACATCGTGCTTCCGGTTTCCGGAGCGGGCATTATTACTTCTTCCTTGATGTCGATCATTTTCTCATGGAACAATTTTATGTTTTCGCTTATTCTTGCCGGAGAAAAGACGAAGACGCTGCCTGTCGCCGTATTCAACTTTATTTCCTATTCCGATGTGAACTGGGGAGGGCTGATGGCCGCAGCTTGCATCATCACGCTTCCGGTGCTCATCATCGCGCTGGTCGCCCAACGCTATATCGTCAGCGGTTTGGCCGCGGGCGCGGTTAAAGGATAAGACGGCAAACGATATCGGTATACTTCCGGGCTCCGCAAGCGGTATGATGGACCATATACAACATTG
The DNA here is from genome assembly GCF_056120505.1 of Paenibacillus sp. sgz302164. Lineage (NCBI taxonomy): Bacteria > Bacillati > Bacillota > Bacilli > Caryophanales > Paenibacillaceae > Paenibacillus > Paenibacillus sp. sgz302164. The sequence goes on along the minus strand of NZ_JBVYOL010000001.1, from coordinate 719,630 downwards.
TGCAGCAGAGGAGATCCGGAGTTATGGCGATCATTCGTAAAGTTAATACGTTCGGCAAAGTGCTTTTGCTTGTGTGCTTGCTGCTCGCGCCCATTATTATTTTGTACGCCTACTCGCACCAGGTGAGCGTGAATGTAGTCAGGGAAAATATCGAGAACGAGAACCGCAACCGGCTCTCTTTCTTTATTTCCCAGATGGAATCGGCCGTCGAGCAGTTGACCAAGTTCTCGGTCGTCGTCAGCAGAGATTCGGGCGTCAAGGAATTTCTCGCCAACCGGCAAACGATGCAGCCGCTCGAACGGCTCCAGAAGCAAACCCGGATTCTGGAAATGCTGAATCTGCAAATTTTGACAAGCGGCTGGAATAACCAGATCGTGCTGCATTTGCGGGATACGAAGGAAGTCATTTCTACGGATTATTCCGTCGCATACGATGAGAATTACTTGCAAAACGCCCAACTTCGCAAATGGTCGCATCACGATGCGGTCCTTATGGGGACGAATCAGTCCTATTTTTCGGTAATCCGCAATGCCGACATTCCGGATCTGCTCATCGAAGTGCGTTTTACAGACGACAATATAAAAAATATGCTCAAGCAGCTGAAGCAGGGCGGAGCCGGAGAACCGTTTTTGTACAGCCGGGGCAGCGAGCCGATCATCAATTACAGCGCAGACCACAACGTCGTAAGCGGACTGGTCGCTTATTTGAACGGACAATCCCTTCCTAACGCCGGGCACGAAACCGTAACGCTCGATAAGAAAAAGTTTATCGTCAACTATGTCCGCTCGGACAGTTTGGACTGGTATTTGGTCGATTACGTGCCGCTCGAACATATTTTAACGCCCATTACAACGAGCCGGAACTTGTTCTACGTATCGATCGCCCTGCTGCTGGGCCTGAGCATTCTGGCGACTTTGCTGCTGTACCGCAACGTGCAGAGGCCGATCCAACTGCTGCTGCGCGGCGTGAAGCGGATCAAAAGCGGCCAATATTCCACCCGGCTGCAGCAGCAGCCGAACAATGAATTCGATTTTTTGTTCGCCAGTTTCAACGAAATGGCCGAGCAGATTCAGGAATTGATCGAAACCGTGTATGCGGAGAAGCTGCGGTCCCGGGAAGCTACGCTCAAGCAGCTGCAATCCCAGATCAATCCCCATTTTTTGTATAATTGTTTGTTTTACATCAAGAACATGGCGAATTTGGGGCAAAAAGAAGCCGTCGTTGCGATGGCGCTGAGCCTGGGCGAATATTACCGCTATACGATCAGGCTGGAGAACAATATGACGACCATTCGGGAAGAAATCCAGCTTGTGACCAATTATTTGACGATTCAAAATTTGCGCATTCAGCGCTTCGATTACGCAATCGACATTCCGGAAGCGATGCTTGAGCTGGAAATTCCGCGGCTGCTCATTCAGCCCGTCGTGGAAAATGCGGTTATCCACGGCATTGAAAACAGCCTGGAATACGGGCTTATCGAGATTAGCGGAGACTGCTCGGACGGCAAATACCGCATCGTCGTGGACGATAACGGAGGGGGCTTGTCGCAGCAGGCGATAGATGCGCTGCACAGAAAGCTGTCGCTGCAAATGGACGACGAGATGGGATGCGGCATATGGAACGTTCATCAGCGGCTGGTCCATCTGTACAAAGGCAAGTCCGGCCTGCGCTTGTCCCGGTCGCCGCGCGGCGGACTGCGGGTCGAGCTGATCTGGGAGGACAACGATAAGCAGTAGCGGCAGGAGGCGGTAAGCATGTTTCATTTGTTGGTTGTGGACGACGAGGCGAGCGTGGTGGACAGCTTGGCGGATACGCTGCCTTGGCAGGAGATCGGCATAACGGCCGTGTTCAAGGCGTATTCCGGCTATGAGGCGTTGGAAATTTTGAAAACGAATTCCGTCGATATTTTGATCTCCGACATTCGGATGCCGGGTATGAGCGGCCTGGAGCTGCTTGAACAGGTTCAGCGCAGCTGGAGAAAAACGAAATGCATCCTGCTTTCGGGCTACGCCGAATTTCATTACGCCCAGCAGGCGATACAGCACAAAACGGTCGATTATTTGCTCAAACCGATCAGCGATGAAGATATTTTGAGCAAAGTACAGGGCGTCGTCAGCCTGCTCCGTACCGAGAGGGAGGAGAACCTGACTTACCAGCGCGCCGCGAAAGCTTTTCGCGAGCACCTGCCCCGGATCCGGGGGGAATTGCTGGGCGACTTGCTGCAAGGAAGACGGTTTTCTCCGGAACGTTTGCAAGAAGAGCTGGAGATGCTGGACATTCCCGTAAGCCCGGAGGACCCCTTCGCTTTTATGCTGGTGCGCCTTGAAGATAATTTTGCCGAGATGGACGCGTTCAGCTTGTCGCTCATTGAATATGCGGTCGGCAATATGGCGGAGGAAATTTTCGAAGGCGCGTTTCAAATATGGCAGTGCAAAGATGTGCACGGCTACCTCGTGTTTCTCGTCAACTGCGCCCGCGGGAAGGCCGGAGAGCCGGCAAGCGCGGAATGCGGCCTGGAGGATGCGGCCGCGCAGTTTCAATTGCTGGCGTCGCAGCTGCAAATCAGCATCAAGCACTACTTGAAAGGCGTTACGTCCGTTCTGGTGAGCGGCTGGGGGACATTTCCCGGCGACATTCATGCCAGGTATCAGGGCATGCTGTCGGCTTTGCGCAAACAGCTGGGCGGAAGCAGCGGGCTGTTTATTACGGTGACCGAAGAAACATGGCCTTCATCGGTTCATTCGCTGCAAACGCTGCATGAGCCCCCGCTGCTCGTTCATTTGCTCGAATCGGGCGACTGGAGGCAGATCCGGGAAAAGCTGGACAACGTGTTCGGTGAGCTGAACGCCAAAAACGCCGATTCGCCCGAATATTTGACTGAAGTTTTTTTCGGCGTGTATGCGGCTTTCAGTTCTTTCGCCCACAAGAGCGGCCGCAAGCTGGAAGAGATGATCGGAAGCGCGCTTTCCGATATTTCCGGTCTCGGGCCTAGCCGTTCGATGGCCGCCCTGCGGAAATGGGCGTACCAGGCTCTTGAGCTGCTGCAAAGCTTTATGGACAACGAGACGAAAAGCAGCCGCGAAACGGTAGTCAAAAAAATTCAGAGCTTCGTGCAGAAGCATCTGGTCGAGGACGTGTCGCTGCAGGCGATCGCAGACACGATGTTCATGCATCCGGTGCACGTATCGCGGATTTACAAGCTGGAAACCGGCGAAAATCTCAGCGACTACGTGTTTCGCCTGAAGATGGAGAAAGCCGCCGTCATGCTGACGAACAGCTCGCTCAAAAACTACGAGATCGCCCTGCAGCTCGGCTACCAGAATCCGAACTATTTTATAAAAGTGTTTAAAAAATATTACTCGCTTACGCCGCAGGAATTTCGCTTGAAGCTTGCGGAAAGCAAGTAGAATCGTTCAAGTCGATGAGGGAGGTTTTGGCTGAAATGGAACAAAAATATAAAATATTGGTAACTGCTACGAACTATTCGGTTTTGTGCGCGGAAGCGAAACAGCTGCTGCTGGACAACGGGTGCGAAGTGATCGAGAACCGGCTGGGCCGGCCGCATACGTTCGAGGAACTGAAGCCGCTTGTCGGGGACATCGACGGCGTGGTGGCGGGTGTCGATACGTGGAATGAAGATGTGTTTCGGATCGCGCCGAAGCTGAAGGTCATTTCCCGCTTTGGCGTAGGCGTCGACAATATCGATCTGGCGAAGGCGCGGGAGTACGGCGTTCAAGTAACCAACGTGCCCGGGGGCAACGCCAACGCGGTCGCCGAATTGACGGTCGGACTCATCCTCGCTCTAATCCGCAATGTGCCGGCGCTTCATCAATCGGCAAGACAAGGCTATTGGGACCGCTTTGTAGGCAGTGAAATTGCCGGAAAAACGGTCGGTCTGCTCGGATTCGGCAACATCGCCCAGATGGTCGCCCGCAAATTGCAAGGTTTTGACGTTCGTCTTATCGCTTATGATAAATATCCGAATACAGCGAAGGCGGAGGAGCTGCACGTAACTTTTGCCGGCTGCGAGGAAGTGCTCCGACAAAGCGACGTCGTCAGCATGCACATGCCGAGCCTGAAAGAGACGTTCAAGATGATGAGCCGCGACCAATTCGCCATGATGAAGCGCAGCGCGGTCTTCGTCAATACGGCGAGAGGAGCTTTGGTCGACGAAGAAGCGCTTCACGAAGCGCTGCGCACATCCGTCATTGCCGGAGCGGCCATCGATGTTTATCAGCAGGAGCCGGCGGCCAAGGACAATCCGCTGTTTCAACTGGACAATATGATTACAACGCCGCACACGGCAGCCGAAACTTATGAAACGTATCGCAAAGTAAGTCTCGTTACGGCACAAGCAATCCTTGACGCATTGTCCGGTAAAACGCCGCAAAACCTCCTGGAAGCATGATCCCGGAGGTTATGGCAAGCCGGAATGCCGTCACGGCGCCGGCTTCCTTGTCGTTTTAGGCCTTGCTCTTCTTCTGCCGCAGCACCCACAACGCGTACTCCAGAGGGCGCACTAAGGATGCATGATAGGTGGAGGTTTGGCCGGTGCGGAGAAATATTTCGCGCGAAGGCTTCGGGTTGACTTCGATCAGCCAAATATTCCCTTTAGCATCGATGGCCATGTCCAGCCCCAACTCGCACAGTTTGCCGAATCTGTTCTCCAGGTAGGCGGCCAGCTTGTGAGCGAAGCCGTAAAGCTCGCTTTTGATCTCGGCGATTTTGCCGTCGGCCGCAAAACGCTGCACGAGCAAGCTGTCCAGCGTTACTGCGCTGCCGCCTCCGTGGAGATTGGACGTTATGCTGCGGTGGGGCCCTATGCGTCCGGCGCAGCCGGTTACTTCCCACTCGCCATTGCGGTTCTTTTGGATCAGGAGCCGGTAGTCATGCACGCGGCCGTTTTTCAGCGTCAGCGGAATGCCCTGCTGTACGACGTAATCCGGGCCTAAATTCATCGTCTGAAGCTTGATCAAAAGCTGTTTTTCCGGGGACCGGAACGGGGACAAAATGGCGCGCTGCTGATTGCGTCCCTGCATCAGATAAAGGTCTTTGGCGACCTGCTCGATCCGCAGTATGCCTCTCCCGCCCGTGCCGTTCTTCGGTTTGACGTAAATCTGCTTATGCTTTTTCAAAAAGCCCATAAGATCCTTGGGGCTGCTGAATCGAACGGTAGCGGGCAAATATTTGCGAATGGTTTCATCCTCGCTGAGCGTTTTATGCATTGACCATTTATTGACCAGCGGCCTGCTTAAATAAATGACATTCGCATGTTTTTTGCGAAATGCCTGCAGCATATTATAAAATTCCGCCCCTTGAGAACGGCATCTGTCGTATACGATCGGAGGAAACGAAGTTCTCCGGCGAACCCATTTCCCCTGGGCGTCATCATAAACCAACACGCGAACCTGGTTTCCGTTTTCCACGTCATCCGGCCTGAACACTTCGATTTGCAGCCCCAGCTTCTTTCCTTCCCGGCTCAGCTTTCGGAAATAAGCAAACTCCTCAAACCCGGTATTGTGATCATAAACAGCGAGTACGCCCAGTCGTTTCGGAGCCAAGGCGCTTCACCTTCTTCCTCCTCGATTCGTCAGGTACTGACTGTAGCGGATAATGCGCTCAAGCGATTTGCGGCGAATTTCCGGTTCATCGAATTTCATCGGTTTGGAGTTGGCTTCGAAAAACCAGATCCGGCCGGTCGTATCGATTCCGAGATCCATCGACATTTCCCCCAGCTGATTGCCGGAGGCTCTTTCTATTTGTCTGGAAAGCGTGACGGCGGCCCGCTTGGTCCGCTTGAGAATCTGATCCGCTTCTTTCGATCCGAAGGTTTGGGTAAGCAGTTTCCGCGGGTCGTCGATCGAGCCTCCGCGCGGCACGTGGGTCGTGATGCTCGCTTTGCCGGCTACGCGGGCGCCGATTCCGGTAACGCTCCACGAGCCTTTGGCGGTTTTCTGAATCAGCGTGCGCAGATCGAAAGCCCGCTGTTTATATCGGCTCAGAGGAATGCCCTGCTGCGCGATATATTCTTTGGAACCGCGAATCCGGTTCACCATTTGCCAGAGCTCGTCGATGGAGCTGTGCATCGAGTACTGCATTTCTTTGTTTTCCTGCCTGCTGAGCCGGTATTCGGTCTCCTTGTTTTTGCCGGTGATTCTATCCAGCCGCATAATTCCTCTGCCGGCTTTGCCTTTGGCCGGTTTCAAGTATACGACGGGATGTTGTTTCAGCAGTCGTTCCAGGTCGTCTGCGCCGGTCAACTGATGTGTTTCGGGAATGTAGGGCCGGCTTGCCTTCGATTTTTTCAACCATTCGAACAGAGTCAGCTTGTTGAAGAACGACGGATTGAACAAGGAGGTCTGGTTGCTGCGCATGCACGTTTGAATGATTTGCTGTACTTCCGGCTGCAGCTCCATTTTACGGTAAGGAATCCGGTTGTAAATAACGCGCGGAGAGGGGACGGGTCCTCTGCTCCATTTTTTTTTGGCGAAATCGTAGCGGTATCCTTTCATTTGGCCGCCCGAGAGTGTAAAGTCACCGGTCGTTACGACGTACACATCCATGCCGAGCTCACTGCCGGTGCGGATAATGTCCACAAAGTTGCCCAGATTCCCCCGAAATATGCGTCCGCTATCTTTCACTGTCAAAATGGCCAGCGTAGGCTTCTGGCCTCGCTCCTGAAGGATGTATCCCATTAAATATCCCTCCTTGAGCGAAACCGGCTCAGATACAGACAGTGATCGAAAATATAGGACAGCGACGCTTTATCTCCATCCTTTAACGAAGGGTGTTTGAAAATCGATCTGCCCGGCTTGGCGTTCGCTTCGAACATCCAAATTTTTTCGTTTTGATCGATGCCGATATCGAATCCGAGTTCGCCGAGCAGGTGATTGTAGTTTTTCTCGATAGCTTCGGCGAGCTTGACGGCCGTTTCCTTGGCGTTTGTGAGCACATGATCGGCGCGGTGTCCGTATATTTGCCGAAGCACTTGCTCGATCGTCATCAGTTGTCCGCCGTTGCGGATGTGCGTAGTGACGCTGCCTTTGCCCGCTTTCTTGGCGCCGATAGCCGCTACGACCCAATTGTTGCTGCCGTTCTTCGTCATATGAAAGCGGAAGTCGATCGGGCAGCCGTCGATTTCGATCAGGCGGATGCCCTGCTGCGCCACGTAATTCGTCAATCGTCCGCGGCCGGTGCCGAGCATCCGCATCAAGCCTTCGAATTTGGAGTAGCGGATCAGCACGTTTTTGCCGTTTTTTCTGTAGCGCACGAAATAGCCCCGGTTCGAGTTATACGTGACGCGGTAAATTCCGATGCCGAGACTGCCGCCGGTCGGCTTCAAATAAATGAATTTATGTTTATCCAACATTTCTTTAATTTGCTCGGGGGAAGGGTTGATGTGCGACTCCGGAACGAACTTGAAGGCGTCGTCGCCGTCCAGCATTTTGTATACATCCCATTTGTCAAAGAAGCTCCAGTTAAACAGCGGAATGCCCCTGCGCACGAAACGCTCTTTGAATCCCTGAATTCCCGCGGTTTTTTCGGCTTTGCGGCTGGATAAGCGATTGTAGATGACATCGGGAAGCGGGAACGTTTTGCGGGCCCAGCCTCCGCTGTCATTGGGAACGATGCCCGATACTGTCTCCTGAGTCCAGTTGACGTCGGACGGGCTGAACGCGAAATGAAACGATCTGTTGACGCCGGTATTGATGATTTGCTTGATAAACCCGGTCTTGGTGCCGAAAGGGGCGGATTTGCTGCCGGTAATATTCGTTAATATACCGATTACAGGGCCGAGCCGGATTTCGTTGTTGCTGCTGGCCGCCATGACGCTGCCTATTCTCGGAATGCGCAGGCTGCCCATCAAGGACAGCGGAATATATAAATGCTGACCGGGCTTCTTGATCAGGCGAACCGGCAGCACCGCCGATTTGCTGCCCGACTTTACGGTAATCGTCTTGACGCCGGTTAACCGCAAAGCTTTGACGAGTTCGCTTGATAAGTAGAGCGATCGGTCCGGTCTTCGTATGGCGTGGAGCGTGCACGTAGTCAAACTCATTAGGTTACCCTCCTAAACTAGTTGCAAAGCCCGGCACAGCCCGACTTCTTGTGCTTGTATGAAGCAATGCCGGACTGCTGATTTCTTTGGCTCGCGGATGCGTGTTCAGCAAATAGCGCGCATAGCGGATCGGATTGGCCAGGGACTTGAAACGGGCTTTCTCGTTTGCCAAAAGGGTGAAAATCGTCCGCCCTGGTTTGGAATTTACTTCCAGAATCCAAATGCGGCCTTGCGTATCGATGCCAAAATCGATGCCCAGCTCGGCAAGGCGGCCGTGAGCCGCTTCCAGAGCGGGCGGAATCAGGCGGGATAGTCTGGTTAGCATGCCGGTCAGTTCGGCGGCTTTCGCCTCCCCGAACTCGCGGGCGAGAAAAGAGTGGACGTCTTCGGCTGTCCCGCCGCCATGCAGGTTCGACGTCACGCTCCCCGGCTTGCCGACGCGCGCCGCCATCCCGACCGTTTCCCACAAGCCTTTGCCGTTTTTTTGCACGAACGAGCGAACGTCGTAGGCGGAGCCTTCCGCATTGCGCAGCGATAAATACTGCTGCATCAGATAAGGCCTTCCGCCGATCTGATTGTGCAGCCACGCTGCGCAATCCTCCCACCGCTCGAAGCGCCCATGAACCGGCGCGTTGCGGGCGTCGCGGCCATTAACCGAATAGGCGTCGCTGCCGCCCGGGCCAGGCGTTCTGCGTAGGTGCAGCGCGCCTTTTCCTTGACTGCCTCCTTGAGGTTTCAGGAACACCTCATCGCCCTCCAAAAGCCATTGCCGCAGCTTCTTTTCGCCGGCGAGCCTGAAGGTGCGGGGCAGGAAGGGCCGCAGCTCCGCGTGATGCTGCATCATGCGCTGAACTTCCCACTTGCTTCCCAGTCCATAGCCGAGAAAGCGGATGCCGGGCAGCCCGCGCAGCTTGCTCACATGCATCCGGTACTGACGATAGCTCTCCTTGCTGCCGAAAAAGCAGCGGTCATAAATCAGGAAGGACAGCGGAAACGAATCCGCGACCCATTCTTTGCTCTCGCAAACGTACTTATACCCTGCAGCGGTTCTCCGATGCCAGTCGATCCGGTTCGGCGAGAATACGAATACTTGAATGCCTTCATGCTTCCCGATCGCGGTCAACTTTTCATAAAGCGCTGCATTGGCAAAAGGAAGCGGGCGCATTTGCTCCGCTACCATAATCCCCAGCAGGGGATGTGCGGCTGTTTGCATGACTTCACCTCAGAACTTCGCCAAATAAAGGGCATACTGCACGACCTGTTTCACGGACGGTCTTATTTTGCGCTCTGCGGACAGCTGCGTGTTATCGTCCTTGGACGGCTTCGAGTTTACCTCCAGCAGCCATACTTTCCCGGTTTTATCGACGGCAAGATCAACCCCCAGCTCGCCAAAATGATTCGGAATCTGCGCCTCGATGCCTTTGGCGATATCCAGCGAAGCTTTGCGCAGCCGGCCGAAAGCGGAAGTTTTTGCCTGCGGGTTCAGGGAAGATTTGGCGAGCGCTCCTTTGACAGTGCTCAAAGTTCCGCCCCGCGCCAGATTGGAGACGAAATGCTGGTTGCCCGCGATGCGGCCGACAATGGAGGTAATGGACCATACCCCTTTCGGCCCTTTTTGCACAAGCGCGCGAAAATCGACCGGCCTGTTATCGGCGGTGATAAGTTCAAGCCCTTGCTGAATCTGGTAGCGCTGGGTTTTCAGCTTGCCCGACAGCGCCCGAAAAACGCTGGAGATCGAAGGGAAAGATTGCTTGCGAACCCCGTTCAAGTTTGTAAAATGGCACGTATACGCATCGCCGAGTTCCCGGCTGATCCGGATAATGCCTTTGCCGAGACTCCCGGTGATCGGCTTTAAAAACAGCACGGGATGACGGCCTGACATCGTCCTCAGCATTTGGTAATTTTTGAGCGAATGCGATTCGGGCAAATACGTGTGCAAGGAATTGTCTTTGTGCAGAGCCTGGAAAACTTCGGTTTTGTTCAAATATTTCTCATTAAAAATGTGCGCGCCGTAGCGGGACCTGGCATCGTTCATAAACTGCTGGACATTGGCCAGGTTTTCATATCTGCGAGAAGTCAGCCGATTATAAATGACATTCGGTATCGGAAACGTCTTTTTGCTCCACTTACCGTTGGCATACGAATAGCCGGCTACCGAACCGGTGCCTCCGTGCATCTCCTTGGGCGGGAAAAAGCATACCAGCGCGCCGAATTTTTCGCAGGCCTCGGTCATTTCCTTGCAAAAGGCGGTGATCGTTCCAAAGGGGCGGTCCGTCGAACCGGCGTGGACACGGCTGATCATAACGCCGATCAAAGGACCAATCGACAATGTGCCGCTGCCCTGTTTATAATGGAGACAGAGCTGAGCTCCGCTATGCAGCCCCAGCTTGGAAGCAAGAGCGGTGCCGACCCGCAAGCCGTTCGAAATCGCCGCCGAGACGACTTTCACCTCTTGTTTGGCAGAGCCGAATCGCAGCGTTATCGGCTGTTGGGTTGGAATTTTCCATCTTTTAACAATATTTTCACTTAGAACAACGGTCCGATCATCCAAGTAGATGCTGGTGCTTTGAATAGATATCCCGATTTTCGTCCTGGTCAACAGCGAACACTCCTTCCAGCATCAAAAATGGCATTGCTCAAGCAAAGTAAACTACTCCATCATATGAGGACATATACCCCTTGGTGCTTAGGGTTAAGCCCTGAAAGCGGCCGGGATGAGCCCAACTGGAGTACATTTTAAAGCGAGGAGGAATTATCAGATGAATGTGCATGACAAGGCTTACGAACTGGCCAAAGCGATCAGGGAATGCAGCGAGTATAAGGAAATGATAGAAATACGGGGCAAAATCGACGCCGATCCGTCCAGCAAAACGATGCTCGACAATTTCCGCAGCCGGCAAAACGAGTTTCAACAAAAAATGATGGCCGGTGAAATGCCGGACCAAGAGGAAATGGACCAAATGCAGAAGCTTTACGAGGTATTGGCGCTCAACCCGGCCATCGGCCGCCTGTTCGATGCGGAGCGCCGGTTGTCGGTCGTGCTGGAGGACGTGCAGCGGATCATTGCCGAGCCGTTGGAAGCGATGATGCGGTAGAACCGCTATCATCGTATTGATCGGCGAACGATTCTCCAAAGAAGCCGTCCATGCTGCGATAGCCAAAATCTAGCGCCGATCGGTATTGACGCGAGGCCGTGCTCCTTCATGAGGAGTACGGCCTTTTCGTTGGGGGATGGGTCCAAAAGCCACCTGCGGCCGTTGACGAAACGGCCTTGTAGCCGAAAAACCTGCGAAAGTGCAGGCTTTTTCGATAAGAACGGCCCGTTTCGGAGAAAAGCCTGCAATAGTGCAGGAATTCCCGGCCCAAACAGGCCCGAACCCGGGTTCAGGGGACAAAAAACTGCACTATTGCAGGAATAATTCGCGGACAAGCAAAAGGGGGAGCAAAAGGATGTGCTTTTGCAGTTTTTTTGCGGGAGAGCCGCTTGAAAGTACGCCTCCGGCTGCCTCGTAAGCTCCCACGCTTTCCTGACCGCTCCTCAGCAGACCCCAAACGTTGTGAAACGACGTTAGGAGTATGGAAGCAGCACCAGAGAACCGCCTCCATCACTACGAATCGAAGAACCGCCAAAGTCACTCCCCGATAAGTAGATAAGTCATGCGAAAGTACCCTGATGCCCACCCCGATCGCTCCCCCCGCCTACCTTCAGCACTACAAAACATCGCTAGCAGTGAGTTTACCCCGCAAAAGATGTTCCTCTGCAGCAGCTAGGAGGCGAGGCCGCGGCGGGCTTAACGATAAGCCGCCGAGTAAGCAAGCTGTCGGATTTGCTCTGCTACAGAGGCGCAGCAGCGGTTGCCTGCGGGCCAACTGGAGAGGGAGGCTTCTTTTTCGCTTGACACTCAACGAAGATTAATATATAGTAACTTACATAATATAAGTTGATTTCGAAATCACAAGGAGTGATTCTTTTGATGCCAGCTTTATTTTTGGCGCACGGTTCACCGATGCTTGCTATCGAGCAAACGCCTTATACCGATTTTCTCGTCGATCTAGGCAAAAAGTACAAGCCTAAAGCGATCGTTATTTTTACGGCTCACTGGGAAAAAGAAACAGTAACGATTTCCTCACACGATAACGTGTACGAAACGATTTACGACTTCGGCGGATTCCCCGACGAGCTGTACGAGCAAACGTATCCGGCCAAAGGATCGTCGGCCGTCGCCGCCCTGCTCGAAGAAAGATTGACCAAACAGGGCATCGCGGTGCGCAAGGATACGGTCAGAGGGCTGGATCACGGTTCCTGGACGCTTTTGCTGCGGATGTATCCGGAGGCCGATGTTCCGGTCGTGCAAGTTTCGGTCAACCCTTACCTTTCCCCGGAACATCAATTCCAAATCGGAGAAGCGCTGCGCGGTTTTGGCGAAGAGGATATACTGGTCATCGGCAGCGGCGTAACGGTTCACAATTTGCGGATCATTAAATGGGGGCAAAAAACGCCTGAGCCTTGGGCGGTGGAGTTCGACGATTGGTTGATTCGAACCATCGAGGCGGGCGATTTGAAATCTCTATTTCAATACGAAGCATTGGCGCCGCATGCGCGCACCGCTGTGCCGCGGGCGGAGCATTTTGTTCCATTGTTTATCGCGATGGGCAGTGGCAGCGGCCAGCCCCAAGTCATACATCGCAGCTACGATCTCGGAACGCTCAGCTACTTATGCATGCAGTTTTAACTAAAAACCGCTGTCAGGGTGAACAACCTTGGCGGCGGTTTTTTGGCTTCAGCAAACATTCAGTGGGCACTAAGGATTGCCTAAGATTTGTCATGCATAATTAGTCTCGTAAAACAAAAACACTACCTAGACAAAGGAATGAATGGCTATGAAAAATAAGGCACATGCATTTGCGGGTCTTTTGTTATGAGAAGAGCATCCAAATGGCTGAAATGGCAAATAGGCGCGGTTGTCGTGCTTCCCTGTTTCTTCCTGTTTCAGGAAGTGAAAGCAAGCCCCGAATTCAAATCCGCCCAGCAGCAAGCGGCGGCCGCATCCGCCCCGGCTTCAACGAAGACACCCTTGCTGTCGGACAACGGCAGCTCATTGAACGGCGGGGACAATCAACAATTCCGCCAGAAGGACAGACGGCGCGGCGGCGGCCGCTCGTTCGGCGGCAATTCAAACTTTGGCCGCAGCGGCGACAACAGCGGCACAGGATCCGGGTCAACCGGGTCGGCAGGATCCGAGTCCGGGCAAATTCAGCCGCACACAAGGACGCAGGCTTCTTGAGCGGCATCGCGCAAGGAAGGGGAGGAGCCGTATGCTCCAGCCTATCAATTTTCGCTCCATGAATACGGATATCCAGGTGCTGCTGGGGATCAATGCCGAAGACGACAGCCATGTACTTGCCGATTATGTAAAAGCCTGGTTCAACAGCTCGGAAAAGCGTTTCAGCCGTTTTTTGCCGAAGAGCGAGCTGTCCCGCATCAACGCGTTGGCCGGCAGCCGCTGCATGGCGTCGCCCCATATGATGGAAGTGCTGCAGCTTGCGGAGCATTACCGGGAACAGACCGAGGGCATTTTCAGCATATTCGTCAAAGATGCCATTCACCAAGCCGGGTATGCGAACTCTTTTGAAACGATGGGGTCGAGTACGCGTTGTCTTGAACCCGGAGTCCCTGGCAGTACTACGCAGCCGGCAATCGATTTGAATGCGGTCATGCAGTCGGTCCAAATCGGACCCGGCCGGCGCATCGATCTGGGCGGAATCGTCAAAGGTTGGTCCGTCAAGCAGTTGGTAGCCTGGCTTCGCCAAGAGTGGAATGTAAAGAGAGGGCTGATTAACGCAGGCGGCGATTTGGAAGTATGGGGGCAAGCTTCGGAGCGCGATCCGTGGGTCGTCGCCGTCGCCCATCCGTACGGAGGTACGCAGGAAGTGCTGCTGCAGCTGGACTCTGGAGCCGTCGCGACATCCAGCACCTTGCGCAGAAGCTGGTCGACGAACCGGGGGCGAATGCATCATTTGATCGATCCCCGCACAATGCTTCCCGGCACAAGCTCCGTTGTTCAATCTACGGTAGTGGGAAAAGATTTGGTGGAGTGCGAGATTTGGGCCAAGGTGCTGTGCATTGCGGGAGTGGAAGCCGGCCTTCCCCTGTTCCGGCGCAAAACGAACGGACTGGAAGCGCTGCTTTATACCAAAGAAGGGCAGCTTCATCATATGAAACCGGCCTCCCCTGGCGTACACGGGCGCTGGTTTCATTTACAAACGGATTTTATCCATCATGTACCCTAAGAAAGGGGAGGAAAACATTGATTCATTTCCTTGTTCAATTGCCGATCTGGACGTTGATCCGCGTATTCGGCCTATTGTCTTACTTTACTTTGTTCATCGGCATGGCGCTTGGAATCGCCTGCGGGTTTCCCAAATGGAAAGAGCGCAAAGCCCGGCTTCTGAAGTGGCATACCGCCGCTAATCAAACAGGCACCGTACTGGCGCTGCTCCACGGCCTGCTGTTGATCATCGATACGTATATGCCTTTTGATTGGCATGAAATTCTCATTCCGTTCGCCTCGGCCCATTCGACCGTTTTGAATGCATTGGGCACGCTGGCGATGTACGGGCTGCTGGTGGTCATGTTCACGACGGATTTGCGGAATAAGCTGAAAAGAAAAATATGGCTTGCATTTCATTTGCTGTCGTACCCGATTTTTGTTCTCGCGCTGATTCACGGCCTTTTCCTCGGCACCGACAGCTCGCAGCCGCTCGTTACAGTCATGTACTTCGCTACCGCCGCAGCGCTTGTCATTCTGACGATCGTGCGCATTGCTATTAAGCCCCGCAAGGGCCGCATTCAAGTCGTCTATGTGAAGAATATGTAAAAGACAGCCTTTCGTCCCGGGTGATACAATATGGATATTTCAAAATATGGATTAGCAGGGACGGTGCCGAAATTGCGGCTGCATGATGTTTGGGAAATAGGGCTGACTGCCCTCAAGTTGGGTTTGACTTCATTCGGCGGGCCCATTGCGCATTTGGGCTACTTCCGCGAAGAATACGTCCGCAAGCGCAAGTGGCTCGACGAGCAGGAATACGCCGATCTCGTTGCGCTGTGCCAGTTTCTCCCCGGTCCGGCAAGCAGCCAGGTCGGCATCGGCGTCGGCTGGCTGCGCGGCGGTCTCGCAGGCGCAGTCGCCGCCTGGATCGGCTTCACTTTGCCGTCGGCGCTGTTTATGGCGCTTTTTGCCTATGCATACGGCAAATTCAATCTTGAAGGAGCGGCGTGGATACACGGCCTCAAGCTTGCGGCCGTCGCGATCGTCGCCCAAGCCGTGTGGGGGATGGGCAAATCGCTCGCGCCGGACAAATGCCGGGCGACGATGGCCATCGGGGCGGCGGTCATAGCCCTGCTCTGGAGCTCGCCGTGGAGCCAGATCGCAATCATTGCGGCTGGCGGCGTGAGCGGGCTCCTTTTGTTTAAGTCAGGCCCCGCTGCCGAAACAGCAGCTGCGGTTAACCCGCGGCCAAACGCCAAAACGGCCGGGTTTCTGATTCTTTTTGCCGGCATATTCGTCCTCCTCCCGCTGGCCCGCATGCTCTACGCTTCGGACTGGCTCGCGCTTGCGGAAAGCATGTACCGCTCGGGCTCGCTCGTGTTCGGCGGCGGACACGTAGTGCTGCCTCTGCTTGAGCGGGAAGCGGTGCCGGCCGGATGGCTGGATCATGAGCGGTTCATCGCCGGATATGCGGCTGCGCAAGCGGTGCCGGGCCCGCTGTTTACTTTCGCGGCTTACATCGGCTTCGCCGCCAAAGGCTGGCTCGGTGCAGCCGTCGCAACCGCCGCGATTTTTCTCCCGGCATTTCTTCTTGTCACAGGGGCGCTGCCGTTCTGGAACCGGATTCGCGATTATGCCTCCGTCAAGCAGGCGCTGCTCGGCGTGAATGCGGCGGTCGTAGGCATTTTGCTCGCGGCCTTGTACGATCCGGTCTGGACCAGTGCCGTGCATTCGACCGGTGATTTTTGCATGACGGTTTTGCTGTTCGGAGCGCTCGTTTATTGGAAAACGCCTCCATGGATCGTCGTGCTTGCCGCGGCGGCGGGCGGTTTTTTGTTGGTCTGATTGGAGCTCGGTCCTCCCTGAAAGAAGGGGCATACCGGGGGAAGTTGCCAAGTTTTCCGAAACTCTCTATAGTAGAAAGGGAATCAGAAGGAAACGAGGCTTAAACGACACATGGCAAAAGCAAAAATTACCGAGCTTGATATCGTAAGGGCACTGGCGATTATCGCTGTCGTCTTGATCCATGTCACTTCAGACAGTACGGTGGATCCGGCTCTAATGGGAAGCAGCACCCAACTGTTGGGCTTATTTTTGAACAAAATCAGCTATTTTGCCGTTCCGGTTTTTATTTTCATCAGCGGCATCGTGCTGTTTTACATTTATATCGACAATTGGAGCGGAAAGCAGGCGGCTCTTTTTTATTGGAAAAGGGTGCGCCAGGTTCTTCTCCCGTATATTTTATGGTCGTTTTTTTATTACATATATAATCCGTGGCTGTTTACGCCCGGGCATCCGGTCAAGGTGGATTTGAAAGTATTTTTGGAGCAGCTGAAGTGGGCGGATTCGGGCTACCATCTTTACTTCATGATAATTATCGTGCAGTTTTACGTCCTGTTCCCGCTGCTCGTGTGGGCGGCCCGAAAGTTCCCATGGTTCCGAAAAACGCTGGCGTTGTGGGGGCTGCTGATCCAGGCCGGGGTGTATGTGTACAATCACTGGTTCGGAACGATCAGCCATAAGCCTGAGCTTTGTATCACCTATTTCGGCTTTTTCCTGGTAGGCGGTGCCATCGGGATTCATTACGGGGCGTTCAGGGCGTGGCTGGACCGGAATATCGGCTGGGTGCTTCCTCTTTCACTGCTTAGCGGCGTCGGTTACGCGATGCTGTTTGTCGCGGCACAAAAAGGAGCCGCCATCGAAAATACGTGGTTTGAAGCGTCCTGGGTGCTGTACAGCATAGGAATCGGCGTCAGCTTCATCTGGATCGCGCAGCGCATGCAAAAGGCGGCGGCTCGTCTGGCGGCCTTCCTGACTTCGCTCGGAGCCGTATCGTTCGGCGTCTACCTGATGCATCCCGCGCTTTTGTCGGCCTGGAAATACAAGGTTCACACGCCGGGATCCATCGTCCTGTACAATTTGTATAATTTGATTGTGTTCGTGCTTATTATCGCCATCCCCTGGGTGATCACTGTCCTATACCGCAAGGGAAGAAAAGTGCTGAACATAAAATGAATAAAAAGGGAGTGCACACTGCATCGGCAGAGGCACTCCTTTTTTTTACATGGATAGGTCCTGCTTGTAAAGATCTTGTATAGTTCCTTATGCTACGATCACATTTGTCGAAAGGATATGGATTTTATCGAAATAGGAGGAGCGAGGTGACTTTGGCTCCCTATTCGGACAGGTGGTGAACGGATATAAGAGCGGAATAGACTAAGAACGATCGTTTTACTGCATGCTGAGTACAACATTCATACCGGATTGCCGACGTAAGAAGCAAGATAACTCAAATGAGAGCAGAGGCGCTTGAGTTAGAAGTGGTTGACAAATTTGTTAAGTGGAAGGGAGGAAACCTGCTTAACAGAAAGAAATCTGCAAATATGGAATTTCTATATGCTTTCGTAAGCAGGTATGAACGGAAGATGAAATTAAAAAATCGAAGAATGTTATCTTTTCTAATGGCAATCGTTATGGTATTGACGATGATCCCTTTTCATCCGTTAGAAGCAAATGCAAAGGCAACACCAACACTTGATCTTGGTAATCCTGTTAGCGTAACCGAAACAACCTATCAGCTGCCAAGTGCTACAATTACAGACACAGGTGTCGTTGATACACACGGCGGATACTTTACTGTGGCGGTAAATAATGGCTCAATTGCTGTTGGGACTGTGCCAGGCAGTATTACCGAGATGACTAATGGTATAAAAATTATCAACGTTAGTACTGACATATCTACACCTACAAATAGAGTGTTCAATTTTTCAGGCGCTGCTACTTATGAAGACATTCAATTTGTGATTCGAAATATGACATTTACACAAGTGTCAGGGCAAACCCAAAGTGTCACAGTCAATGTAACGCCAGGGGCACCATTGCGCGATGGAAAAACATCTGTGCGCACCTACAACGGACGTTATTTTGTATATGTGGCAAGACAGAGTACCATGACTTTTTACGATGCTGTGAATATTGCAACGAACAATAACGGACATCTTGTAGAGCCAACAGCAAATAATCCTGGAGAAATGTTAGCGATTGCCAGTATGTTTAAAGAATTTAAGAGTTTCTGGCAAGGAAGCTGGTACTTTATAAGCTTTATAGGCGCTACTAAAACTACAGCACCTAATTGGAACACTTCCAGTTATAGCGAGACAAGGTATGTATCAAACGGTCAGCCAACAGGTCTTGACTCATCGAGTAATATTGTGCCTAATGGATCCTATGACCATATTACACTTGTGCTAAACAGCAGTAATACTACATTAGGTTATTTACCCGTACTTAATATACACGGTAGTAGCACATATAAAGATCCAGGAGTTATTGTCGAGTATAATTCCGGTGTCATTAGTGTCATCACTGCTACAAAAGATATGGTAATTTCGGCTCCGATAGCGCCGGTAGAAGTAAGCAAAACTGCAACAAGCATTACTTTGCAGGCAGTCACCGGTCAAGAATACAGTAAAGACGGCGGCGTGACCTGGCAAGATAGCCCGACGTTCAGCGGATTGACGCCGAATACCGACTATACGTTCGTAACCCGGGTGAAAGCGACAGCGACTCAGAATGCGTCCCCTATCAGTGCGGGAATAAAGATTCGTACAATGTCCAGTAACGCGGACTTGAAAAACTTGACGCTGTCGAGCGGCACGTTAAGCCCAGCGTTTGCAGCAGGCACGACAAACTATACGTCGTCGAGCGTAGCGTACAGCGTGTACGAAACAACAGTGACGGCGACAGTATATGATTCTGTTTATGCAACGGTGACGGCGAGCGTATACAACAGCGCAAACGTTTTGGTAAAAGGTCCGATTACGTTGACAAGCGGCGCAGCATCCGATTCGCTGCCGCTGAGCGTGGGCAGCAATACGATCAAGGTGGTTGTGACGGCGCAGGACGGCACGACGCAAACGTATACCGTGACGGTAATACGTAATGATAGTTCTGGTTCTGGTTCCGACTCAGGCTCCGGTTCCGGCAGTGGCACTGGCTCTGGCTCTGGCGGAACGACCGTAGATCCGACTCCGGCATCGGGTGTGAAAACAACCGTGAACGGTACGGACAGCAGCTTCGCTACAAGCACTACGGCAGACAACGTTACGACCGTTGCGATTGACAAAGATAAATTATCGGATTATCTCTCCAAAGGCAACGGACAGAAATTGAATGTAATTGTGCCAGGCGACGGCAACATCAAGGTTACAGGTTTGACTGCGGCAACCTTGAAGCAGTTGTCCGATACCGGCTCGACGCTGAACATCGAGAACCTGCTTGCCATTTATCCGATTCCAAGCAAACAACTGGATTTGAGTTCGGTCACAAAACAATGGAGCGGCGCCCCGCTTGGCGATATTGCCGTCGATATTAACATCAAGAGCTCGTCTGACGCATTGAAAGCTGCGGCAAAAGATCACGCGGCCAAAGGCGGCTACGACCTGCTTGTCAATCCGGTCGATCTGTCGCTCAGCTTCACGTACCAAGGCCAATCCGTCAAACCGGATCAACTGACGAGCTATGCGCCACGCTATATCGCATTGCCTGAAGGTATTGATCCGAACAAAATTACGACCGGTGTTGTTGTCAACCCGGATGGCACGGTATTCCATGTGCCGACAGTTGTAACAAAAATCAACAACCGTTACTTTGCACTGATCAACGACCTGCGCAGCCAGGGCAGCTACTCGGTCATCTGGAATCCGCAAAATTTCGATGATGTGAAGAATCACTGGGCTAAGGAGAGTATCAACAATATTGCAGCCAGACTGCAGCTTGAAGGTACAGGCAACAATACCTTCTCCCCGGACCGCAGTATCGAGCGTTCGGAATTTGCTACGATTGTGGCAAGCGGACTTGGCTTAATGCGCCAAGGAGTAGCTAACGCTCCGTATAGCGATGTTGCAAGGTCGAATTGGTACCACGATGCCGTAACGATTGCCAGCGAATTTGGCATTATTGAAGGTTTTGAAGACGGTGCGTTCCACGGCAGCGCGCTGATCACGAGAGAGCAAGGCATTGCCATGATCGCCCGCTCGCTTCATCTGGTCCAGCCGCAAAAAGCGCTGGGCGAATCGGAAATCAATCAGATTCTGGCTCCTTACGGCGACTCGGACAAAATCTCCGGATATGCCCGGGAGTCGGCAGCTCAACTGATCAAGGCCGGCATCCTGCAAGGAAGGGACAATCAGCTGCTGAAACCGAAAGCGGAGCTGACGCGCGCGGAAACTGCCGCTTTGCTCGAAAGACTGCTTAAAGTTACGAAACTGATCGACAAGTAATAAAGATTAAGAGGGGGCTGCAATTAACCCCCTCTTTTTTGATATTATAGAAAGTATAAGTTTTCCGGGGAGGATTTGAACCAGAAAGGAAGGCATGATCCATGAACGATACGATCTCTCTTTTGCAAAAGCACCGCTCTATCCGCAAATTTACGGATGCTCCGGTCACACCCGAGCAGCTAAGCGCGATTCTCGCCGCGGCCCAGGCCGCTTCGACTTCGAGCAACATGCAGGCTTACAGCGTCATCGGCGTTACGGACGCCGGGCTGAAGCGGCAGCTTGCCGAGCTGGCGGGCAACCAGGCTTATGTTAGCGAGTGCCCGCTGTTTCTCGTGTGGTGCGCGGATCTGCACCGCTTCGAGCAGGCGGTCCGCCGCCATACGGACGCGCCCGTCACCGGCAACGCGGAAAACTTCCTCGTTGCCACGGTCGATGCTGCATTGGCTGCGCAAAATGCAGCCATTGCCGCCGAGTCGCTCGGCCTCGGCGTCGTCTACATCGGCGGGCTGCGCAACCAGCCCGCCGAAGTGTCCCGGCTGCTGCAGCTGCCGCAGCTGGTGTACCCGGTTTTCGGCATGTGCATCGGCATGCCGGACCAAGAGCCGCTGCTGCGCCCGCGGCTCCCGCTCGAAGCCGTATACCACGAGAACCGGTATACGGAAGAGCGCTACCCCGCCGCCATCGACGCTTACGACGAGGCGATCCGCGCGTACATGGCGGAGCGCACCGGCGGCAAAACGGACACGGTATGGTCCAAGGAGATGGCCATCAAAGCGCTCCGCCCGCGCAAGCATATGAAAGCCTTCCTGAGCTCGCAGGGCTTCGAAATCGATTGATCCTCCGCTCCCGCATGAGATTGTTCTCATAAACGAGGAACTTGTCTCATACAATGGAACTATGCAGCCAGAAATAAGCGAGTTCTGCCGGAGCGAAAGGAGTGCAGCCACGTTGAGAGGGTTAAAAAATGTCATTTACATGAGCGCGGCGCTGGGGATGCTGTTTTATTCGATTCCCCGGTTGGAATTGACGGAAATCTTGTCATTGCAGGGCATTTTCAGCATCATATGGATTTGCATGGCGCTGCTGGTCGTAGCGGCGCATCTGCACCAGCTTCTCGGCGTTGACGAAGAGAAGCGCAGGGAACTGAATCGGATCAAGAAGATGAAGAGATGGCAGTTGGAGCAAGCGCTGCAGGGCCGGAGAAAAATTTTGCAAATCCGCAAGTGATCATCACGAGCGTAAAAGGGAAAATGCCCGCAGTGCTGGGGGTTTTCCTTTTTTTCTTTGTTTGGGCTGCCGCAGCGTGCCCAGGGCGAACTCGTCGCGTCGTTGGCGGCGATTTGCGCGCGGAAAGCCTGTACGTTTCAGACTGTGGAGAAACCCGCACGCCGGAGCCGGTTGCGAAGAAAACCTGCAAAAGTACAGTTTTTGCTCAATGGATGCGCTGCCAACGAAATATTCCTGCACAATAGCAGGCTTTTCGCCAAAATGAACCGTGTTTACGGAAGAAACCTGCATCTTCTTCCAGGCTGTTGAAAAACCTCCACGTTCGAGGAGATGACCATAATCTGCTCGCCTGTACAAAGAAAACCTGCAAAAATACATGAATTTGCGTCCTTGATCGCTGTCCACGAACAATTCCTGCAAAAGTGCAGGCTTTTCACCAAACACATAGGCTCATATTCACTTTCAGCGAAAATTCCTGCACTTTTGCAGGTTTTTCGCCAAAACAAGCTAATTTCGGAAGAAAAGCCTGCACTTTCGCAGGTTTTTTCCCTAGCAAGCTGATTTCTACCCAGTCGTGCGGCTCCACGACCTACACCGATAGAGGCACGTGCCCAGAAAAAGCGGTTGTCCCCCAAAAGCCATACTCGTTTCACTAGGAGTCTGTCCGACGGAGTTGCTTTTGTGCATATCGGGTGAATCATGGCTGCATATATTGCCGCTCACGCTATATAATTACTGTCATTTTGTATATACCTTCTACGTGGTTCATCGGACAGACTCCTAGCCCTCACAGAGTGTCGCGACTTGCTCGGGCAGCCTGATAATCGCAGGCTCTTCTCCTGCCAAGCCGCCTTGTCCCTCCACTTCAACTCCGCAACCTATGCTGGAGAGGCGAGGGGGTGGTTGGGGGAAATGTGGTAACGCGTCACTTTGCAAGCTTCCTGTGAGTTAATGAAGATGCGCCTCTCCAATGTACGTTTTCTCCACAGCATTCACTTTATACGAAAATAAATAATGTGCAGATTTTCCAACGGTTACGCTTATAAAGCCGGAAACTGCTGCAGCAGGTCCGGTTAATTTCATTCTGTAGGTGACGTCCACGGCGTCATGGGAGTTTTTCAGATTTCACGCCGTTTACGGGCGTATATTGAACGATTTCGCCACTTTGGCGGCCGGGCCAAGGCGTCAGTCTGCCCGATTCTTACCCACACTGAGGGCGATGCAGCGGAACAATGTCCGAGTGCGTCTTCCAATGCGAACATATGTGTGGTAAAATGAATTCACTCATTGTTCTCTATGTGTAGAACTACTATAATAATGATACAGATTGCTACAGTATTGAATAAATGAGGTGTAACAGATGGATACACATATTGCAGATACATTGACCAAGCATGAACAAATTTTAAGGCATATCGAAAGCCTCAATCTCGGCACCCGCATTTCCGTGCGGAAAATCGCCAAAAACATGGAGGTCAGCGAAGGCACGGCATACCGCGCCATCAAGGAAGCGGAGAACCAGGGGCTCGTGAGCACAAAAGAACGGATCGGCACGGTGCGCGTGGAGAAAAAGCTGCGGCAGAACATTGACAAGCTGACGTTCGCCGAGGTGGTCAATATGGTTGACGGCCAGGTGCTCGGCGGTTCCAGGGGGCTGCATAAGACGCTGCACAAATTCGTCATCGGCGCGATGGAGCAGGACGCCATGATGCGCTATATCGAGGCGGGCAGCCTGCTGATCGTCGGCAACCGCAACGGCGCGCACATATGCGCGCTGGAGCAGGGCGCGGGCGTGCTCATTACGGGCGGCTTCGACACGAGCGCGGAAGTTAAGGCGCTGGCCGACGAATTGGAGCTGCCGATTATTTCAAGCACCTACGATACGTTTACGGTCGCTTCGATGATCAACAGGGCGATCTATGACCGCCTGATCAAGAAAAAGATCATGCTCGTCGAGGATATGCTGGCTTCCGGCGCAGCGGTGTTCGCTTTGAAAGCGAACAGTATGCTCAAGGATTGGCAGCGCCTTTCCGAAGAAACCGGGCACAGCCGGTTTCCCGTCGTCGACGAGTGGAACCGGATTATCGGCGTCGTGACTTCCAAGGATATGGTTGGCGCAAGCCCGATACAGACCGTGGACAAGCTGATGACGCGCAGCCCGCTAACGGTTACACCGCATACGTCGGTCGCCTCCGCCGCCCATATGATGGTTTGGGAAGGCATCGAGCTGCTGCCCGTCGTGGATGCGAACCGCAAAATTTTGGGCGTTCTGAACCGCAGCGACGTGCTGAAAGCGATGCAGTACATTCAGAAGCAGCCGCAGAACGGCGAAACGTTCGAGGAATTGATTTGGTCGGGGCTGGAAGAGGTAAGGGATGAGGCAGGCTCGCTCCAATTTCACGGGATCATCACCCCGCAGATGACGAATCATCTCGGAACGGTTTCGGAAGGTGTGCTGACCACTTTGATGACGCAGGCCGCTTACCGGATCGTGCAGGAGCATAAAAAAGGCGATCTCGTTATGGACAACATGTCCACTTACTTTTTGAAGCCTGTGCAGATTGACAGCAAAATAGAAATACGGCCCACCATTATCGAGGTGAGCCGCAAATTCGGCAAAATCGATGTCGAGATTTACCATGCCGGCGCTCTCGTCTCCAAGGCGATGCTGACGGCGCAGGTGATCTAGGCGGGTGAACCGCGTAGAAGGTATATATGCAGTCATGATTCACCCGGTATGCACAAAAGTGACTCCTAGGCGTCTGGCGGGTGAACTCCGCCCGCCGGGTTCCCAGACGCCAAAGCAGCTCCACCGGGCAAAATCCTAGCGGTTCAGCCGGTCGAAATGCCCGTGGTTGCGAATGCCGGCAAACAGATTGAACAGGCCGAGCAGCAGGCAGACCGTGCCGAATATGCGGCGCAGCGACGAATCCTGGAAGAAGAATAGCTGCGTGACGGCAATGACAGCCAGCATGAGCCCCATCGAGATGTTCATGCGGGCCGCATACAAGCCTCTCTGGCGAGCGTCGGTAGCGCGCCGAGAGCGGATGCTGAAATAGACCGAACTGACGAGTGTGGCGACAATGAGCGCGAATGATACAGTTTGAATCCAAAGCATGAGCCGAAACCGTCCTTTATGCGGGTGATTTTTCCTTTTACTGTAGCGATTTTCGCCGGAAATTGCAATCCGGTTCCGCCGGCGAGATCCGAGACTCCGCCCGGACGGCCCGCATCATCTTTCATGTGCGTTTTTCTTCGGCCGTTATCCAGATGCTGAGCTCGGTTTGAATCAAGACGATGGATTTGACTTCAACCGCATACTTTTTATCGTGCAGCACGTAAATTTTTTGCGTAATGAGCTTTTCATAGAGTGGTCTGACATCGCGCACATAGGCGGTTTTTTGCCCGATTACAAGTTTGAGCTCGTTTTTTACGCCGCTTTCGATTTCCTGCTGAATATCTTCGCTGATCGGCTCGTCCTGGCTTTTTTGCACCAGATAGACGTGCACGGCGTTGATGAGCGCCTGCTTGTTGCGGGTTTTGATCAGGTCTTCGATATCGCCCTTCAATTCCGTGTTCTCTTCCATGTATTTGCGCATCTGCACATAGAGCTGGCTGTACGTATGCTGATGGATGCTCATGTACACGGCGCTGCCGATAATAGCTCCGGCCACCAGCAGTCCGAAGCTCGCCAGCAGGCGCTGATAACGGGCAAACGGAGGAACCCTCAAGACTGGTTGCCTCCTTTGCAGATCATCTGGACCAGGGAAGTGCCCATCTGCGCGCCGACAAAGGCGACTACGATCAGGACAATCTGCTTGATGGCGGGGTTCAGGTGCCCTTCGGCCACATGGCTTTCAATATAGCGAATCGGGTCGATTGTGCCTCCGACGGCTGCGACCATCGCCCAGATTTTAATGTTTTCCGAAATGGTCATCATTTTTTCGGTGGGGGACTGCATCGTCAGCACGGCGGCAATTCCGCTCAGCATGCTGCCGCCGAACACGACCCCGAATGAAATGCAAAAATATACGATTATATTGGCCCAAAAGCTGTACATGCATTATCGCTTCCCTTCCGGCTTGACAAGCTCCTTTGTACCAATGTATGGGAAGGCATGGCCATAATATGATAAAATGGATATAAAATATTGCGCGGGACATTGCCCGCGAAACCGGATTGCAGCGGTTGGGAGGGAAGAGAGTGGGTACATTCGTACATCTGCATGTGCATAGTGAATACAGCTTGTTGGACGGCGCTGCGCGTATGGAAGACCTTGTCAAGCAGGCGGCGGCTCTTGGCATGACCTCTCTGGCCTTAACGGACCACGGCGTCATGTACGGCGCCATCGCTTTTTACAAGGCATGCAGGCAGCATGGGATCAAGCCGATTATCGGCTGCGAGGCTTATTTTACGGCCGGTTCGATCCGGGATAAGGGCACGAGGCAGGAACAACCGATCTATCATTTGATTCTGCTGGCCAAGAACATGAAAGGCTATCAAAATTTGATGAAGCTCTGCTCGATCGGCCATTTGCAGGGCTTTCACTATAAACCGCGGATCGATTTGGAACACCTTGCGCGGCATTCGGAGGGGCTCGTTTGTTTAAGCTCGTGCCTCGGCAGTGAAGTATCCCAGCATTTGCTGCACGACCGCAAGGAGGAGGCCCGCCAGGCGGCGGAAAGATACAGGCACATTTTTGGAGACGACTTCTTTTTGGAAATTCAGGATCACGGGATGGTCGAGCAAAAGAAAGTGATGCAGTCCATGATTGAGCTGAGCCGTGAAACCGGCATTCCGCTTATCGCCACGAACGATGTGCATTACGTGCGGGAGCCCGATCATGTCGTACAGGATATTTTGATCTGCATCGGGACGGGCAAGACGGTCGAAGATCCGGACCGCTTGCGCATGGGAACGAGCCAGATGTATCTGAAAAGCGGCGAGCAAATGGCGAGCCTGTTTGCGCACGTTCCCGAAGCGGTAGAGAACACGGCAAGGGTGGCTGAACGGTGCGAGCTTGAGTTGGAGTTCGGCCATTCGATTTTGCCCAAATTCCGCCCGATCCCGGAAGGCATGACGGCCGGCGATTATGTCAAGGAGCTTTGCCTGCAGGGTCTGGAGAAGCGCTACGGGGCCAAGCCGGACTGGCATGCGCCGGATTCCGCTTTGAACAGGCAGGCGAAGGAACGGCTGGTCTATGAACTTGGCGTCATCGAGAGTATGGGCTTCTCCGACTATTTTTTGATCGTTTGGGATTTCATCCGTTTTGCCCATGAGAAGGGCATCATGACCGGGCCCGGAAGGGGTTCCTCCGCAGGCAGCCTCGTCGCTTACGCGCTGGGGATTACGAATGTGGATCCGCTTCAGTACAAGCTGTTGTTCGAACGGTTCCTGAATCCGGAGCGGATCACGATGCCGGATATCGACATCGATTTCAGCGACGAGCGGCGCGACGAAGTCATCGATTATGTCGCCGCCAAATACGGGCATGAGCATGTGGCGCAAATTATTACGTTCGGCACGATGGCTGCGAAAGCGGCGGTCAGGGATGTCGGCAGGGTGCTGAACCTGCCTTACGGCGAGGTGGACCGCGCTGCCAAGATGATCCCGCACCAGCTCGGCATGACGCTCTCCGAGGCGCTTCAGACAAGCCCGGAGCTCAAGGCGCTGGCCGCCAAACAGCCGAAAACCGCCGAGCTTCTGGACATGGCGATGCGCGTCGAAGGTATGCCCAGACACGCGTCTACGCATGCGGCGGGCGTCGTCATCTCCAGAGAGCCGTTAACGGACTATGTCCCTCTGCAGGAGGGAACGGGCGGGACGGCTCTGACCCAGTATACGATGGAGCACCTGGAATCGATCGGTCTGTTGAAAATGGACTTCCTCGGCTTGCGCACTTTGTCGATCATTGAGCGGACGCTGAATTGGGTCGAGGAGCTGGAAGGTGTGCGCATCGATTTGACAAAGCTGGACATGGATCACGATGAGTTTACGTATGAAATGCTCGGCAAAGGAGAGACGACCGGAGTCTTTCAGATGGAATCCGCCGGCGTCAGACGCGTGCTGAAGGAATTGAAGCCTTCCGTATTTGAAGACATGATTTCCGTCGTGGCGCTGTACCGGCCGGGTCCGATGGAATTCATTCCCAAATATATTGACAGCAAGCACGGGCGGACGGAAGTCGAATATCCGCATCCGTCGCTGGAGCCGATTCTTAGCGATACTTACGGCATCATCGTTTACCAGGAGCAAATTATGCAAATCGCATCCTCGATGGCCGGCTTCAGTCTTGGCGAAGCGGACTTGCTGCGCAGAGCGGTTTCGAAGAAAAAACGCGAGGTGCTCGACGAGCAGCGGGCGCATTTCGTCGCCGGGAGCACGGAGCAGGGCTTTAGCTCCGAGGATGCGAACCGCGTGTACGACATGATCGTCCGCTTCGCCGATTACGGCTTTCCCCGCGCCCATGCGACGGCTTACGGGGTTCTGGCTTTCCAGACGGCGTATTTGCGGGCTCATTATCCGATGCATTTTATGGCCTCAATGCTGACGGCCGTCATGGGCAATCACCGCAAAGTCGCGGAATATGTCGATGCCTGCAGGCGGATGAAGCTGGCTGTGCTCCCCCCGGATGTGAACGGCAGCGGCACGGTGTTTACGCCGGACCGGCAGGGCGCGATCCGCTTCGGCCTCGCCGCCATCAAAAACGTCGGCACCCAGGCGATCGAGGCGATTCTCAGCGAACGGAAGCAGGCGCCGTTCGAGAGCCTGCTCGATTTTTGCCGCCGCGTCGACCTTCGCGTCTGCAACAAGCGGGTTATCGAATCGCTTATTCAAGGCGGCGCGTTCGACACGCTCGGCGGCCATCGCGCGCAGCTGCTGGCGGTTCTCGACGAAACGATCGTTTCCGCGACCAAATGGCGCAAGGAACGGGACGATCTGCAGCTGCACCTGTTCGGCTTCGTGGAGGAGCCGAACTGGGAGGTCGAGCTGCCGGATATCCCGCCGATGCCGCGAAGCAGGCAGCTGGAGTTCGAGCGCGAGCTGCTCGGCATGTACATTTCCGGCCATCCACTCGACGCGTATGCCGGAACGCTGGAGGAGCTTGAGGCGGACAAGCTGCACGAGCTGCATGAGCTGCCCGACAACAGCGAAGTTGTCGTAGCGGGCATGATTTTGACGAACAAGACGATCGTCACGAAGAAAGGCCAGCCGATGGCGTTTATGGAGCTGGAGGATCGCATCGATAAGGTCGAGGTCGTCTTGTTCCCCGAGACCTGGAAAACGGCGGCTCCGCTCGTCCAGAAAGGGCAGCTCGTCCTCGTCCGGGCGAAGCTGCAGCTGCAGGACGAGGACCCGCCCAAGCTGCTCGCGGAGCAGCTTGCCGCGCTGGACGACCCTGCGGCCGTCCAGCGGCTTCGCCGGCAGCCCGCACGCGCGGCTGCCGCAGGCAAGGCGGCCCCGGCCAGACCGGGCCGCCCGGCCGACCGCGCAGCGGCGCAGCCTGCGCGGGGGAACGCCGCCCCGCGGCAGGCCGGGGGCGGCAGCGCCGCTACCGCTGCACCGAAGGAGCAGCGGGTGTACGTCAAGATCGCGGCTGACTGCGAGCAGCCGGACAAGCTGCTGCAGTTGAAGACGCTGCTGAAGCTGCACACGGGCCCGCTCGCCGTAGCGCTGTTCTACGAACGCGGCGGTCGGCTTCTCGCACTGAGCGAGCAGTACCGGGTGAAGCCATCCCCGGAGCTGTTCCGCATGATCGAGACGATTATGGGCAAAGATTCCGTCAGAGTGAAATAATGGTCCCTTCCTCCGCATATAAATAGGAACCCGGCTTTTTCCAAGCTTCGAAGCTTTCGTGTATATTGTTGGGCGTTTTTGTGACAGCCCAGGCCAACATACGCGGAATCGGCTTCGAAGCTTCTGTTCAATTTGCGGGACCGGAGGGAGAATGTTATGACCGAACAATTTATGATACAGCTGCTGCAAAAGCGCGGCGTTGCGATAGAACAAATCGCCGAAATTGTGTTGAAGCTGCAAAAGCCTTATAACAGCCGGCTGACCCTGGAGGATTGCACTGAAAGCGTGCTGACCGTTCTGAACAAGCGGGAGGTGCAGTATACGCTGTTTACCGGCATTGCGCTCGACTCGCTGGCCGAGAAGAAGCTGCTGCCCGAGCCCTTGCAGTCGATTCTCGAAGCCGACGAGCCTTTATACGGCGTAGACGAAACGCTGGCTCTTGGCATCGTTCACGTATACGGGATGATCGGGCTTACGAGCTTCGGCTATTTGGATAAGGAAAAAATCGGGATTATCAAAAAGCTGAACGACAACAAGGCGGCGGTGCATGTTTTTCTCGACGATCTGATATGCGGACTGGCGGCCGCGGCATCGGCCAGAATAGCCCATCAAAACGAGAATGCGCCGAACTACGGCGCCAAACTCGATCTGGACTAGCGGCAAGGAGCCTGTCCGACGGAGTTGCTTTTGTGCATACCAAACTGAATAATGACTGCATTTACTGCCGCTCACGCTGCATAATTACTGTCATTTTGCATGCATTTACCTTCTACGCGGTACATCGGACAGACTCCAAGGGGAGCATTCCGGCACCTATTGGCAAAACTGCTTTGTTGCGGGAAAAAGAGTAATTATGATATCATTATTCCATTATGTATGCCTATGCTTAATAGAGGGAGCCAAATAGTCACCTTCTCGGAACCGAAAGCTGACTATTTTAGCATGTCTCATAGAGATTGTTTAAAAAGTCTGGCAGCCCGCTTTTTAAACTCGAGCATTTATAGGAGGTTTTTTTTGCATGTGGACGGTGATTTACATAGCTCCTACCGCGAAAATCGCAGACCGTATCAAGTTGAGATTGTCAGAGGAAGGCTTTCTCGTTCAGGTACGCGGCATCAGCCTGTCCAAAAATCAGTTCGAAATTCTCGTTCCCGAGGGAGAACTGGAGGAAGTGCAAGAAGTGCTGAACTCGATTTTACATAGATAGGAGTCTGTCCGAATAACTCAGGAGAAAGTAGATGCATGCAAAATAACGGATTTTATGCAGCGCGAGCGGTGTGTATGCAGTCATTATTCATTGATTATGCACAAAAGCAACTCCGTCGGACATACTCACAGGCGATGCTGCAAGTTGACGTGGCTTGTCAAGGATTTACGATAAAAGCCAAGTAGAGGTGGAACAGTGCTAAAGGATCTTTTTCAAAAACGAAAGTATGCGACGATTCCTTCCGAGAAAACAAAACGGGATATCCCCGAAGGTTTAATGAATAAATGTCCGCAGTGCGGTACGATTCAGACGAGCAAAGAGCTGGAAAAAAACTTGAAGGTATGTACGGCTTGCGGCTATCATTATCGGTTAAACGCGATGGAGCGCATCCAGATGACGCTCGACGAAGGCCGGATACTCGAATACGACAACGGCATGGTTTCCGAGGATCCTTTACAGTTTCCTGACTATATGGAAAAATTGGATAAAGCGAGAAACGCGACGAATTTGCAGGACGCCATCGTAACGGGCGAAGGGACGATCGGCGGCTTTCCCGTTGTCATTGCCGTGATGAGCTTTGATTTTATGGGCGGCTCGCTGGGGTCCGTCGTGGGCGAGAAAATTACCCGGGCAGTGGAAGCGGCGATGGAGAAGAAGTGGCCGCTCATTATTTATTCGACCTCCGGCGGAGCCCGTATGCAGGAAAGCATCCTCAGCTTGATGCAAATGGCCAAAACGAGCGCTGCGCTCGCCAAGCTGGGCGAAGAGGGCGGGCTGTACATCTCGGTTATTACCGACCCGACTTTTGGCGGCGTGTCCGCCAGCTTTGCCATGCTGGGCGACTTTATTATCGCAGAGCCCGCCACGTCGTTCGGGTTTACCGGACGACGAGTCATCGAGCAAACGATTAAGCAGAAGCTGCCCGACAACTTCCAGACATCGGAATTCAACCTGGAGCATGGGCAGCTCGATAAGGTCGTCAGCCGCAAAGATATGAGGCCTACGCTTATCAAACTGCTGGACATGCATGGAACGAAAGGGGAAGCAAGCGATGGCGAATGAGTTGCCGTTTGAAAAGCCGCTCTCGGAGCTTAAGAGCAAGATTGCGGAGCTTCGCCAGTTCGGCACCGAGAAACAAATCGATTTTACGGATGAAATCCGCCGTCTGGAAGAGCGGTACGTTCAATTGGAAGAAGAACTGTACGCGAATATGTCGTCCGCGGAAAAAATGCAGTTTGCCCGCCATCCGCAAAGACCGACGACGATTGATTATATTCAGGCTATATTTACGGATTTTATCGAGCTTCACGGGGACAGACTGTACGGCGACGATTTGGCGATCGTCGGCGGCCTGGCCAAGCTGAACGGCGTTCCGGTGACCGTCGTCGGCCACCAGAAAGGCAAGGATACCAAAGACAATATCGCCCGCAACTTCGGGTGCCCGCATCCGGAGGGCTTCCGCAAGGCGCTGCGTCTGATGCGCCAGGCGAACAAGTTCAAGCGTCCGATCGTTACGTTTATCGATACGAAAGGCGCTTTCCCCGGCAATGCGGCCGAAGAGCGCGGACAAGGCGAAGCGATTGCCAGAAATTTGCTGGAAATGGCCTCTTTCCGCGTGCCGATCGTTTGCGTCGTTATCGGAGAAGGCGGCAGCGGCGGCGCGCTTGCGCTTGGAGTGGGCAACAAAGTGTTGATGTTGGAAAATGCCATCTATTCGGTGATCAGTCCCGAAGGGGCAGCCTCCATCTTATATAAAGACGCTTCGAAATCGCTGCATGCAGCCGAAGCGATGAAAATTACCGCCGACCACATTATGGAACAAAACGTGATCGACGGCATCATCCCGGAGCCCAGGGGCGGTGCTCACAGGGACCCGGCAGCGCAAGCCGAATTTATCAAATCCGCTGTCTGGGAACATCTTCAGCCCATGCTAGGCATGTCGGAGCAGGAGCTTATCGAGGACCGTTACCGCAAATTTAGAGAAATCGGGCGGTTCACATTCACTCAGGAGGGAAACCATGCGTAAAACGAAAATTGTATGTACCATCGGACCGGCCAGCGAATCTTTGGAAAATTTGAAAAAGCTGATGGAAGCGGGCATGAACGTTGCCCGTCTTAACTTCTCCCACGGAGACTTTGAGGAGCACGGCGGCCGTATCCGCAACATTCGCAAGGCGTGCCAGGAAACAGGTAAAACGGTTGCGATTTTGCTCGACACGAAAGGCCCGGAAATTCGTACGGGCAAATTGAAGGAAGAGCCGATTGAGCTTGTTCAGGACAAGCACATCATTTTGACGACAGAGGAAATTTTGGGCGATGCGGACCGCATTTCCGTTACTTATGAAAACTTGCCCCGCGACGTAAAAGTAGGCTCCACGATCCTCATCGATGACGGACTGATCGGCCTGACGGTCGTTGATGTGCGCGGTACGGAAATCGAGTGCCGAATCGTCAACGGCGGAACGATTAAAAGCAAAAAAGGCGTGAACGTGCCCGGCGTGAAAATCAGCCTTCCCGGCATTACGGAAAAAGATGCCAACGACATCGTTTTCGGCATCGAGCAGGGCGTAGACTTTATTGCCGCTTCGTTCGTCCGCAAAGCCGGCGACGTGATGGAAATTCGCGAGCTGCTCGAAAGACACAATGCGACTCACATCCAAATCATCAGTAAAATCGAGAACCAGGAAGGCGTCGAGAATCTGGACGAAATTTTGGAAGTTTCCGACGGCCTGATGGTAGCCCGCGGCGATCTTGGCGTGGAAATTCCGGCTGAAGAAGTGCCTGTCGTTCAAAAGCAAATGATCAAAAAATGTAACATCGTAGGCAAGCCTGTCATCACGGCTACGATGATGCTCGATTCCATGCAGCGCAATCCCCGCCCGACACGCGCGGAAGCAAGCGACGTGGCGAACGCGGTGTTCGACGGAACGGATGCGGTCATGCTGTCCGGGGAAACGGCGGCGGGAAAATATCCGGTAGAATCCGTGCTGACGATGGCCCGCATTGCAGAGCGCGCGGAAGCGGCTCTTGAATATAAAGAAATTTTCCTTCGTCAAGCGCAAGCGCAGCAAACGACTGTGACGGAAGCGATCAGCCAGGCTGTCGCCAACTCGGCGCTGGAATTGGGCGCGAAAGCGATCCTGACTGCAACGGAAAGCGGCTATACGGCGAGAATGGTATCCAAATATCGCCCGAAAGCGCCGATTATTGCCGTAACGCCTAACGAGCAAGTGATCCGCCGTCTGTCCCTCATATGGGGAGTCATCCCGGTGCAAGGCGTAGAAGCGAAAACGACGGACGAGCTGTTCAACTTGGCTGTTGAAAGCAGCATCAAAACAGGAATCGTCAGCCTCGGCGATCTCGTTGTCATTACTGCAGGCGTGCCTGTAGGCCGCTCCGGAACGACAAACCTGATCAAAGTTCATCAAGTAGGCGAGATGATTGCCAAAGGTACCGGGATCGGAACGCAAATTGCGACAGGCCGTGTCGTAACCGCCCGCACTCCGGAAGAAGCGAATGCCAAAATGACGGACGGCGCCGTGCTCGTAACGGTTTCGACGGACAAAGAGTACATGCCTGCCGTGCAAAAAGCAGCCGCACTCATTACCGAAGTGGGAGGCATTACGTCCCATGCTGCGGTTGTCGCGCTCAGCCTTGGCATTCCGGTCATCGTCGGCGTCGAACGTGCGCTGGAAATTATGAAAGACGGAACAGAAGTTTCCATCTATCCGGAAGTTGGCGTTATCTACTCCGGACAAGCGAAAGTTTTGTAGTCAGATTCAGACAGCAAGAGGCTGTCCCGCAAGCGGCTTTAGCTGCTGAAGGGTCAGCCTTCTTTTGTAAACGCCAGGGAGGGAAGCAGTATGAGCAAAGACCGGTGGTACCGCCACGAGCAGCGGGTCCGCTATGCCGAAACGGATCAGATGGGTGTCGTCTATCATGCGAATTATTTGACCTGGTTCGAAATCGGTCGAACCGAATGGATCAGGGAAATCGGACTTTCCTACCGCAGCATCGAGGACAAAGGGCTGCTGCTGCCGCTAGTCGAGGCGGAAGTGAAGTTCAAACAGCCTGCCCGGTATGACGACCGGGTAGGTATCTACACGCGGCTCTCGAGCTACAGCGGCGTGCGCATGGAATTTGCCTACGAAATCCGCCGCTGGGACGAGGAGAGCCGGGAGGACGCCGGACAGCAGGATTCCGGGCTTGTGCCTGTCGGCGATTTGCTCGTTAGCGGGGCCACCCGCCACGTCTGGGTGAATCCTTCATGGAAGCCGGTGCGTATAGATAAGGAAGCGCCGGAAATATGGCGGCTGCTTGCGGGGAAAGCTTAATGCAAAGCGGTTAAATTTTCATTACGGTTAGGAGATGAGCGAATGTACCGTCTGCTTCTTGCTGTGTTCATCATCGTGCCGGCGCTGGAGATTTCCGTGATGATTGCTTTGGGCCGGTATATCGGCGGCTGGGCGACGTTCGCTCTGATTGTGCTCAGCGGCATAATCGGGGTGTATATTACAAGACGCGAAGGCCGCAAAGTATGGGATTACGCCCGCTACGAGCTGTCGAGAGGGCATTTGCCCGCACAGTCGCTGCTGGACGGGATTTGCCTGTTCATCGGCGGAGTTTTGCTGATTACGCCGGGATTTTTAACCGACATTGTCGGTTTCCTGCTCGTATTTCCATGGACTCGTCCCATGTTCAAGGTCGCTCTGCTGGCTCTCATTCAAAGGCAAATCGGCAGAGGCGGTTTCACATTTTTTTTCCGCAGATAAAAGAAACGGAAGAAAGGCCCGGCATTCGTTATTCGGAAGCCGAGCCTTTTTTTATGTATGAAGCGATATCGTGAAAAATTCGGGCGCGGTAAAAGGCGGATAAAACGACGAGCGATACCGGACCGACGATCAGGCCGACGAAGCCGAACAGTTTCAAGCCGACGAACATTGCGACCAATGTCGCCAAAGGATCCAGCCCGACGCTGGAAGCGAGCACTTTGGGCTCCATAATTTGCCTGGCTACCAGAATGACTCCGTAAAGCACGCTCAGTCCGATCCCCAGATAGATGTCCCCCTGCGCGAAAAACACGTACAAAATCCACGGAACCATGACGGCGCCGGTGCCCAAATACGGCATCAAATCGGCCAGGCCGGTCAACAGCCCGATCGTAATCGCATAGGGGACCTGCAGGATGAACAGGCCGATAATGACGACAAGTGCCGTCAGGGAAACGAGAATCAACTGCGCCCTTACGTAGCCGAACAGCGCTTTTTGCAAGTCGCTGCGGATGAGCTTGGACGTGGCGACGATCGAGTCGGAGACGATGCCGGAATATCGTCCGATCAGCAAATACCAGTCTTTGCTGATGAAAAAGGTGGCGAGCACAACTATGATCGTCAGCGTTGCAATGTTGGGCAGTGAGGTTAGAAAGTTTTTCAGCGTGTCGAACACATAGCCGATAACAAGCTTGCTGACGTTGGCGAGGGAACCTGCGGTCGAAGATAAATTGCTGTTGACGGTTTCCTGGTATTTCGGGTTGTTTTCAAAAAATCGGTTAACCTTTTCGATTAATTCCTGAAACGCCGTGGAATGAATAAACAAATTGAACTGTGCGGCGAGGCGGTTGACTTGATTTTGCAGCGTATCGGCCAGCGAGCCGAGCTCGACGATGATGTTCGCGACCAGCAGCGTAACCGCAGCGATCATCGCCCCCAAAAACAGCAGCATGGATATCGTTACGGCGAGCCAGCGAGGCAGTCTGAGTTTGAACTGGAAAAAGTTTACACAAGGATTCATCATCATGGCGATGATCCAGCCGTAGATAAACGGGTAAATTAACGGGGGAATATAATAAATCGCCAAACCGATCAGGAGAACGATCAGAGCTACCCAAATGCCCCTGAAAATTTGATGAACCAACCGCGGATTCAGGATATTCATGGTATTTTCTCCCCTTGCCTCTAATACTTGTATTGTAACACTGATCTTAAAAGAAAGCGAAAAAGCCGCAGCGCCGGGGGCAAGGCGAATGTTTAAAGAAACCTTTACAAAATCTTAATAATTGAAAAGCGCTTTCCCCGCATTGTCGGTCTATGCCGGGCATAGTACAATAAAATAAGGAATGTCGAAAATTAGGAATTTTTACGGAGGTTTTATGAGTATTGCAAGAGAGCCTGCGGTGAGGGAAATCAAAGAAGTCGGCGAAGTTTCGTCCATGTATTTGAACCGCGATTTGAGCTGGATCGAATTTAACCGGCGAGTTTTGGAAGAAGCTCAGGACCCCAGCACTCCGCTGCTGGAAAGAGCGAAGTTTCTAAGTATCGTATCCAGCAATCTGGATGAATTCATGAGCGTGCGTGTTGCCGGGCTCAAGGATCAGATGAAAGCCGGGTACAACAAAAAAGATTTCACGGGCTACACGCCCGCCGGGCTCATTAAGCGCATCATGAAACGGACCGCTAAAATGGTCAGCGAACAGTACAAAACGTACCGGGACGTTATCCGGCAATTAATTAAAGAGGGAATCGTTTTTACCGAGTACGAAGAATTGAACATCAGCCAGAAAAAAGCGATGGATGCGTATTATCACGATATCGTTTTTCCGGTATTGACTCCGATGGCGGTCGATCAGAGCCGTCCTTTCCCGCTTGTCCATAATCAGTCTCTTTATTTGGCTGTGGTACTGATCCGTGAGGGCGACGATCCGGACGATGAGCCGTATTTTGCCATCGTTCAGGTGCCCAGCAATTTGTCCCGCTACATCCCGGTACCTGCCAGAACGAACAGCAAGAAGCAGGAGTTCATTCTTCTCGAGGAATTGATCGAGCACCATATCCAGTCGCTGTTCAGCGGCTATACGCCGATTGCCGTGCACGGGTTTCGCCTGACGCGCAATGCCGATCTTACCTTGAACGAAGAGGGCGCCGAGGATTTGCTCGAAGAGATCGAGAAGGAGCTGCGCCGCAGAAGATGGGGCTCTCCGGTGCGTCTGGAAATTCAGGAAGGGATGCATCCCTATGCGCTTTCCCAGCTTCAGGACGAGTTCGAAATCACGGAGCACATTTTTGAAATCGACGGTCCGATCGACCTGACTTATTTGATGAAGCTGGCGGGCAGCTTGAACGGATTC
Organism: Paenibacillus sp. sgz302164; assembly: GCF_056120505.1. Lineage (NCBI taxonomy): Bacteria > Bacillati > Bacillota > Bacilli > Caryophanales > Paenibacillaceae > Paenibacillus > Paenibacillus sp. sgz302164. The sequence continues at coordinate 681,664 of NZ_JBVYOL010000001.1, read as the reverse complement.
GATAATCTCCGCTACCCGCGCATCGTTCCCAAATATCCGGTGGAATTCGAGGATACGAACGACTTTTTCACGCTGTTGAAGCAGCAGGACGTGCTTGTGCATCATCCCTACGAATCGTTCGATGCGGTGACCGATTTTGTCGTGCATGCCGCTTACGATCCGCATGTGCTTGCGATCAAAATGACGCTTTACCGGGTCAGCGGCAATTCGCCGATTATTCAGGCGCTTGCGATCGCCGCGGAGTCGGGCAAGCAGATCACCGTCGTCGTCGAGCTGAAAGCTCGTTTTGACGAGGAGCGCAACATTGCCTGGGCGAGAAAGCTCGAAAAATCGGGCTGCCACGTCGTTTACGGTCTTGTGGGCTTGAAGACGCATGCCAAAATCACGCTCGTCGTCAGACAGGAAGAGAACACGCTGCGCAGATACGTCCACGTAGGTACGGGCAATTACAACGACAGCACGGCCAGGCTGTATACGGACGTAGGGTTGTTCACCTCGCACAGCGTCATCGGCGAGGACGCATCGGCATTGTTCAATGAAATCACGGGGTATTCCGCGCCGCACGATTGGCAGGCTTTTGCCGTCGCTCCTACGGATTTGAAGGATAAGCTGTTTGAGCTGATCGAGCGGGAAGCCGGGCATGCCAGAGCCGGAAAGCCGGCGCACATTATCGCCAAAATGAACTCTTTGTCCAACCAGCAGATGGTGGATGCACTGTATGCCGCGTCGCAGGCCGGCGTGAAGATCGATCTGATCGTGCGCGGCGTCTGCTGCCTTCGCCCGGGAGTGCCGGGACTAAGTGAGAACATTACGGTGCGCAGCATTGTCGACCGGTACCTGGAGCATTCGCGCATGTACTATTTCGAAAACGGCGGACAAGTCGACGTTTACTTGTCGTCGGCGGATTGGATGACCCGCAATTTGACGCGGCGCATCGAGCTGATGTGTCCGGTATTCGACGAACAGCTGAAAAAAATGATGATCCAAATTTTACGGCTTAGTCTTAACGATAATGTCAAGGCAAGGGAGCTCATGACCAACGGCATGTACACCCGGGTAAAAAATGAACTGACTCCGTACCGGAGCCAGTTCGAGGCGATGAAAATTAAGTCGTGGAAAAAGCTTCAGCTTGAGCCTTGAGCGCAAGTCCCCACACTTTTTCAAAATCTTTGGCGAAAGCGGCGATCTCGCTAAGTTCGGCGGCGGGATTGTCCGCGCACAAAAGTTTTAGCGTAATCGTCTTGCCGATGATGGAGATGATGAGCTCCCGAACCGGCTGCGTTTCGCTGCGGTCAAGTGCGATGGCAAGCTGCAGCAGCGTTCCCAGCTTCGCAACAAGCAATTCGTCGGATTCATCCAAAATGTCTTTGTAAGCAAGGGCGAGCTGGTGGGTCCGGCTTTTTGTTTTATGGGAAGCGATCAGCGAGCAGAGCGCGATTTCCCGGTGGCTGAAGCCGTCGATGCGGGCCTGTGCGATCATATACTGCGTATGTTTGCCGTATTGATAATAATTGACGCTAGATCCGATCCGGTACAGCAGCGCGGCGGCATGAAGGTAGCGTCTGCTTTGTTTATCCAGCCCCTGCAAGGAAGCAAGCTCGTCGAATAAGCGAAGCGCGAGCTTGTCGACATGCTTGACGTGCTGGACGGCCGCACCCGGGTGAAGCATCAGCATGTTCTGGACGCTAGCTTCCAGAACATCGTCGACCAGCGCATTCCCGGGCCTGCACAGCTCGTAAAAGATGCCGTCCCGCAAGCCTGAGCCGCTGACGATGCAATGCGAAGCCGCGGCTTCACTAAAGATCGTATCCAAAATGATGAGGCCCGGAACGATAATGTCCACGCGGTCTTTGGAAAGTCCCTCCACCTTTTTGCGCTTTTCAAGCGGCAGGGAGGACAGGAATTCCAGGAAAAAATCGAGCTCCCCGGTTTTCAGCTCATAGTTGTGGGCAAGCTGCAAAGAATATTTGCTCCGCTTCTGGCTCATCTTGCCGAGTGTGCGGATCGTTCCGCCCAGCCCGATCATGGGCAAGCCCGGCGAGCTTTTGATCCATGGATGGGCGGCGAGAGCTTCCTTTACCATAAAGCGAATCCCGGCCTTTTCGCTTTCGGTGATGACGCCGTTCTTCATAAATTGGCGGGTCGTGTTCACCGAACCGAACGGGAAGGAGAAGCTTTGCTTGAGTTCCCGGCCGCGGAACAGCGTGACCTCGGTGCTGCCGCCTCCGATATCGATAATGAATCCGTCCTTGATATCGATCGTATTCACGACGCCGAGAAAGCCGTAACGGGCCTCGTCCTCTCCGCTCAGCACCTCGATATTGAAGCCGGTCCGGCCTTCGAGCACCCGGACAATTTCCGCGGAATTGGCCGCATTGCGGATCGCCGCCGTGGCGACGATTCTTAGCGTCCGCACGCCGTGCGCGAGACAGAGCGCTGCGTAGTGGGAGAGGATAGGAACGACGGAAAGAATGTCTTCGCTATGTAAAATGCCGTCGGCACCGATCCGCTGGCTTAGTCTTGCGGAATCTTTATACTCGCTGACGACGCGGTAGGCGCCGTATAAATTGCGTTCGTAAATAACCAACCGGATGGAGTTCGATCCGATATCGATGACGCCTATGTAGGAGATGCTGCTCATTTCTTGGCTCCTTCAACAAAAGTAGATCTTTCAGAACAAAGGTCGTACGAAGCTAACATGTTTCGCATGCCGTCCAAAACGGTGCTGCCGCCGTTACGCGGCTTGGATTGGTTTGGCTGGCCAAAGTACAGGCAGCCCGGAAACCCCACACGCCGGAGCCGGTCGTTACGATCTGCCCAGTTGCGCGAAAAACCTGCAAAAATACAGTTTTTGCTGGATGGAAACGCCGGCCACGGCAAATTCCTGCAATTGTGCAGGCTTTTGGCCGCGAACACGGGCTCGGGTTCATTTTCATCGAAAATTCCTGCACAATTGCAGGCTTTTCGCTAAAATGAACCATTTTTAAGGAGAAAACCTGCACTTTTGCAGGTTTTCTCCCTGCCAGGCCGCCTTGCCCCCACTTCTGCGTCGCAACCGGATGCAGGAGAAGTGTGGCCCACTCCACCGCCGCAATCGTAGCCAGAGATGTGGGTGGCCAAATTCAGCGCCACCGCAACCGTAGGCGGAGATGCGCGGCCGAATTCATCACCGCAATCGGAGCAGGAGAGGTAAGGCCAATTCAGTTCCGCAACCGTAGCCAGAGAGACGCGGGCAAATTCAGCACCGCAACCGTAGCTGGGGAGGAGTGGCTACTCAGCGCCGCAACCGGATGCAGGAGAAGTGTGGCCCACTCCACCGCCGCAATCGTAGCCAGAGATGCGCGGCTGCGTTCCCTCTGGTTCCTCTAACCCGGCACTTGATCCACATGCAGGTTTTCTGTGCATTTATAGAGATGCTTCTCTCCAATGTACGTTTTCTTAAAGCCTGGCGTGCAGGTCTTCTTGCATGTTTTCTTCGACAGGCCAAACGGATATGCCGCCTTGGGCGTGACAGACCGCCGAGCATGGCCGACGATTCGTCAGCTTCGGCCGACAGATTTTCAATCGTCTCATGCTGCCGCTTTGTTTTACATTGTATCAAGCTCAACTGTTCTCTACAAACTTTTTCCGCAAAGTTCCGTATAATTCGGGAGAATTAACAAAAACTTGTATCGTGCCGTAAGCGCTCGAATTTCGCCAAAAAGAATCTTTATGATAGTGATAACTTAGTTTTATGCCCTTTTTTGTTCACTTACAGGGTAAAATCCTTTATTATTAGGTTAGGAAAAAGTGAGTTTTTGCAAAAATCAAGTAGCTAAGGAGAGATTCCCATGACTGCAACCAAGGGTTTGGAAGGTATTGTAGCCACAACCTCGTCGATCAGCTCCATCGTGGACGGCGTTTTAACTTATCGCGGGATTGATATTGATGACCTCGCAGAAAATGCGACTTTTGAAGAAGTCATACATTTGCTTTGGTTCGGCAAACTGCCTACCGAGTCCGAGCTGGAAAAGCTGCAAAACGATCTGAACGCGCACAGCAGCGTACCGGAAGCGGTGATCGATCAGCTGAAGCTCTATCCGAAAGACGTCAATTCCATGGCTGCGCTACGTACGGCGGTTTCCAGTCTTGCGCTTTACGATGAAGAAGCGAACGATATGAGCACGGAGTCCAATGTGCGAAAAGCGATCAAGCTGCAAGCCCAAGTGCCTGCGATTATCGCCGCTTTTGCCCGCATCCGCCAAGGACTGGAGCCTCTTGCTTCCAAAGGTTATTCGTCGATTGCCGCTAATTTCTTATATCAAATGACAGGCAAAGAGCCGGATAAAGTCGCTATCGAAGCACTGGACAAGGCGCTTGTTCTGCATGCCGACCATGAGCTTAACGCGTCTACATTTGCGGCCCGCGTTACCGTTGCAACTTTGACCGATATTTACTCCGGCATCACTTCCGCGATCGGCACGCTGAAAGGCCCTCTTCACGGCGGCGCGAACGAAGCGGTTATGGCCATGCTCGAAGAAATCGGCACGGTTGAAAACGTAGAGCCTTACATTCACGGCAAATTGGAGCGCAAAGACAAAATTATGGGCTTTGGCCATCGCGTTTACAAAAACGGCGACCCTCGCGCGAAGCACTTGCAAAAAATGTCGTATGAGCTCGGGAAAATTACCGGCAACATGAAATGGTACGATATGTCCATTAAAGCGGAAGAGCTTGTAACCGGGCTGAAAGGCTTGAAGCCTAACGTCGATTTCTATTCCGCATCTGTGTATACGTCGCTGGAAATACCGCGCGACTTGTTCACTCCGATTTTTGCGATCAGCAGAACATCCGGATGGACGGCTCACATGCTGGAGCAGTACGAGAACAACCGCCTGATCCGTCCTCGCGCCGAGTACACGGGCCCAGTGAACCAAAAATATATTCCGATCAGCAATCGCTAATTTATGTTATCATGTTAAAGATGCGGGTTGTTCGGCATCCGTCCGGCTATTTGCCGGGGGGAGTGCCGCGACTCCCGCCGCTTTTGTGTGTCTGACCCCCGGCAGCCTGGACTGCCTAAGGGCAAAGGCATGTTTTACATTTTATTTTTCACAATTTTAAGGAGGACATACCATGCCACAATTCGAATCTTACGAACTGCCAACCGAAGGTCAAAAAATCACCATCGAGAATGGTGTTCTGCAAGTGCCTAACAATCCGATCATTCCTTTCATCGAAGGCGACGGCACGGGCCCTGACATCTGGTCGGCTTCCAAGCGCGTTCTTGACGCAGCCGTAGAGAAAGCCTACAAAGGCGAGAAAAAAATCGCCTGGTACGAAGTGTTTGCCGGAGAGAAAGCTTTTAACAAATACAACAACTGGCTGCCTAACGATACGCTGACTGCGATCCGCGAGTACATCGTTGCGATCAAAGGACCTCTGACGACTCCGGTTGGCGGCGGTATCCGTTCCCTGAACGTTGCGCTTCGCCAAGAGCTCGATCTGTACGTATGCTCCCGTCCGGTTCGCTACTTCGACGGCGTGCCTTCACCGGTTAAACGTCCTGAGCTTGTCGATATGGTTATTTTCCGTGAAAATACAGAAGATATTTATGCAGGCATCGAGTGGGAAGCCGGTACCGAAGCCGTGAAAAAAGTGCTTAAATTTTTGCAGGAAGAAATGGGCGTTAAGAAAATCCGTTTCCCTGAAACTTCCGGTATCGGCATCAAGCCTGTATCGTCCGAAGGTTCCGAGCGTTTGATCCGCGCCGCTATCGAGTATGCGATCAAGCACGGCCGCAAGACCCTTACGCTTGTGCACAAAGGCAACATCATGAAATTCACCGAAGGCGCGTTCAAAAACTGGGGATACGAGCTGGCTGAGCGCGAATTCGGCGACAAAACATTCACTTGGGCGCAATATGACCGCATCAAAGCCGAGCAAGGCACGGAAGCGGCTAACAAAGCGCAAAAAGACGCTGAAGCAGCCGGCAAAGTCATCGTAAAAGATGCAATCGCCGACATCGCTCTGCAGCAAGTACTGACTCGTCCTACCGATTTTGACGTTATCGCTACGCTGAACCTGAACGGCGACTACCTGTCCGACGCGCTTGCTGCGCAAGTTGGCGGTATCGGTATCGCTCCTGGGGCCAACATCAACTATTTGACCGGACATGCCATTTTCGAAGCTACTCACGGTACGGCTCCTAAATACGCAGGCCTTGACGTTGTAAATCCGGGTTCCGTTATTTTGTCCGGCGTTATGATGCTTGAGCACCTTGGCTGGCTGGAAGCGGCTGAACTGATCTACAAAGGCATGGAAACGTCCATCAACAACAAAACCGTTACTTACGACTTTGCCCGTCTGATGGAAGGCGCGAAAGAAATCAAATGTTCCGAATTCGCCAACGAAATTATTAAAAACATGGGCTAATTCCCGCCCCGGACGCCGGATTTATTTTTAAAAAATTGAAGGAGGAATTCCTCAAATGGCAATCCGTCGTAATAAAATTACCGTTGTAGGAGCCGGATTCACAGGTGCGACAACTGCGCTTATGCTTGCGCAAAAAGAGCTGGGCGACATCGTTCTGCTGGACATCCCGCAGCTTGAGAATCCGACTAAAGGCAAGGCGCTCGACATGCTCGAAGCAGGTCCTGTTCAAGGCTTTGACGCTCAAATTACAGGTACTTCCAGCTATGAAGATGCGGCAAACTCCGATATCGTCATTATTACGGCAGGTATTGCCCGCAAACCGGGTATGAGCCGCGACGACCTGGTGAACACCAACGCGGGTATCGTAAAATCCGTTTGTGAGAACGTCAAGCAAGTAGCTCCCGATTCAATCGTCATTATTCTCAGCAACCCTGTGGATGCGATGACGTATGTAGCTTATCAAGCGCTTGGCTTCCCTAAACACCGCGTTATCGGTCAATCCGGCGTTCTGGATACGGCTCGTTACCTTACGTTCATCTCCCAGGAGCTGAACGTTTCGGTTGAGGACGTTCAAGGTGTCGTTATCGGCGGACACGGCGACGACATGGTTCCGCTCGTGCGCTACACTTACGCCGGCGGCGTTCCTATCGAGAAGCTGATTCCTGCCGATCGAATTGAAGCTATCGTTCAACGTACGCGCACAGGCGGCGGCGAAATCGTAAACCTGCTCGGCAACGGCAGTGCTTACTATGCTCCCGCGGCATCGCTCGTACAAATGACGGAAGCGATTTTGAAAGACAAAAAACGCATCATTCCGACAATCGCGCTGCTTGAAGGCGAGTATGGCTACGACAGCCTGTTCATGGGCGTTCTGACTGTACTTGGCGCAAACGGCATCGAAAAAGTGCTTGAGATCGAATTGACTGCCGACGAAAAAGCGGCCCTTGATAAAACGGCGAACTCCGTCCGCAACGTTATTAAAGTTGTAACGGGCTAATCGTCATATCACGAAGAACCGGTTTCCTATGCAAATAGGGGGCCGGTTCTTTTTTTGTCGGATTGCACAACAATTTGTTGCTTTTGTAAATTTACTGCAAATGGCTATTTTTGGGCGGAATCCTGTGCTACGATACACATAGGCCAGCTTGGCTATTTATTCCATGGATGGAGGGAATTCATTATTTATGAAAAGCTTGAATGGAACAAAGAGCTTGAAAGGTCTTACTATTACCGCGGCACTGGTCGCATCTTTGTCCGGAGCGATCCCGCAAGCGTTTGCAGAGGGACCGTCGGACCCGGCGCCAACGATTAACCCGTCGACACCTAACGGGAAAAAGGTGCTGTTCGACAACACGCACGCTCAGACGGCAGGAGCGGCGGACTGGGTTATCGACGGCGGCTTTTCGGATTTTGGCAATGCGCTGGGCAATGCCGGCTACTATGTAAAAGAACTGCGCAAATCCAGCCCGATTACACTTTCGGACTTATCGGCTTATGATGTTTTCGTCATTCCTGAAGCGAATATTCCGTACAAAACTTCCGAACAAACCGCTATGCTGCAATATGTGCAAGGCGGCGGCAGTATTTTCTTCATCAGCGATCATTACAATGCCGACCGGAATAAAAACCGCTGGGACGCTTCGGAAGTGTTCAACGGCTACCGCCGCGGAGCCTGGACGAATCCGGCTCTTGGCATGAGCGCGGGAGAAGCCGCTTCCTCGGCGATGCAGGGTGTTGCCAGTTCCGACTGGCTGGCGGCGAATTTTGGCATCCGGTTCCGCTACAACGCGCTCGGCGACATTACAGCGAACAATATCGTCGCTCCTTCCCAGGCATTCGGCATTACGAGCGGCGTTTCCACGGTCGCTATGCACGCGGGATCTACGTTGGCGATTACAGATCCGACAAAAGCAAAAGGCATCGTCTACTTGCCTGCGACGACTACCAAATGGGCAAACGCAGTGGATCAAGGCGTTTATAACAACGGCGGGGTGGCCGAAGGCCCTTATGTCGCGGTTTCCAAAGTAAGCGCAGGCAAAGCCGGCTTCATCGGGGATTCCTCCCCTGTGGAAGACGCCACGCCGAAATACTTGAAAGAAGAAACCGGCGGCACGAAAACGACTTATGCAGGCTTCTCGGAGCAAAACGATTCCACGCTGCTGGTAAATATGGTAAACTGGCTGGCGACAAAAGAAAGCTACACAAGCCTCACGCAAGTGCCCGGGCTTACGCTGGATACGGCAACGGCGCTTTATTCCTGGGAGCAGCCGGCCAACACGACGGAACCGCAAGCCGAACCGTGGGCAGCGCCTGCAGCCGGATACAAATGGTATGATCCGACGACTTTTAAAGCAGGCTCTTACGGAGTATCGACGACTTCGTCCAACGATCCGTACGCGTTCGTTCACCAGGCAACGCTGCCGAACAGCGCATCTTTCCCTGTCAAAATCGTCGTTAACGGGTTGACAGCCAACTCCACGACAAGCGGCTACTCGCTCGGTGTTTATACGAGCTCCGGCACCCAAGTGGCTAAAGTGCAAAATGACAGCGGCACATGGCCTTCCTCTTACGGTTATAGCGCTGCTTTCTCGTTGACTGCCGACGCCAACGGGCATGCGGAAAAAATCGTCAACGTGCAAATCAATCCGAGCGTGACGGGTGCGGCCAACATGCGCCTGCGTCTGAACAGTACAGCTAAGTATACGGAAGCTGTAACAATTGCGAATGTTGCTGTAGAACCGCTGCCATAAAAGGTATACCCGCAACGACAATCCCTTCGAACTGTGCAATAGCCGGTTCGGGGGGATTTTTTGTTCGCGGGTAGGCGGAACAAACGTCTGATCGGCCGCCGGTGTTGTGCGCGATCGACGACTTGCCCCTCTCCCGGAGGGGCGATTGCAGAACCGCACGGGGGAGCGGCTGTGAAGCCGCTTGGCAGGCCAAGCTGGGCCGGGCCGGGCCGGTCGGGGCAAGCCTGATCAGGCTGTTGTAAAGCCCCCACGTCAGAGCCTATAGCCGCAATCTGCCTGGCGGTCGCACCGTGCCTAGCTCCCAGCGCACGGTGTTTCGCTGCATGATAGCGGCCGGTCGCACCGTGTGCAGCTCCCAGCGCACGGTGTTTCGCTGCATGAATGCGGTCGGTCGACCACATGCGAAAAAAACCTGCAAAAATACATGAATTTGCGCCCTTGATACGCTGGACGCGAGAATTCCTGCAATTGTGCAGGCTTTTCGCCGCGTACAGAGGCTCGGGTTCATTTTCAACGAAAATTCCTGCACTTTTGCAGGCTTTTCGCCAAAATGAACTATGACCGTAGGAAAAGCCTGTACTTTCGCAGGTTTTCCCACCGGCCCCCGGTAGCAGCAGCGGATTATCATGATAATCATTGGAACACTTTTCCGCCAAATGTCTTATTCACCGGGGGTGGGAGAGCCAGGGATTATGTACGTAATGCCCCGCTATTTTTATACTAGGGGTTACAGGCAAGCTTGAAGGGAGGATTATGGAGCTCGAAAATGAAAGCGCTTTTTTTTGAAGCGCGAGAAGTCATTTTGTAGCAAAACAGACAAGGAGGTTAAACAATTTACATGAACAAGAAACGCATGCGAGCCACCGGTTTGGCCAGATTTTTGGCGATAATGATGTTTATCGCGTCGGTTGTACCGTTCGGGGGCAGCGAAAATGTCAAGGCTGCAGCCACATTCCCTACCGGTTGGGGGAATAAAGATATCAATGCTGCATCTGCATCCTGGCCGTCTGAGGCCGGAACAAGCACGTACGGCGCAAGCAACGGATTGGGCGTATTTACGCTAACGAGTCCGGCATCCAACAATGGAATTGTCGGCTCATCTTCCAATGGGGAGCAATTTCAGTATGCCTATATGCAAACGCCCGTAAGCGGTGAATTCAGCATAGTGGCAAGGGTAAAAGCTTTCAGCGCGAGCAGCACATCCGCTTCCGCGGGCATCGTCATCCGCAAGGCGACAGAAGCGACAACAAAGCCGGGCTATATGGGGGCACTGCTGTATTCCAGCAAAACAGCGCCGTATTACGATTTTTACGCATATTACAGATCGGCGGACGATGCAGGCACCAGCAACGGGTCAGGCATTCTTTCCAACTATGCGGGAGCAATCAATACGACGAGAACGGCCAATGGACTGGATGCGATTGACAGCGCCACAGGCATTTCCGCTCCGCAATTTATTAAAATGCGCCGTTCCGTATCAGGCGGCAATTCTGCGATTTATGTAGACTACGGCTCATTGTCGCAAGACGGTCAAACGATTTATTGGACCCAAACCAAAGGGCAGACGATAACCGGTATGACCGATGCATACATAGGCTTGGGCGTCGGAAAAGCGGCGACGGCGGCATTTGATTACATTACTCCGAATACGACGGCAGGGGCGTCAATATTCGCCCCTTCTACTGCGGTCGCTTCATTGACCGCGGTTCTGCCGATGCCTGCTCTGGATGCGCCGAGTCTGACCGCTTCCGCCGGCAGCGCAAAGGTGGATTTGGCCTGGAACACGGTTACCGGGGCTGCCTATTATAACGTAAAACGAAGCGTTGTTTCAGGCTCGTCTTACTCCGTAATTGCATCCGTGTATGGAACCGGTTATAACGATACCGGCGTCGTCAGCAACACTTCCTACTATTACGTTGTGACCGCCGCGGGCGATTACGGAGAGAGCGGAAGCTCGAACGAGGTGCAGGCCGCTCTTCAATCCTCGGTACAGGTACCCGCAGCACCGGCGGGATTGACGGCAGCCGCGGGCGATGCCAGGGTTGATCTTGCCTGGAATGCGGCCGGCGGGGCTGTTTCCTACAATGTGAAGCGGAGCGGGACCAAAGGTGGCCCTTACAGCACTGTCGCCAATGTGACCGGCACCACGTTTGCCGACACCGGATTGGCCAATGATACCCGTTATCATTACGTGGTAACGGCGCTCAATCAGGCTGGCGAAAGCGCTATCTCTGCAGAAGCGGCAGCGAAACCGATCGCCTACTTGATCGATGACAATTTTGAAAGCAGTCCTTTGCAAGAGAAGCCTGACGGATATTCGAACTTTACCGCAGAGTCTGCCGGCAACAACATCACGGTAATCAGCAACGATCAGTTGACGAATAAGTTCGGCAATGTTTCAGGCACCATAACGGGGAACTCGACCCGTGTCCTGTGGGTTAACGACAACAGCACAAGCAGGGGTGGATTTGTGAAAATTTTTGCTCCGGTCAAAGAGGGGGTTACGGCTCAGCTCGATTTTATGGAACCGGTGTTCATGGGGGATTCCTATCCATTGGAACTGGTCGACAGCTCGGGCAAAACGGCATTGACGCTGAAATTGGGCGATTACTCCTCGATGTATGTCAAAGGTACATGGATGAAATTGAAATTCGTTGCCGACGCAGGCACCAACTCGGCGGAATTGTACATCAATGACGTTTTTCAAGGCAATATGACCTTTGCCAGTCCTGTGACCGATATCGCCAAAATTCAGGCGCGTACGCCCGGCACCTCCAAGGGAAGCTTGTATATCGACAATGTTAAGGTGTACCGGCAAAGCGTGACGATACCGCAAAACGTTGCGGCGAGCGGAGCCAGCCACAAAGTGATTTTGACATGGAATCCGGCTACCGGTGTCGATTCTTACAATGTATACCGGAGCACGGTTTCCGGAGGTCCTTACAGCTTTATCGCCAATACCGCTTCTCCGGCTTATACGGATACGGGGCTTGAGAACGAAACGAATTACTATTATGTGATTACAGGTGTAAAAGCCGGCGGGGAGAGCGAAGCTTCACGTGCTGCCGTGGGATATCCGAACGATGTGCCGCCTCCGGCCGCACCGACGGCGCTGACGGCTGTCGCGAGAGACAGCGAGTTTACCTTAAATTGGAAGGCGTCCGAGGGGGCCGATTTTTATACGCTTCAAAGAAGCACGACACCGAACGGCCCGTTCCTTTCTTTATCGAATAAAACTACCGGCACGACTTATCACGACACAGGCTTGATAAACGGCATCACTTATTATTATCAGGTTGCCGCGGGCAATGTGGGCGGGACGAGCGCAGGCTCCGAGCTTGCGGCCGCGGTTTCCGGCCGTCCTTTGCAAATGCCGGCGATGCTGGGCGCCGTACCGGGCGATCAGAGGGTGGATCTCAGTTGGACGCCGGTGACACAGGCTGTTTATTATAATGTGAAAAGAAGTACGGCGAACGGCGGACCTTATACGACGATTGCCGAACATCTCAGCCAAACGACTTACAGCGATACGACTGCCGCCAACGGAATTACGTATTATTATGTGGCAACGGCGGCGAACGACAATGCGGAAAGCATGATTTCAAACCAGGTGAAAGTCTCGCCTTATGCGGCCGCGACCGGAGCTCCTGCAGTGCCCAACGGTTTGACGGCTATTGCCGGCGACGGAAGCGTTAGTTTATCCTGGAACGCCGTTCCCGATGCGGCTTCTTATGAGGTGAAGCGAAAAACAGCGGGTGGAGGCACTTATACTGTCATAGGGACGATCTCAGGCACATCGTATACGGACAACACCGCAGCGAATGTGATTAATGACAACAATTATTTTTATACTGTTGCGGCGGTGAATGCCAAAGGCAGCAGTCCCGATTCGGAGGAAATCGTCGCAGCCTCTTCGAAAGTGATAATGGTGGCGCAGGACGGCAGCGGCGATTATACGACCGTTCAGGGAGCCGTGAATGCCATTCCCGCATCCAATACGGCGCGAACGGTCATTTACGTCGGCCCTGGGACATATGTGGAAAAAGTATACATGGACCGCCCTTTCGTAAGCCTGATCGGCGCGGGGATCGATGTGACGACGATCGTATACGACGATTACGGCGGCACGAACGGCAATTCGGGCAGGCCGGGAGGCACGGCGCAAAGCTACACGTTCGGCGTTTTTGCGAACTATTTTACGGCTTCCCATTTGACGATCAGGAACAGCGCCGCACCCCGGTCGGAAAAAGGGACGGCTGTAGCTTTGCTTGTTCAAAGCGACCAATCCGTGTTTGACCATGTAAAATTGACCAGTTTCCAGGACACTTTGTACAACTATAAATCGGGGCGTCAATATTTCCGCGACAGTATCATCGAAGGCGATGTCGATTACATTTTCGGAGAGGCTCCGGCAATTGTATTTGACCGAGCGAAGCTTGTGCTTGTGAGCAATGCGGCGAGCGCAGGAACGGGCGGGGGCCATATTACGGCGGCAGGACAAAGCAATCCGGCGGATCCGGGTTACGTATTCATCAACTCGCAAATCATCGACGGCGCTTCGGCGCTGGGCACTTACGATCTTGGTCGCGCCTGGAAGGACTACGCTAACGTACGCTTCATCAATACGTTCATTAATTCCAAAAACTTCCTGGCCTCAGGCTGGGCCACTTCCTGCGCAGGCAGCTGTAAAGTGAGAAACTTCAGCGAATACAACAGCTACGGCATCGGCGCCAACCCGGCGTCCCGGGCGATTTCCACGCAAATGACGGGGACGGAAGCCAGCGTGACGATTCCGCAAATTTTTTCCGGCTGGGACCCGACGATTCCCGTTATCAGGCCGAAAATGACTTTGGAGCCATCGATATCGGTTGCGTCTGCGAATTTTGACAAAAATCCGCTCTATCAATCCGATATTCATGTGATAGCGCAAGCGGGCGGACACGCTTTGACGAAGCTTACGAATGGCGACAAGGTATTGGCTGAAGGGGATTATACGGCAGCAGGTAATGTAATTTCAATCAACAAAACGTATCTCGCTGGGCTGCCGTCAGGAACTGCAACGCTTTACGTTCATTTCGGCACCTATGCCGTGCCGTTAACCGTAAACGTGACGGATACGTCCGCTTCGGACATTGGCAGACAGGTGCTGGCCGCGAATGACGGTTGGGGAGCATTCCCGGCAGGCACCATTACAGGCGGATCGGCGGCCGCAGCCGGTACGGTAGTTACAAAACGGAGCGAGCTGATTCAGGCGCTGGGCGGCAGCAACAGCAGCAATGCAACAAATGCGACGCCGAAAATCATATATATTAGCGGGATGATCGATATGAACGTCGATGATCAGGACAATCCGTTGGGATTTGACGATTACAAGGACGAGGGCTACGATTTCCATGCATATTTGCGAGCCTACGATCCGGCAACCTGGGGCAAAACGTCTGTGCCTTCCGGCGCATTGGAGACGGCCCGGGCCAATTCGGAGAAAAAGCAAGGGGCGCAAATTCAAATCAATGTCGGTTCGAACACGACCATCGTCGGCTTGCCGGGCACCAATGCCACAATTGTGGGGGGCAATCTGCTGATCCAGAACGTAGACAACGTCATTATCCGGAATATCGAATTCCGGGATGCATTTGACTATTTCCCGCAATGGGACCCGACGGACGGCGACTCGGGCAACTGGAATTCCGCCTTTGACAGCATTACAGTCAAAGGGGCGACGCATGTCTGGATCGACCATAATACGTTCAGCGACGGCGACAATAAAGACGATTACAGCAAGCAATATTTTGGCCGCCAATACCAGCAGCATGACGGGTTGGTCGATATTACGAACGGCTCCGACCTTATAACGGTGTCTTACAACTATTTCCATGATCATGACAAAACGACGCTGATCGGCGGAAGCGACAGCTACACCGGGGACATCGGCAAAGAAAGAATTACGTTCCACCACAATTACTACAAAAATATCGTTCAGCGCGCGCCGCGCGTGCGGTATGGCCAAGTGCACATGTACAATAACTACTATGAAGGCACTTTGAATGATGCCAGTTATCCGTTCCTGTATACGATGGGAGTCGGGTATGCATCGCAAATTTACGCGCAAAACAATTACTTCAAGCAAGACACGGGCACGCAAGCGCCCGATTTAATCGGCGTATTTGCGGGAGGCACCGCATTTACGGATACAGGCTCGGTGCTGAACGGCGTCGATATGAATATTGCGCAGAGCAAAAGTTTAAGCCCTGTAAGCTGGACGCCGCTCCTGCACAACACGATCGATCCGACGCGCTCCGTGCCGGCCATTGTCTCGACAAGCGCCGGGGCTGAACGTACGACTATGGCTGCTCCGCCTGCGGCGCCGCAAGGGTTGACGGCCGCGGCAGGAGACGGGCAAGTCAGCCTGCAATGGAGCAGCGCGGCGGGAGCGGTCTCTTATCAGGTGAAACGCAGCACGGCGAACGGCGGACCTTATACGACGATCGCGGCGAACGTCGTGACCGCTTCGTATACGGATACCGGAGTCACGAACGGTACGACTTATTATTACGTCGTAACAGCGGTAAATGCCGACGGGGAAAGCGCCCTGTCCGGCGAGGCGTCGGCGGCTCCGAAGCAAGCATCCGGTTCGGGTTCCTCCGGCGGAAACGATAGTGGCAGTGGAAGCGGTAGCGGTAGTGGCAATGGCAGCGGCGGTGACACGGCGGCAGCAGGTCAGACCGTGGAAGCCAATTCGGCTGGAGCGCGAATCACGAATGTTGCTAGTGCGCTTGACACAACGGCGGATGGACGCAAGGTTGCGAGCGTAACCATTGAAGCTGCGGCTTTAACGAAAGCTGCGGCGGCTTTGCAGGGTTCGAGCCGAACGATCGCCGTGGAAGTGGCGGGCGGCGAGGCGGGAGCGAAGGTGCTGCTGCCGGCAGCGGCAGTGCAAGAAGCGCAGCGCATAGCGCCGAATGCGGTGTTTAGCGTGAAGCGGGACGGCTTGACGCTCAGCTTTCCGCTGCATTCGTTCGATATTGCGAAGCTGTCCGGCGAAATGAACGCTGATCCCGGCGGCGTCATGCTTCAGATTACGGTCGGGGATGTATCCGACGCGGCAGCGGACGCAATCGCCCGGCGTACCGGGCAAGCGGGCTTGAAGCTTCAGGCCGGCGCAACGGAAATCGCGATCGGCGCGGAAGCGGGAGGCCGGCAAGCAGCCGTAAGCAACTTTAACGGCGCTTACGCAGCGGCCGTACTCGATGTGCCGGGTAATCCCGACCCCGCCCGATTAACGGCGGTTTCGTACGATCCCGATTCCGGCGAACTGCGCTTCGTTCCGGCCGTGATCGACGTATCCGGCGGCGCGGCGCACATTACCGTCAAAATGCGTACGACGGGCATCATCACGCTTGTGGAATCAGTCAAATCTTTCCATGATATGAACGGTCATTGGGCGAAAGCGGATGTGGAGCTTCTGGCTTCGAAGCTCGTGATTCAAGGCGTGTCCGCGCAGGACTTTGCGCCGCAAGCGCCGGTCAGCCGCGCTGAATTTGCCGCCCTGCTGGCCCGGGCTCTCGGCTTGCCGCAGGAGCGTAAGGGGGTGGGGTACTCCGATGTAAAAGCAAGCGACTGGTATGCGGGCGCGGTAGCCGCCGCAGCCAAAGCGGGCATTGTAGAAGGCTTCGCAGACGGCAGCTTCCTGCCGAACGCCGGCATCACGCGGGAGCAAGCCGCGGTGATGATCGCCCGCGCCCTGGAAGCCGCAGGCAAAAAGCCGGCGGCGGAAGGCCAAGGAGCCGCGGCCTTTGCGGATGCGCAGGAGATCGCCGGCTATGCCAGGAACGCCGTCGCGGCGGCAGTGCGCGCAGGCATCGTGGACGGCGTAGCGGACCGCATGTTCATGCCTGGAGCAGGCACAACGCGCGCGGAAGCGGCCGTTATGCTGAGGCGCCTGCTTCAGTACGCAGAGCTGCTGAATTAAAGGTGCCCCCGCAGTACCGGCAGGCTATCCCCGCGGAGCGCATGTGGTCAAACCGCCCGCGTCTTGCAGCGAACCGCCGCGTGTTGGGTGCAGCGCGCGGTGCTGCAGGCTGCCAGAGAAAGGCCGGGTTCTCGGCTGACTTGCCGGAAGGTGCCGCCCTGCCCGGTCGCGCCGAGGACCGGCTCATCCGCGGTGAGGCGTCGCTGCGCACCCGCTGCGCACCCGCTGCGCACCCGCTGCGCACCCGCTGCGCACCCGCTGCGCACCCGCTGCGCACCCGCTGCGCACCCGCTGCGCACCCGCTGCGCACCCGCTGCGCACCCGCTGCGCACCCGCTGCGCACCCGCTGCGCACCCGCTGCGCACCCGCTGCGCACCCGCTGCGCACCCGCTGCGCACCCGCTGCGCACCCGCTGCGCACCCGCTGCGCACCCGCTGCGCACCCGCTGCGCACCCGCTGCGCACCCGCTGCGCACCCGCTGCGCACCCGCTGCGCACCCGCTGCGCACCCGCTGCGCACCCGCTGCGCACCCGCTGCGCACCCGCTGCGCACCCGCTGCGCACCCGCTGCGCACCCGCTGCGCACCCGCTGCGCACCCGCTGCGCACCCGCTGCGCACCCGCTGCGCACCCGCTGCGCACCCGCTGCGCACCCGCTGCGCACCCGCTGCGCACCCGCTGCGCACCCGCTGCGCACCCGCTGCGCACCCGCTGCGCACCCGCTGCGCACCCGCTGCGCACCCGCTGCGCACCCGCTGCGCACCCGCTGCGCACCCGCTGCGCACCCGCTGCGCACCCGCTGCGCACCCGCTGCGCACCCGCTGCGCACCCGCTGCGCACCCGCTGCGCACCCGCTGCGCACCCGCTGCGCACCCGCTGCGCACCCGCTGCGCACCCGCTGCGCACCCGCTGCGCACCCGCTGCGCACCCGCTGCGCACCCGCTGCGCACCCGCTGCGCACCCGCTGCGCACCCGCTGCGCACCCGCTGCGCACCCGCCGCGCACCCGCTGCGCACCCGCTGCGCACCCGCTGCGCACCCGCCTGCGCACTCGCTCGCGTACCCGCTAGCGCACTCGCTAGCGCACCCGCCTGCGCACTCGCTCGCGTACCCGCCTGCGCACTCGCTAGCGCACCCGCCTGCGCACTCGCTCGCGTACCCGCTAGCGCACTCGCTAGCGCACCCGCCTGCGCACTCGCTCGCGTACCCGCTAGCGCACTCGCTAGCGCACCCGCCTGCGCACTCGCTCGCGTACCCGCCTGCGCACTCGCTAGCGCACCCGCCTGCGCACTCGCTCGCGTACCCGCCTGCGCACCCGCTGCGCACCCGCTGCGCACCCGCTGCGCACCCGCTGCGCACCCGCCTGCGCACTCGCCTGCGCACTCGCTCGCGCACCCGCTGCGCACCCGCCTGCGCACCCGCCTGAGCACTCGCTCGCGTACCCGCCTGAGCACTCGCTCGCGCACTCGTTCGCGTACCCGCTAGCGCACTCGCATGCGCCCCCACATGCGTGGGTTACGTCGCTGTATGACGGAAGGTCATGCGACAGCTTGGCTTGGCAGGTCGGCCGATGGGAAAACCTGCAAAAGTGCAGGAATTTTCCGTGGAAATGGCTCATTTTGGCGAAAAGCCTGCAAAAGTGCAGCAATTTTTGACAACAATGAATGTTGAGCCCATATGTCGGGAAAAAGCCTGCACAATTGCAGGAATTGCGCGAAGTAAGCGCATGAAGGAGCAAAAACCTGTACTTTTGCAGGCATTTTCGCGAAAAGCTAAACAGTTTGCGTGGCCGGCTCTGGTGGAGGCTTTTCAACAGCTTGCGCTTGCATGACGGCGGTCGGCCGCCACCTAAGGGCCCTCACGCGGCACCCACTTGTGAAAATATCGTGAACTTGAGCGTGTACAGAGGCCAAAACGCAGGAACGCTTCCTTGTCCGTATCGTTTGAATTCGGTTATACTAAAGAAAACCATTTCAAAACGATGTGGAGGCGTCAAATGTTCAGCGTAATGATTTTTTTACACGTGATTAGTGCTTTGCTGTTGGGGGTTTATGTCGTGTTTCCTTTTGTAGCGGGACGCGCGGCGTCGTTGTCGGGAGCAGGACAGGAGAGCTTTGTCGGCTTGCTTTCTTTTTTTAACCGCATGGGCCAGTTTGCCTTGATCGTATCGTTTATTACCGGCGGTGCGATGATCCATTCGGCCGGCGTATCGGTGCCTTGGATGATCATTTCGGTCGTGCTTTTGCTGATCATCGGAGCCGTAACCGGCATGCTCGGTTCGAGAATGAAAAAGCTGGTCGCTGCAGCTAAGGCAGGAACCAGCGTAGTATCGGATGCGGCAAAAATCAGAGCATACAGCTGGATTGCGGCCATTGCCGTCATCGTTGCCGTATTTTTCATGCTCAACCGCAGCATCCTGTAGTTATTCGGATAGTTCGTCCAGCGTTTTTTCCAGGCTAGGGGCCATATACTGCAAAAAGTAATCGACTTCGGGCATGTCCATTCGTTGAATGGCTTGCTCGATTTGTTTTTTGGCGGTGCCGAATTCGCGGTTGCCGGCCGACAGCTCGGTGACGCATTTGAGGTAAGCGTCGAGCAAATCGGCGGCTTTGACGTAGCGGCTTAGCTCGGTGTTCTCGCCTTTCCCCGTTATAAGCGGCTTATACGCGGTTTTCAGCGCGTCGGGGATCGTCTGGAGCAGCTTGTCGGCGGCCAGCGCTTCGATTTGGCGGAAATTGCTCAGAATATCCGAGTTATGATGCTTGACCGGAGTCGGAATGTCGCCTGTGATCACTTCCGTCGCATCGTGGAACAAGGCGAGGGAAATAGCCTGACCGACCGGAATGTCCCGGCCGAACACTTCATTGGCGATAGTGCACAGCATATGGGTAAGAATGGAAACGTGATAAGAATGCTCCGCTACGTTTTCTTTGAGCGTATTGCGCATTAGACTCCATCGCTCGATATATCGCAGGCGGTATAAATAAGCAAAAAAATCGCTATTTGTCGTCATGCTTGCATGCTCCTCATTCTTGTTGTTTGACGCTCGGCGTCACCCGTTCGGCCACCTTGCCGGTGACGGGGGTGTAGACGAGCGGCAGCCCGATCAGCGCTTGCAGGTCGTCAAGCGCTATCGTGACCCGCCCGTGCTCGCGCAGCACGGGCTGGCGCAGCGGGACGCGCTCCTCGCCGCGCGCCGCTTCCGCGGCATTCACCCGCAGGGTGAATGCCTGATCGCGCAGGCGGAGCTGAAGCGCTCCGCCGTCAAGGACCGCGCTGCCGCCGAGCTGCTCGGCGGCGGCAGCCGCGTCCACGCGCAGCGGGGCTGTGCCCGGCTGCGCGACGATGCGCCGCTGGATCGAGCGGTGAAGCAGCTCCGGCGTAATGCCGGGGCTGCCCGCGTTGATCCGCGGGATGCGCAGCAGATCGGCGCTGCGCGTCGCCATATCGGGCGTAATCGTGAAGGCGTAGCGGATGCCCGCCTGCTGAACGAGCTGCACCGCCTGGTCGCTGTTGATGCCGAACGGATACGCCATCGTGTCGATCGGGGTATCGCTCAGCGCATCCAGCTTGCCCTTGCAGGCGGTCGTATCTTTGAGAATCCGCTGCTTGTAGGCTTCGTCGGATTCGGGCTGCCCGTCCGTATTCGTCCTTCCGACGAGTGCGGCTTGTCCGCTCGGCAGCTTGTTGTGAAGGTTGTCCGTATGACAGCCGACATTGATGAAATTCGTATCATGGACCATCTCGCGGATCTGATCCTTCGACATGGAAGGAATGTAGGAACCGAGCGGATTGGCCAAATCTGTCGTAATGACGAAGTTCACGGCGGGAATGCGCAAGCTTTTTAATAGAGGCAGAGCTGACGTGTAAAAGCTTTGGTAGCCGTCGTCGAAGGTGACGAGCACAGCGTTGGAAGGGACGCTGGCGCCTCCCATGTAAGCTTTGAATTCGCTTAGCGAAATAAAATGATACCCTTTGCTCAGCAAATATTGCAGCTGTTTCTGAAACAGCGCGGACGTAATCGTGCTGGAGCTTGTGTCCGTATCGTGAATATGATGATACATGAGTACGGCGACTTGGTCTTCATAATAGATTTGTCCGGCTCTGTCGGCGTGAAGCGGGCCAAGCAGCAGGCTGATGCCTATGATGCCTAGCAGAAAGGTAATTCCGATTTTTTTGAACATGCGGTGAATTCTCCTGTTTTCTCGGATTGAACGTCGAACTGTCCTATCGCGGTATGCTATAATAAATGATAATGATTATAATTTTGTTTTCAGAGAGGAGCCTTTCTTGTTATGCAGCATTTTTACCAGAGTGTCTATGATTTGATTGTCGAAACTTCCACGAACCTTCCAGGCGACGTGCGGCGTGCTGTTCAAGCGGCTCAGCAGCGCGAAGACGGCGGAACCCGTTCCGCGCTTTCATTGTCACGGATTGCGGATAACATTCATATGGCGGAATGCAACGTGTCCCCGATTTGCCAGGATACGGGCATGCCCACGTTTATTATACACTGTCCGGTTGGAGCAAACCAACTCGTCATGAAAAAGCACATTCTTGAAGCGGTGGCGCAGGCGACGAAAGACAGCAAGCTTCGCACGAACTCGGTGGATTCGCTTACGGGTGCGAATACGGGGGACAACCTCGGGCCCGGAACGCCGGTTATTCATTTTGAGCAATGGGAAAAAGACGACATTGAAGTGAAGCTCATCCTGAAAGGCGGCGGCTGCGAAAACAAAAACATTCAGTACAGCCTGCCCGCCGAGCTTGAAGGAGTGGGCAAAGCGGGACGCGACCTCGACGGTATCCGCAAATGCATTATGCACGCGGTCTACCAGGCGCAAGGCCAGGGCTGCAGCGCAGGCTTCATCGGCGTCGGCATCGGCGGCGACCGCACAAGCGGCTACGAATTGGCGAAGCATCAATTGTTCCGCCATGTGGATGACGTGAACCCGCATCCGGACCTGCGCAAGCTGGAAGAATACGTGATGGACAACGCCAACACGCTCGGCATCGGCACGATGGGCTTTGGCGGTCAAGTGACGCTGCTTGGCTGTAAGGTCGGAGTGGCGAACCGTCTGCCGGCGAGCTTCTTCGTATCCGTCGCGTACAACTGCTGGGCATTTCGCCGTCAAGGCGTCGTGCTTGATGCGGGCAGCGGCGAAATCAAAGGCTGGTCGTATCCGCGTGGAACGGAAGTATCCTTCAAGGAAGCGTTCGAAGCTGGTGCCAAGGAAGAGGACGACAGCGAGTCCGAGCGCCGCGAAATTGTGCTGACGACGCCGATTTCCGAAGAGCAGATCCGCTCGCTGAAAGTCGGCGACGTGGTCGTGATCAACGGCACGATGCATACGGGACGCGACGCCCTGCACAAATATTTGATGGATCACGACGCTCCGGTCGATTTGAACGGCGCCGCTATCTATCACTGCGGACCGGTGATGAGCAAGGATCAGGCAGGCGAGTGGCATGTGAGAGCGGCCGGACCGACGACGAGCATCCGCGAGGAGCCTTACCAGGGCGATATTATTAAAAAGTTCGGCATCCGCGCTGTAATCGGAAAAGGCGGCATGGGAGCCAAGACGCTGGCCGCACTTAAAGAGCACGGCGGCGTGTATTTGAATGCGATCGGTGGTGCCGCGCAGTACTACGCACGTTGTTTTAAGAAAGTCGAAGGCGTGGACTTCATGGAGTTCGGCATTCCGGAAGCGATGTGGCATCTGCAAACCCAAGGGTTCGCCGCCATCGTCACGATGGATTCGCACGGCAACAGCTTGCATGCCGATGTGGAAAAAAGCTCGCTGGAGAAGCTGTCGCTTTTGAAAGAGCCAGTATTCAAATAACCGCCGGTTTACAAAAAAAATACTGGATTTGGCACGGGGAAAAGGGATACTATGTAGAGTAGCCCTTTTTCTTTTTACCCAACATTGAACAGGCAGTCGAATGGAGGACCGGCGGATGACGAAATTCCGTGCCAAACTGACTTTGATTTTGATCTTACTAATCGGATTTTCGATGCTGATTGCAGGTCTGTTTATGGCCAAAGTGCTCGAAGATTCGCATATTGAAGCGCTGCAGGACAACATGAAGCGGGAACTGCAGGTGATTTTGGCTACGGGCGATTGGAGGCACAGCGGCAGCGAAAGCGAGCTGATAGCTTACTATACGGACCAAGCGCTGAAAATCAAGCAGAGCACGGATGCGAGACTGACCTTTGTGCGTGCCGACGGGCTCGTTCTGGGCGATTCCGATCAAGATCCGAAGCAGATGGACAACCATTTGAGCAGACCTGAAATTGCCGAGGCCGGCGGGCCGAACGAAGTCGGCTACATTACCCGATACAGCGGTACGCTCAAGGAAAAGATGCTGTACGCGGCTATCCCCGTCAAAAACGGCAAAGAGATAACCGGATATTTGCGCATCGCGATGAGCCTGGAGCAGGTCGATGCGTCGATCCGCAACCTTTGGTATTTCCTAATCGCCGGATTGGGCATCCTGTTTGTTATAGTAGGCATCATCAGCTACCGGATCGCTCGGGACATCACCCGGCCGATTGAAAATATGACCAAAGTCGCGATGCAAATTACGAATATGAACTATCAGGCGCGCGTCTCATCCTTAAGCAAAGACGAGGTCGGCCAGCTCGGGCAAGCGATCAACCGGATGTCCGAAAGCTTGCAGGAACAGATGGAGCGCATTCAGGAGAACGAGCGGCGGCTGCAGGGCGTTTTGGAAAACATGGTGAGCGGCATCGTGATGGTTGACCGGAACGAGCGGATCGTGCTGCTGAATCCTTCCGCCGAGTACATTCTCGGCTTTTCCGCGCAGGAGCTTCTGGGCAAAAGGTATAGCGAGGCGAAGCAGCAGTATGAGTTCGCCAAGCTGATTCAAGAGTGCATCGAAACGAAGGAACCTATCCGCGACGAGATGATTTTTTATTATCCGTCCGAACGCATCCTTGAATTGAACTTGAACCCGATTTCTCACGATGACGAGGAATGGGCAGGCGTCCTGATCGTCCTTCACGACATCACCGCAGTGCGCCGGCTGGAGCGGATGCGCAGCGAGTTCGTAGCCAACGTGTCCCACGAGCTGAAGACGCCGATTGCCGCAGTAAAAGGTTTTGCCGAAACGCTGCTCGCGGGAGCGCTGAACGATAAGGAGACGGCGGAATCGTTTTTGCGAATTATTTTCGATGAGAGCGAGCGGCTGAACCGTCTGATCGGAGACATTCTGGAATTGTCCAAAATCGAATCCAAGCGCATTCCGATGCATTTTTCGCCCGTGCATGTCGTTGAATTTATGGAAAAGACAATAAACGTGATGCGCACGGAAGCGGAGAAAAAGAACATCGAGCTGTGCCTGCAGGTTCAGGACGATATTTATTTGGAAGCGGACGAGGACCGGCTGCGGCAAATATTTATTAATTTGCTCTCCAACGGGATCAATTACACGCAGGATGGCGGCAAGGTGAAAGTGCGGGTCGAACCGCTGGACATGAATGCCCTCGGCGACTATGAGCGGCTGCGGGTCATCGTATCGGATACCGGGATGGGTATTCCGAAAAAGGATTTGCCGCGCATATTCGAGCGGTTTTACCGGGTGGATAAAGCGCGCTCCAGAAGTTCAGGCGGAACCGGGCTCGGGCTGTCCATCGTCAAGCATTTGGTGGAGCTGCACAAAGGAACGATCCGGGTCGAGAGCGAAGTCGGCATCGGCACCAAATTTACAATTGAACTGCCTGTCATCCACTAATTTACACGGGATTAATAAAATGTTTACATTCTCTTTACAAAACGGTGCTACGATGAGATTATTGCAAAGTGTTAAAATACTGTAAATTCGGGGGATCCCATGGCTCAAAAAATTTTAGTTATAGAAGATGAACCTACCTTAGCCAGACTGCTCTCATACAATTTATCGCAGGAAGGTTATGATACGAAGGTTGTCGATCATGGTGGCGACGGACTACAAGAGGCTTTGCAGCAAAATTACGATCTCGTTATTCTCGATATTATGCTTCCGGGCCTGAACGGGTTTGAAGTTTTGACCAAATTGAGACAAAAGGGCAACAGCACGCCGGTCGTTATTTTAACGGCCCGCAATGCGGAGGACGAAGTCGTCCAAGGTTTGAAGCACGGGGCTGACGACTATATTACGAAGCCTTTCGGCGTAGCCGAGCTTCTCGCTCGCGTATCCGCCGTGCTGCGCAGAACGCAGCCGGACGAGCTGCTGTCGGACAAACAAAAGTCGGCCGATAAAGTGATACAAGCCGGAGATTTGTTCATTTATCCGGAAAAATACGAAGTTATTTTGAACGGGGAATCGATTCCGCTGCGTCCCAAAGAGTTCGAGGTGCTGCTGTATCTCGTTCAGCGGCCAGGCGTTGTCGTGACGCGGGACGATTTGATGAATATCGTCTGGGGCTTCGACTACATCGGCGGTCAGCGGACGGTTGACGTTCACGTCAGCTCGCTGCGTAAAAAGCTCGAAATGAACCAGCAATCGGTGCAAATCGATTCGATTCGCGGCGTCGGCTACAAGCTGATCGCAGGTACGGTAAAAAAATAATGAGCCTGGGGCATGCTGATTGGCAGCCGCCCAGGCTCATTTTTGCACATACAGCACGTATACGCCTTCTCCCGCGGGCTCGCTCGCAACGCGGCATCCGCGTTCGCGAAACCAGCTCGCGGCTGAGGAGAGCACCGGATACAGCTCGACCTGGCTGTGCATCATCGGCAGCTTGCCGGCCCCTGAATCGATCAGCTTGCGGAGAAACTGCTGCTGTTCGGACGGCTCTTTGAGCATATAGTCGCAAATGCATATTTTTCCGCCCGGCCGCACGACCCGCAGCATCTCTTCCCAGGCCAGCGGCCTTTGCTGCTCGGTAAAGTGGTGCATGGCGAAGCTGCTGACGGCAAAATCAAACAGGCCGTCCATATAAGGAATCGCGAGCGCGTTGCCGAGCTTGACTTCGATCTCGGGGTGCTTGAGCCCGCACACCTTGAGCATCTGCTTTGACTGGTCGATGGCCGACATTTGGGCGCCGAGGCGCTGCAGCTTCGCGGCTAGGTTGCCCGTGCCTGTGCCGATGTCCAGCCCTTTGTCGCCCGGCGCCGGCGCGATGAACGCTGCGATGGCCTGCAGCGCGGTTTCGTACGCCGCTCCTGCCTTTCGGCCGCCGCCGCGCCGTCCGGGACCGGGATGAGCGGCTGTCCCGTCGGCCAGAAGCTGGTCGAATTTCACGGCTTTGGCGTCGAAGTCCCAATGGTCCCGCCAGCTTTTGCGCAAATCCCGCACCGCTTTGCTTTGCCGGGCAAGTTCGTACAGCTGCTCCGTCGGCAGCTGTTGATTGTGTTTGGCGGCCTCGATCATTTGGTCCATCGTGGCGATGACCTGCTTCATTTCCGTCCACTGCTGGAAAAGCAAGGACCGCTGCAGCTGCAGCGCTTGCAGCACTTCTTCCTGGCCGCTAGGCACCGCGGTTTCCAGCGTCCGGCGAATATCTTGCAGCGGCATGCCGACCTCGCGCAGCGAAATGATCGTCTGGAGCCGCCAAGCGTCCTGCTCGGTATAGGTGCGGTAACCGTTTTCCTTCAGCTTGGACGGCGAGAGCAGCCCTTTTTGCTCATAAAAGCGTATCGCCCTGGCCGTAATGCCGAGCTTTCGGGAAATTTCATGAATGAGCACCCTTTTTGCGCCTCCTTTTTTCCCCGTATGACAAAATCGCATACAAGTTGCACCAGATCCGAAATTTTCTTTTTTTGCCTGTTTGTTATACTTTCATTGTACAAGGTGAATGCTCATTAGAAAAGAATGTACAGTTCTGTTGGGGCACAAGGAGGAAAAAGTTAATGTCCAAAACGTATCGAATTGCGATTATCGGCTGCGGAGGAATAGCGAACGGCAAGCATCTGCCGAGCTTAAGCAAATTAGGCAATGTGGAAATGGTCGCTTTTTGCGATATTGTCACGGAAAGAGCGCATGACGCGGCAAACAAATACGGCAAAGGCGAAGCCCGCGTCTATGCGGATTACCGCGAACTGCTGCAGGACGGCTCGATCGACATCGTGCACGTCTGCACGCCTAACGATTCCCATGCGGACATCACGATCGCCGCGCTGGAATCCGGCAAGCATGTTATGTGCGAGAAGCCGATGGCGAAGACGGCGGCCGACGCCCGCCGCATGGTCGAAGCCGCGAAGCGGACAGGCCGCAAGCTGACGATCGGCTACAACAACCGCTTCCGCAGCGACAGTCAGCATCTTCATGGGCTGTGCGCCGACGGCGAGCTGGGCGAAATTTATTTTGCCAAGGCGCACGCCATTCGCCGCCGCGCCGTTCCGACATGGGGCGTATTCCTCGATGAGGAGAAGCAGGGCGGAGGTCCGCTGATCGATATCGGGACCCATGCGCTGGATTTGACGCTGTGGATGATGAACAACTACAAGCCGAAGGTTGTGCTTGGTACGTCCTACCATAAGCTGTCCCAGCGTGAAAACGCGGCCAATGCCTGGGGACCATGGGACCCGTCCACGTTCACGGTGGAGGATTCGGCTTTTGGCATGATTACGATGCAAAACGGTGCAACAATCATGCTCGAATCCAGCTGGGCATTGAACTCTCTTGAAGTCGACGAAGCGAAGTGCACGCTGTGCGGCACAGAGGGCGGCGCCGACATGAAGGACGGCCTGCGCATTAATGGCGAGAAGAACAGCCGCCTGTTCACGACGAACGTCGAGCTGAACGCCGGCGGCGTAGCTTTCTACGACGGCGCCGTGGATAATGCGCAGGATCTGGAGATGCGCCTGTGGATCGAAGCGATCGATAAAGATATCGAGCCTGTCGTCACACCGGAGCAAGCTTGCGTCGTCTCCGAAATTTTGGAGGCGATCTACGAATCCGCGAGAACGGGTAAGGCGGTTTATTTCGACTAAGCCCGACATTTCCTGGGAAATAAATATGTAGGGCTTTGCCAGATAAAGCATCGGCTAGTAAAGCCGGTCCCTGACAAAAAAGACGCCTCCAGCACCGCTGTACAAGTGGATGGGGCGTCTTTTTGCGCCCTGATTGTTGCTGCCGTTGATTCTTTTTAATTTGCAGCCATGACACGATTGGTTTCCAAATCATCGAGAATAAGAATATTCCTGTAGCAGCGAATCGTTTTTCTCGCATGATTTACAAAGCTGATTAATGCAGACGGATTCATGTTGTATCGTAAATGAACGATATCCAATAACAATTGCGTAAAATGATACAGTGTCATAAGGAGAGCAACTTTGTTGATTCGATGTCTGGCATACGTGTCTAGTAAATACCAGGATAAAATGAATGCGCCGCCGAGCGGCATAACTGATTTGAGGCTCCAGTCGGCAATAAGCTGCAGGGCGGCAAAACCTAAAAACATGACAGTGACAAGACTGCATGCCGCTTCTCCGTCACGTCCGGGTTCGGTACCGGCAATGTACGCTCTGATGCGGAAGATGGTGTTTAATAAATTCTGCATAAGTGTTCTCTCCTTTTTACGAAAAAAAGCACCTCGCTTAACCCTTTAGTAAGGGCTTAGCGAGGTGCTTCCTTCGCGTAGTTTATTCTTTGTCTAAAGTTTAACATGTCCGGCTTCAAAATACAATCTTCACTTGCTGCACCATACGAATAAGGCGGCTAGAGCCGTTTCGTAGGCGTAAAAAGAAGTAGGAGTAAGAGTCGGTTTACGCTATTCGGTATCCTTTTTATAGAAGTCCACATATTTCATAAGCTCAGCTATCGCCAAAAACTGCTTCATTAATTGACTGTTCAATTTTTGCAGGGCAAGCTGGAAGGACCGTTCCACTTGTTCATAGTGCTGTATTTCCAAGTCGTTCAAAAGCTGTTTCATATTATCAATAAAATATACGGTTTTCCTTAAACTGCTAATGAGAATAATTTTTCTTAGTTCCGTAAGAGTAAAGACTCTGTACCCGTTATGTTTATTTCTCTCCGAAATAATTAACCCCTCTTGTTCCCAATGCCGAATGGCTGATGGTCTGACACCGGCGATTTGGGCAACTTCTCCAATTGTCATTGAATCCGTTACATTCAAATGACTGAATTTCGAAAAATCGGCATTTCGAAGCATGCGCAAAACTTCCTCTACCCTAAGTTTTTCCGCTTGAATATTATGCTGCTGCTGATTGATAAGCCAAAGCGCATATTCGATATCCCGGTTCTTCATCCTTCTCATCACATCATACGCAACCGGAATCTCAAATCCTCGCAGCAACGCCCGAATTGTAACAAAAGCTTGTACATGGACGGATGTATAGCATCTGCGGTTGCTGACCGTCCTCGGCACATCCGGAATCAAGTCTTGATCTTCATATCTCCGTAAAGTAGTCGTACTCACATTCAGTTTCTTGGCAATTTGTTTAGGTGTATAAATCGTGTTCATTATCGATATCGCTCCAAATATTAAAGTAAAACCTTCAAGTGCTTCAGTAATATTGAATCGAATTTTAGAGGGGAAATCAAGGCAGACGAAGCGCTAAACCGAAAGATTGCATGAATGTTATATGATTGTTATATAAACATTGAAGGAGTGAGTACATTGAAAAAAATGATACGGTTAAACAATCATTCCGAAATAGAAGCGGGTTTAACGGGAATTCCTGACCGTCCAATCATCATGCTGCCCATTGCTAAAAAATCTGTTTACAATCAGGAAGCGGAAAACTTAAAGCTGTGGGGAGTAGACCCTGAATTAGGGAAACATTTTGTCGAGGGACTTGCTGACGAGTTTCAGGTTTTATATTTCGATTATGAAGGATATCTATTTGAACATCCGAACCCGGAAAATCTCACACCGGAACATATTGTAAATGATTTTCTCCAAATAGCCGATGAAATGAATGTTGAGTATTTTAGCTACTACGGTTATTCTTGGCTTGCATTGGCGGGATTGCAGTTGGCCATAAGGTCAAATCGGCTGGAAAGCTTGGTCATGGGCGGTTTTCCGCCTTATGAAGGGCCTTATCAAGAAATGATGGTTGTGACTGCCAAAACACACACACAAGCTTTGAGTAATCAAGGTGCAGCAGTTACACAGCCTGAAGGATCAGAGAATCCGAATGAAACCGATTGGGAAAACATGACGGTCACAATAGATCCCCATATAACGAAGCAATTTGTTACACTGTATCAGTGCCTTGCCGCTTTTGATGATCGCAGCATTCAACACAAGCTGGATTTTCCGAAATTGGCTTTTGCAGGAGAGAAAGATACGATCGTTTACGGTGAGAATTTTGGAAATGTTACTGTTGACATCGTGGGCTTGTTGAAGAAGAATATGAAAGAACTGACCGATCTGGGTTGGGATGTAGAAGTTCTTGAAGGAATTGATATGGACCATACAAAGGCCATGCAGCCGGATACTGTTTTACCACTCATTAAGCCATGGTTTATGCAACACTTCATATTAGGAGATCGAAAAAATTAGAGAACAGGAGGGAGTCATGACCAAAAGAAAACCCATTTACGTAGAAATTCTTATGAAAGTACCGATGGAAACACTGTGGACATATACCCAGACTCCAGATTTGCATCAACAATGGGATTTAAGGTTCTCAGAGATTACATATATTCCAAAATCCTATGAAGAAGAGCCTCAGCGCTTTTTATATAAAACCAATATCGGCTTTGGAATTAGTATTGCGGGAGAAGGCGAATCGGTAGGCAACAAAGAGAAAGACGGCATTATGACCTCCAGCTTGAAATTCAGCTCATCGAATCCGGTTTCGCTAATAATTGAAGGAGCCGGATTTTGGCGTTATGTGCCTACAGCCGATGGTATTCGCTTCTTAACCAGATATGATTACAGGACTCGTTTTGGCGCATTCGGTACATGGATCGATCGACTCTTATTCCGACCGGTAATGGGTTGGGCGACGGCATGGAGTTTTGACTGTTTGCGGCTATGGCTGGAGCAGGGGACTCCCCCGTTAGTATTGATCAGGCGTTCAATTACGGAGGTTATTTTGACCGTAAGCTTGTTTATCATCTGGGTGTATCAAGGACTTGTGCCAAAACTGTTGGTACCGGATTCGGGGGAAATGGATATCTTGCGGAGCACCATAGGTAATGCTGATTATGGAAGACTTTTCTTGACGCTGATGGGATTAGGAGAAATCGGATTCGGTCTCTTGTTCCTTATTTTGAGTGGAAAGAAGCGAAGGGGGTTGCATAAGGCCAATATATTAGTCTTGATTCTTCTGGGATTAAGTGCGGCAGCGCATCCGGCGACCTATGCAGCGCCTTTCAATCCAATTTCTCTGAATGTGGCAATGATAGCTTTATCTATAATCAGTTTTCTAAATGCAACAGGTATTCCAAATACTGGAAGGTGTCTTCGAAGTTCACGTGAAGGGGACAGACAAGCATGACATCGATCTACGAAAAAGTCCTCGGTGATGACTTCGCCAAGCTCCACCCTCAGATCCAAAAGCGATTCGGCTTCGGAAGCGAGAATCAAATAGCGTCTATCGGCAAAGGGATAATGGAACATGTTTGGTATGGCAAATGGTTTACACTGCCGTTTCTGGCTCTTGGTGCGTGGCGAAATATCCTTTTTCCGCAGGGCGGGAAGCAAATTCCCTTCTCAATCGAGAACTATGCATACAAGGATACCTTTGGGCGAGAGACTGTTTCTTGGATTCGAACGTACCATTTTCCGAATCGGATCAGACGTTTTGATGCCACAATGATTTACAGTGAGAAACGGCGTAAAATTGTAGATTATCTGGGCACTCACCAGCATTTGGCTGTGGAGATTGATATGTTTGTTGCGGAGAATGGCGGTATGGGGTTACGGTCGGGGAAGCAAATTTTTTATGAAGGTATTCTAGGCTTTCGGTTTCCTATGACCTTTTCCGGTTATGCGGATGTCTGCGAGTGGTACGATGATGAGACCGGGAAGTTCCGAATTGATGTGCAGGTGAACAACAAATTTTTTGGACCGCTTTTCGGATACCGCGGATCTTTTGATGTTGAGTACGTCCCCATAACTAATCGTGGTATTCCTCAGCACGTCAAGCCAGTGCGGGAGGAGAGACGAGAGTAACTTTAGCAACTGCTCCCGAGCTACATGAACTCGGGAGCAGTTTTTCATATGAAGGGAACAATTCTTCAAAACTAGTGCGAAAACGACAACGGCAATCGACGGACTCTCTATGAAAATCGTGCTATTCTTTGAAAATGAAGCACTTGACACAAGTGACTATGCAGTTGGGAGATGATTTTTTTGGCAAAGATGAATATCTTGTTTAACATGAAAGCTATCTCAGTGTACTTCATAGGAACAGACCAAAAACTCATTCCTGCGCTCATCCACGCGCTGCGTAATAACAAGCTTACGATGATGAACTTTATTAACTCGCTGGAAAGAATCGATTTGTTCAATTCCGAGGCGATTTTGTATTCAAGCGACGGCAATAAAGCGAGAATTCCGATCTTTTAGCAGCATTTTGCAATTACCCATGTCCTCATTCGGAAATCCGATCAAACCGATGTCGGTTTTGTGTCGTTACCTATGATAGGAGGCAGATCAATTCGACTCCAAAAAAAATAAAGGTGGAATGAATGATGATGAAATGGGTAAGAGAGAACAAGTATGCGGCCGTATTGCTGATGTTTGTTCGAGTGTATGTCGGGTGGAAGTGGTTGGCGGCAGGTTGGGGCAAGCTCACCGCCGATCAGGCGTTTGACGCCAGCGGGTTTATACAGGGTGCTATAGCAAAGCCGATAGTCGATTCCGCAACAAAGGGGATGATTTACCCCAATTATGTGTCGTTCCTAAAAGATTTTGCCCTGCCAAATATCAAACTGTTCAACATCATCGTTCCTTGGGGAGAATTTCTGGTCGGGGCGGGATTAATCCTCGGTTGTTTGACTGCAGCAGCGGCCTTTTTCGGTCTATTGATGAACTTCATGTACATATTTGCCGGCGTCGTCAGCTTAAACCCGTGGATGATACTGGTTAGCTTTATTATCTTGTCGGCTGGCGCCAACGCCGGGAAAATCGGTGTCGATTACGTGACGCTTCCTCATTTGAACCGTTTATTTAAGCAGCGGTTCGCGAAAATAATGGGAAATTGACGGCCTCTAGAGGGTGCGGAAGCTAGCCGCAATTTAACAATCTTTTAACAAGACTTGATATTCCTCTTAATCTGTATAATAATAAGTAGTCTAGATAATGAAACAGGGAGATTAAGAGAGAAATGGCAACTTCAACAACAGAGCAACAGACGCAAGACCTCGAGCAGATCGAAATTTGGAAATGCAAGCAAGCGGACTGCAAAGCATGGGTGCGCAAAGAGTTCGTGACGGAAGAGCTTCCGGCTTGCCCGTTATGCAAAACGCAGATGGTGCGCAGCTACAAACACGTGCCTGTGACGACCAAGAAGGCAAACAAGAAATTTATTATGGGGAAAAGGCGTTTCTAATACATAACCCAGCCGAAATAAGCTTTGCCGGACTGCCATACGGTCGTCGCGGCGAAGCTTATTTTTGTTGCCGGCGGCAGGCGCACAAGTCAAAATATGCATATTCTCAAAAGCGATGAGCAAAAAAGAACAAGATTTTTGGGCATGAGTCCGATACAATAAATAGCGTAGCAGTCAGGTTCAGAAAGGTGGAAGCCAGATTCATGAAAACATTTTTGGATGACAATTTCTTGCTTAACACGGAAACGTCAGTACGTCTGTTTCACGATTTCGCCAAGGATTTGCCGATCATCGACTACCACTGTCATCTCAGTCCGAAAGAAATCTATGAAAACAAGCAGTTCAATAATATTACGGAAGCATGGTTATACGGGGATCACTACAAATGGCGGCTCATGCGGGCAGCCGGCGTAGAGGAAGCGAAAATTACAGGCGGAGCCAGCGACTACGACCGTTTCTTGGCCTGGGCTTCGACGGTGCCGATGGCGATCGGCAATCCGCTGTACCACTGGTCGCATATGGAGCTGCGGCGTTATTTTGATGTGCATGAAATTCTTAACGCGCAAAATGCCCCCGCTATTTGGGAGAAAGCAAACGCCAAGCTGCAGGAAGGCAAGCTTAGAGCGAGAGATTTGATCACCAAGTCCAAAGTGACGGTTATTTGCACGACTGACGATCCCGTCGATTCTTTGGAATACCACATTAAAATCAAAGAGATTCAAGATTTCGAAACGCAGGTGCTGCCTTCTTTCCGTCCCGACAAAGGATTCGAAATCAACAGACCGACCTTCGTCCCTTGGGTCCGCCAATTGGAGCAGGCGTCCGGCATTGCGATCGGCAGCTATGACGATTTCCTCGCGGCGCTTGAGAACAGAGCCCGTTTCTTTGATTCGGTAGGCTGCAAAGTGTCCGACCACGCACTCGATTACGTGCCATACGCGCCGGTTACGCGGGAGGAAGCTGCGGTTATTTTCCAGAATGCGATGAAAGGGCTTCCTGTCAGCCTGCATGAGGAAAAACAATTCAAAACGTATACCCTTGTTTTCCTGGGCGGTATTTATCATAAATTGGATTGGGCGATGCAGTATCACATCAATGCGTCGAGAAACAACAACGGGCATATGTTCAAGGTGCTCGGTCCGGATACCGGCTACGATTCGATCAACGATAGCCCTGTGGCCGGTGCATTGACCGGCCTGCTGTCCGAGCTGGCGCTGAACGAGACGCTGCCGAGAACGATTTTGTATTCCCTGAATCAAAAGGATAACGACATTCTGGCTTCGCTCATGGGCAGCTTCCAGGGCGGCGGCATCGCCGGCAAAATCCAGCTGGGCTCGGCCTGGTGGTTCAACGATACGAAGGACGGCATGCTGCTTCAGATGAAAACGCTGGCGAATCACGGGCTCCTCGGCCGTTTCGTTGGCATGCTGACGGATTCCAGAAGCTTCTTATCGTATACGAGACACGAGTATTTCCGGAGAATTTTGTGCAATATGATCGGGGAATGGGTGGAAGACGGCGAGTTCCCGAACGATGCGGAGCAGTTGAAACAGCTGGTGCAGGATATTTCCTACAACAATGCCAAGCAATATTTTGGATTTTAAAAAGCGAAAGACCTGGGCGCGCAGTGCTGCGAATCCGGGTCTTTTTTTTGGTTTGGGGGCGGCTGCCCGGGTGCGTGAAGAAAACCTGCAAAAGTACAGTTTTTGCCCGGAAGATACGCTGGCTGCGACAAATTCCTGCAATTGTGCAGGCTTTTCGCCGCGCATATGGGTTTAGACTCATTTTCGCGGAAAATTCCTGCACAATTGCAGGCTTTTTGCTAAAATGAGCCGCTTCCGGCTGAAAAACCTGCACTTTCGCAGGTTTTTCCTTGCCAACCGTGAAAAGGCTGGTTGGCGGGTTTGGATAGTCCCGCGGCGCCCGGTACGGCTGGGGAAAGCCGCACGCATGGCGGCAGGCTGTTGCGTCGCCTCTCATTTTGCCGTGCGCATCAGTTTGCGGCATTCCAGCGGCGTCTGCTGGGTGACTTGCTTAAAGACGCGGCCGAAATGCGCGATGCTCTCGAACCCCGATTGCTCGGCGATATCGATCACCTTGAGCTTGGTTTCCCGCAGCAGCCGCTGCGCTTCGCGTACCCGGATATTGTTCAAGTATTCGATGAACGAGAAGCCGCTCGTCTCTTTAAAAGTGCGGCAGAAGTAGCTCGGGCTGATGAAAAACGTTTCCGAAATGAGCGACAGGGACAGCTTTGTTTTGAAATTTTGGTTGATGTAGCCGATGATTTCGATGATTTTGTCGTTGGGCGCATGGGACGGTTCGGCCGCCGCCACGGCTTCGCTCGCCAGCCTGGAGCAAAAAACGAGCAGCTGCGTCAGCAGCGCATTGCCGTTAAGCTCCCAACCCGGCAGCATTTGCTGCTGCTCCTTCAGCAGGCTGAACAGCACCGTTTCCGCAAAAGTACGGTTTGCGCCGTGCAGGGGGATGACCGGCTGTTTGCCGCGAAACGGCGCCAGCAGCAGCTCGACGGCCGCAGCCTGATTGGCGGAGGCGGCGTCGATCCACGGATCGCCGAAGTTGAGCAAAATCCGCTCATGATGGGCCGCGTCGACGTCGTGGGTTTTGTGCAGCACATTTTTGTCGATAAAGACGAGATGGCCCTCTTCGATCAAGTAAGAGCGGTCGCGTATGAAGTAATATCTTTTGCCTGACAGCAAGTAGTAGATTTCGTAATTGTCGTGAAAATGGTTCACCGGCATGGAGAACCGCTTGTCTCTGCGCAGTCGTTCGATCTCAAAACCGTACAAGGGAAGTCACCTCTCGAAGGGTTGCCGCTAATCATGTTCCCGGATACAAATAGTATAGCAAAATATGCAAAGAAAATCAGTGTTTGGATAAGATCGGATTAGAAACAGAGCAAATATTGTATTACTCTTGAGTCATACGAAACCGAAAGGGGTAAGCTTAAGACATGAAGAAGCGCTATGTGTTGGTTGGAACAGGGGGACGCGCCGAGTTTTTCTACGGGGCTATCGTTAAAGATTTTCAGGAAACGTCCGAGCTTGTCGCTATTTGCGATATCAATCAAACGAGAATGGATTTCACCAACAAATTGTTAACCGAAAAATACGGGTACAACGCCGTACCGACATATAAAGCGGATCAATTCGAGAATATGATTCGCGAGCAGAAGCCGGATTTTGTCATCGTCACTTCTGTGGACCGGACGCACCATACGTACATTATTAAAGCGATGGAGCTGGGCTGCGATGTTATTTCCGAGAAGCCGATGACGGTCGATGAAGAGAAGTGTCAGGAAATTTTGGACGCGATCAAAAGGACGGGCCGCCAGCTTCGCGTTACGTTCAATTACCGCTATGCGCCTCATAATACCAAAATCCGCGAGCTGATTATGGACGGCGTCATCGGCGATGTTCATTCAGTTCATTTCGAGTGGCTGCTCAACACCCGCCATGGCGCCGACTATTTCCGCAGATGGCACCGCGACAAACGCAACAGCGGCGGGCTGCTCGTGCATAAATCGACGCATCATTTCGACCTCGTCAATTTTTGGCTGGGTACGAGCCCGCAAACCGTATTTGCCATGGGCGGGTTGATGTTCTACGGCAAAGAAAACGCGGAAAAACGCGGCGTTACGCAATTCTATCAACGCGCAACAGGCAATGAAATTGCGAAGGACGATCCATTTGCGCTTCATTTGGACAAGAATGAGCATTTGAAGGGCTTGTATCTGAACGCGGAGCATGAAGACGGCTACCAGCGCGACCAAAGCGTATTCGGCGACGGCATCAACATCGAGGATACGATGGGGGTCATGGTCCGTTACAAAAATAAAGCTATTTTGACGTACTCGCTGAACGCTTACTTGCCTTGGGAGGGATTCAACGTTCATTTCAACGGCAGCAAGGGTAGAATCGAAATGCGGGTCGTGGAGCAATCGTATGTCAACTCCGGCGGACGCAAAGAAGATGAAGGAGCGCTTAAGGAAAAATACATCAAGGTATTCCCGATGTTCGATGCGCCATACGAAGTTGAAATCGAACAAGGCGTAGGCGGCCATGGCGGCGGGGACCCGATTTTGCTGCGCGACATTTTCGACAAGCCGTCCGACGACCGCTTTAACCGTGCGGCTTCGCACGTCGATGGTGCGATGTCCATATTGACCGGCATCGCCGGCAACATCTCGCTGCGGACAGGGCAACCGGTTGCTGTCGACCAGCTTGTGAAATTTGAATAACGTATAGCAAGCACAGCTGTCCGAGAAGTGTTCGCAAAGTACGGGAACAGCCTGAAAATCGAGCAAAAGGACCTCAAGTTCCACTACCAAGTGGAGAATGAGGTTCTTTCTTTTGGTGAAACTTCAAGGCAGAGCGGGACATAAAAAGTACCAATTGACTTTTGGGGCGGCACCGTTTTGTTCGGTATTGGCGGCAGGCCTTATCTGTGCTAACCTGATACAGAGAACGTACAAGGGGTGTGTGCCGGATGAAGAGGGTGCTTATTACCGGATACAGGGCATCCGAATTGGGGATATTTTCCTTGAAACACCCGGGCATTGCAATTATTAAGAAAGCGATTGCAAAACGGATCCTGGGGCTCGTCGACGAAGGGCTGGAATGGGTAATTGTCAGCGGCGGCTGGGGTGTAGAGCTTTGGGCTGCAGAAGCGGTTATCGAATTGAAAGCGAGCTGCCCGAATTTGCAGCTGGCGGTGATTACGCCGTTCCTCGAGCAGGAAGAAAATTGGAGCGATGAGAAGAAAAGCGTATACAGCCGCGTTATAAGTCGTGCGGACTACGTTAACAGCGTCACCAAGAGCAAATATGAAGGACCATGGCAGTTTAAAGAGCGGGACAAGTTTTTGCTGCGGAATTCCGACGGCCTGCTTCTTGTTTACGATGAAGATACGGAAGGTTCCCCCAAATATATGAAGCAGCAAGCGCTGCGAATCGCCGAGAATCAATCGTATCCGCTCATCAGCATCACAGCTTTGGATTTGCAGAGTATTGCCGATGAGGAGCAGCAGGAGCGCGAATATGCCGAGTGAGAGGTTGACCAATTTTTGCGAAAATGGAGTGGTGTTTATGAAGCCGTATGTGTTTATCGCAAGATCGATTCCCGAAGAAGTGGAAACGTACATCGCCGAACACTGCGATTATAAAATATGGGATCAGCCGGAAGCGATTCCGCGGCAGCGGCTGCTGGAAGAGCTTGCGCAAGCGGACGGCTTGCTGACGTCGGGGAACCGTATTGACCGCGAGCTTTTGGATCGGGCGCCGCGCCTGCGGGTGGTAAGCAGCTCCAGCGTCGGCTACAATCATTTCGATTTGGCTGCGATGAAGGAGCGGAACGTGATGGGAACGCATACGCCGCACGTTTTGGACGATACGGTTGCGGATCTCGTACTGGCTCTCATGCTCGGGGCGGCGCGAAGAATTGCGGAGCTGGATCAGTATGTGAAGCGGGGGAACTGGAAGCGCGGCGACAACGAAAGCTTGTTCGGCATTGACGTGCACCACGCTTCGCTCGGAATTATCGGGATGGGCAGAATCGGCGAGGCCGTAGCCAAACGCGCCAAATTCGGTTTTGACATGGATGTCTCCTACTACAATCGCAGCCGGAAAAAAGAAGCCGAAGAGCGCCTCGGGGTACGCTATGCGCCCCTGGAAGAGCTGCTGAGAACAGCGGATTTTATCGTCATGCTGACTCCGCTGACCGATTCGACCGTCCGCATGATCGGCAAGGAGCAGTTCGGCTGGATGAAGGAGACCGCGATATTCATCAACGCTTCCCGGGGGCAAACCGTGGACGAAGAAGCGCTGCTTGAAGCGCTTCAGCAAGGACGCATCCGTGCCGCGGGGCTGGATGTTTTTGAACGCGAGCCGGTCGATGCCGATCATCCGCTGTTGAAGCTGCCGAATGTGATCACCTTGCCGCACATCGGTTCGGCCACGACCAAAACAAGATTCGACATGGCGCAGCTGGCCGCCCGAAATCTGGTCGCAGCTTTGCAGGGGCAAGTTCCTCCCAATTTGGTGCCGGAGCTGGTGAAATATATGTAGGCGGAGCTGCTGCCGGAGCTGGTGAAATAAATGTAGGCCAAGGCGCAGCCGGAAAACCAGTCTTTTTCCTCCATACGACGGGGAAGAAGGCTGGTTTTTTGCTGCCGCTAGCTTTCAGGGTAGTACCTCTTATTGCTCGTTGAGATGCCTGCAGTGAGGCATTCCGCCAATTGTGCAGCAATTTCAGCGAATATATGAACGTGGTCACATTTTTGCCGAAAATTTCTGTACAATCTCCACGCAATTGCAAGCTTTTCTTCCAAATGAACCGTTACCGCTAAAAAAGTCTCCCACTATCTAGGTTGCCCAGAAACCCACACGCCAGAGTCGGTCGTACAAACTACCCGGTTGCACCATTTACCCCGGTCGCGCGAAAAAGCCTGCAAAAGTACAGTTTTTGTTCGATGGATTCGCTGGCCACGACAAATTCCTGCAATTGTGCAGGCTTTTCGCCGTGAACATGGGTGTGGATTCATTTTCATCAAAAATTCCTGCACAATTGCAGGCTTTTCACGAAAATGAACCATTTCTACTGAAAAAGCCTGCACTTTCGCAGGTTTTTCCCTGTCAAGCCGCCTTGTCCCCTCCCACTTCAGCGACGCAACCGATGCGCGAGAAGCGAGGCCGACTTCAGTGCCAAAAGCTGAGCAAGAGAAGCGAGGTTCACTTCAACGCCACAACCCATGCAAGAGAAGTTAGGCCCACTTCAGCGCCAAAGCTGAGCAAGAGAAGCAAGGCCCACTTCAGCGCCGCAACCGATGCAGTAAACTCCGGCACCGCAAACGGTTGCAGGAGTAACGTGGCCCACTTCAGCAATCGCAACCCATGCAGTAGAGGCGCAAGGTTGGCGAAGAGCGGCTGCGGCCCCTTGACTGTCCAGGTTTTCGGCTTTCCAAGCCGATACGAGCCTTTGGCGCGATCCAGGAATCGTAATATGCGGGAGAGGAAGAAGCGCATACTATTGCGGGCTCAGTTTAAATGATGTCAACATCGTTCTTGACGAAAAGGGATTTTGATTAGATTGAACGTGTAAGCGCTATTGCATTACGATTAGATCACAATCACTTTGCCGAAAAAGAACGGTAAAGAATATGAATCATTTAAAGGAGGGATATCCCAGTGGATGCTACAGTTGCCAAACAACACGCATCTTCCGGCGGAATCCGGGTGGGCGTTCAGCGTTTCGGCCGTTTTCTGAGCGGCATGGTGATGCCGAATATCGGCGCATTTATCGCCTGGGGTTTAATCACGGCATTATTTATACCGACAGGCTGGATTCCAAACGAATATTTGGCCAAACTCGTTTCGCCAACGATTACTTATTTGCTGCCTCTGCTGATCGGGTATACGGGAGGAACGATGGTGCACGGGACGCGCGGCGGCGTTATCGGCGCAGTGACGACGATGGGGGTCGTAATCGGCACGGACATCCCGATGTTTTTGGGTGCGATGATTGTCGGTCCGTTTGCGGCTTGGGTGCTCAAGCAGTTCGACAAATCCATCGAAGGAAAAATCCGTTCCGGCTTTGAAATGCTCGTGAACAATTTCTCCTCCGGCATCATCGGCGGCATTTTGGCCGTACTGGCGTACTCGGTCGTGGGGCCGGCCGTTCAGGTCGTCAGCAAAGCGCTCGCCGCCGGCGTGCAGGTGCTCGTCAATGCAGGGCTGCTGCCGCTGGCGAACGTTTTGATCGAGCCGGGAAAAGTGCTGTTCCTGAATAATGCGATCAACCACGGCGTTCTTAGCCCGATCGCGTTGGAGCAGGCGTCCAAAACAGGAAAGTCGATTTTGTTCATGCTGGAGTCCAATCCGGGACCGGGGCTTGGCATTTTGCTCGCCTATTGGCTGGTCGGCCGGGGGGCGGCGAAGCTTTCCGCACCGGGCGCAGCGATTATTCATTTTTTCGGCGGCATTCATGAAATTTATTTCCCATATATTTTGATGAACCCGCGGCTGATCCTGGCTGCCATTGCAGGCGGCGTAACCGGAACGTTCACGTTCTCCCTGTTCTCCGCCGGTCTTGTGGCTCCGCCTTCGCCTGGAAGCATTTTCGCCTATATCGCCATGGCGCCGAAAGGCGGGCTGCTGCCGATTTTCACAGGGGTCATCACGGCAACGATCGTTTCTTTCCTGGTTGCGGCGCTGCTGCTCAAAACCAGCAAGCAATCCGAGCAGGAAGACGATCTGGATCAGGCTACCGCGAAAATGAAGCAGATGAAGCAGGCTCCGGTATCTTCGCCTGGCGCAGCAGCACCCGTATCGGCATCTGCCGTTAAGCCGGCGTCGGAAGTGCGCAAAATCGTATTTTCGTGCGATGCGGGCATGGGATCGAGCGCGATGGGAGCATCCATTTTGCGCAAAAAAATGAAGGAAGCCGGTGTCGACGTCACTGTCATCAACACGGCGATCAGCGAAATACCGGGCGATGCGGACATCGTCGTTACCCACAAATCCTTGACGGACCGGGCGATCAGCCGATCTCCGCAGGCCGAGCATATTTCCATCGATAATTTTATGAAAAGCCCGGAATACGATGAGCTGGTAAAAAGATTATCGAAATAATTTGTCTGACGCTGGCTCATTTGCCGGCGTTATCTCCATTTTGTAAATAAGGAGAATTCACATGAGGAGCCTGTCGCACAGGCATCGTCAAATTCTTGAATTGCTGCTGGATCGGCAAGGGGACATAACGGCAGGCGAAATCGCCGCGGAAATCCGGGTCAGCACGAGAACCGTGCACAGGGAGCTGTCCGAGCTGGAGGGGATCGTGGCGGAGCATGGATTGACGCTGCAAAAAAAATCCGGCAAAGGCATTCAGCTGCAAGCCGAGGCCGGGCAGTTGGAATCGTTCCGGCGCTTGCTTCATGGCGGGACGGCGGTTGAATATTCGGCGCAGGACCGGAAAATTTTGATTTTGTGCATGCTGCTGCAAGAGGATGAACCTGTGAAGCTGTTCGCTCTCGCTCACGGCTTAAGCGTAACGATTCCGACGATTACGCACGACCTGGACGAATTGGACGGCTGGATTGCCAAGTCCAACCTCACGCTTGTCAGACGCAGAGGCTACGGCGTCGAGCTGAGCGGCTCTGAAATCGACAAACGCCGGCTGATCGGCATGCTGGCCCGCAATTATTTGGACGACGCGGAATTGTTCGGGACTGCGGAGAGCGTTCGTTCGCCTATCGCACAGAAGCTTTTGGAGCTTATCGGCAAGGACGGTTTCATCCATGTCGAGTCCGCTCTCTGGCAGGCGGAAGATAAGGGCCTAAGCGCTCTGTCGGAAAACGAATATACCGATTTGCTGATGAATGTCTCGATCGGCATCGCCCGCATCCGGCAGGGCAAGCTGATCGAGGCGGCGGCCGCGCCCAATCCGGTTCATCCGAACGGGCTGCAGCAGTACGTCATGAACAGGCTCTCGGAGCTTATTCCCGTCACGTTTACCGCTTCAGAGGCCCGCTATCTTGCTACGCTCCTGGAGCCACGGGAAGCGGGCCATCCCGACGATCTGCTGCCGGCCAAAGAGCTCAGCTTGATGGAGACGGTGTGGAAGCTCATACGAAGTATGGAGCGCCGAACCGAAATCGGCTTCAGTGAGGATAAGTCGTTAAAGGACGGCCTTCTGAGCCATCTGGAATCGGCGCTGCGCAGACTGCGCGAAGGCGCAATTATCCGCAATCCGCTGCTGGCGCAAATCAAGCGGGATTACGAAGCTCTTTTTGCGACGATTCGCCTGGCCGTGGACGAAACGATAACCGGCATTGCCGTCCCGGATGAGGAAATCGGCTTTCTGGTCATGCATTTCGGAGCCTCGGCCGAGAGGCTGAAGCAGTTCAAACGCGATGTAAGAGCGATTTTGGTTTGCACGAGCGGGATCGGCACCTCCAAAATGCTTGCGGTCCGTCTGACGAAAGAATTACCGCAAATCGAAATTATCGGGCATGCTTCCTGGTTTGAGGCGGCGCGCATCCCCGAAACGGAGTACGACTTAATTATATCGACCGTAGACCTGCCTTTGGATGAGGAACAATATATTAAGCTGAGCCCGCTGCTTACGCAGGAAGAGGAGGATCGGCTCCGGTCGTTCATTCAAAACGTGACACTGCAAAAACATGAGCCGGCCGCGCCGGATCTTACCAATGAGGCCGGTTCTCCGGAACGGCTGCACCGCATCCAGCAATATTTGAATGAAATCGTCGGGATCATCGATCAATTCGACGTTCATGTGATCGACCGGTCGTCCGGGAGCTTGCAGGAAACGCTGCAGGTTGTATGCGGCTATGCACGGCAAGCAGGGGTTATCGACGAAACGGATACGATTGTCCGGCTGCTGCTGGACAGGGAGAAGCAGAGCAGCCAAGTGATCCCCGATACGGGCATCGCTCTGTTTCATATCCGCAGCGAGCACGTATATAGACCTTCATTAACGTTGTTTCGCTTGCACGAGGAACTGGTCGTCGGTCAGGGAACTTCGTCCGGAGTCAGGCAATTGCTGCTGATGCTCGGTCCGAGGGAGCTGTCGAAAGAAAGTTTGGAAGTGCTGAGCGAGATCAGCTCTTATCTGTTGATGCCGGAGATGCTTCAGCTTCTGAAAGAGGGAACGAAGCGGGAACTGAAACATTTTTTATCGCAGGAATTAGCCGTTTTCTTAGAACATAAAAAATAACCGGATGGAGAAGGAGAACTGTACGATGAGTATTTTATCCGTGAACAAAGTCAAATTAAACGCGAAAGCAAGCGATAAATGGGAAGCGATTCGGATGGCCGGACAGCTGCTGGTGGATGCGGGGCACGCTTCCAGCGGCTATATCGACAAAATGCTGGAGCGGGAACAAACGCTATCGACCTACATGGGCAACGGTTTGGCGATCCCTCACGGCACACAGGATT
This sequence comes from Paenibacillus sp. sgz302164, assembly GCF_056120505.1. NCBI lineage: Bacteria > Bacillati > Bacillota > Bacilli > Caryophanales > Paenibacillaceae > Paenibacillus > Paenibacillus sp. sgz302164. Next base: position 637,087 of record NZ_JBVYOL010000001.1, on the reverse strand, counting down.
CCAAATCGCTGATCGCCTCGACGGGATTGTCCATCGTACAGCTGCCGGAGGGCGTTGATTTCGGCGAAGGCGAGCGGGCAACTTTAGTGATCGGCATCGCTGCTCCCGGCAACGAGCATTTGGAAATATTGACGAACATCGCGATGATCTGTTCCGAGGATGAGAACGTCGAACGGATTATGCGGGCCAAGACGCCGGAAGAAATGATCGAAATATTCGAGAGCGGGTTGGAATCATGAGGGCGCTGCATTTTGGGGCCGGAAATATCGGCCGCGGTTTTATCGGGCTGCTTTTGTCACAATCGGGCTATGAAGTCCGTTTTTCGGATGTCAATGAGACGGTGGTTGATTTTCTGCACAAGAGAAAGTCGTACACGGTCCGCCTGGCTAACGAATCACAGGACCGCTTCACCGTCAATAACGTGGACGCCATCAACGGCAGAAACATAGAAGAAGTCGCCGAATCTGTGGCTGAAGCCGATCTGGTCACGACAGCGGTTGGGGTTAACATTTTGAAGCACATCGCGGAGGGCATCGCCAAAGGTATTGAAAAGCGCCTGGAGCGCGGCGCGGCGCCGCTTGCGGTAATCGCGTGCGAGAATGCGATTGGCGGCAGCACGCAGCTGAAGGAGCACGTCTACGCCCATTTGAGCGGGGAGGCGCGTGAAAAAGCGGGCCGAAGCATCGCGTTTCCGGATGCCGCGGTCGACCGGATCGTTCCTCTCCAGCATAACGAAGATCCGCTGGAAGTGACGGTTGAGCCGTTCTACGAATGGGTAGTCGACGAATCCCAATTGTTTGAAGGCTTCCGCCGTATAGACGGCGTTCATTACGCAGCGCATTTGGAGCCTTATATCGAGCGCAAATTGTTCACCGTCAATACAGGCCACTGCTGCGCCGCATATCTCGGCTGCGTTCACGGATATGCGACGATTCAGGATGCCATGGCGGACGGCAAAATCGCCGCTCAGGTGCTGCAGGTGATGGAAGAGACCGGCTCCCTGCTAGTTCAAAAGTACGGCTTCGACAGCAGCGAGCACGAGCGGTACATCCAGCAAATTTTGGCGCGTTTCACTAATCCTTATTTGACCGATGAGGTTATCCGGGTCGGGAGATCGCCGATCCGCAAGCTGTCGGCCAACGACCGCCTGGTTCGCCCCGCATTGCAAGCGTTCGAGCGCGGGTTGACGCCGGTGTATTTGACCAAGGCGATGGCGGCCGCTCTGCTGTTCGACGATGCGGCCGATCCGGAAGCCGCGGCGATTCAAGCGGACTTGAAGGAGCTAGGCATCGCCGCAACCGTCGCGAAATATACTTCAATACCCGAGGATCATCCGCTTCACGGCATGATCGTGGCGCAATACGAATCCTTGAAACAATCCGTACATTCCTGAGAAAGGGGAGTTTGCCATGGCTAACCTAAAAGCACAATCAATCGCGGGCATCGCGGCATCCCCCGGTATCGCCATAGCGAAGGCTTACCGCCTGCATCGCTCGCATTACGTTCCCGCCCCGGGCAAAGCCGAGGATATTGCGTTAGAAAAGGCGCGTTTCCAGAAAGCCGTTGAAGAAGCGGCGCAGGAGCTGGAGCAGATCAGGGCGCTGGCCGAGCAGCGCATGGGCGCGGCCAAAGCGGAAATTTTCGAAGCGCATCTGCTGCTGCTGGAAGACCCTGATTTGATCGATGCGATCTTGAACAAAATCGAGAGCTACGGCGACAACGCGGAATTCGCGCTGCATGAAGTTGCGGGCAGCTTTATCGAAGTGCTCAGCTCTATGGACAACGAGCTCTTGAGAGAGCGCGCCGCCGACGTGCGGGACGTTGCCGGCCGAATCATGAGCCATCTCCGGGGAGAAGCATACGCGGCCGTGTCAGGGATTCATGAGCCGTGCATCGTGATTGCCGAGGATTTGACGCCGTCGGATACCGCGCAGCTGAATCTGGACTTCGTCCTTGGCTTCGTTACCGAAATCGGCAGCCGGACGTCGCATTCCGCGATCATGGCACGCTCGCTGGAAGTGCCGGCCATCGTAGGGGCGGGAGCTGCCGCCGCCGATATTGAAACCGGAACGACGGTCATTATGGATGCGCTGGAAGGCACGCTCATCGTCGATCCGGGCGATCGGGAGCTGGATGCGTATCGGGCGCGGAAAGAGGCTTACGACCGCCGCAGGCAGGAGCTGCGCAAGCTGCTGGAGCAGCCGTCGGTTTCCAGTGACGGTCATCGTGTCGAGCTGGCCGCCAACATCGGAAGCGTCGAGGATCTGGAAAAGGTGCTGGGCAACGGAGCCGAAGGAATCGGGCTGTTCCGCACCGAATTTTTGTATATGGGACGCAGCGCTCTTCCGACGGAAGAGGAGCAGTTCCAGGTATATAAGCATGTTCTTGAAAAAATGAACAACAAGCCTGTCGTCATCCGCACGCTCGACATTGGCGGCGACAAGGAGCTTCCATACATGAAGCTTCCCGCAGAGAGCAATCCTTTTCTCGGGCTGCGGGCCGTGCGCCTGTGCCTCGACCGGCCGGATTTGTTCCGCACCCAGCTCAGGGCGCTGCTGCGGGCCAGCTCTTTCGGCCAGCTGAAGATCATGTTTCCGATGATCGCGGTCGTGGAGGAGCTGCAGGCAGCGAAAAAACTGCTGAACGAAGAGCGGGAGAAGCTCGTTCAGGAAGGTGTCGAGGTATCCGATAGCATTGAGGTTGGAATTATGATCGAAGTGCCGGCGGCGGCGCTTGCCGCGGATGTTTTGGCGAAAGAGGCGGATTTTTTCAGCATCGGAACGAACGATCTCATTCAATATACGATGGCTGCGGATCGGATGAACGAGACGGTCTCCTATTTGTATCAACCCTGCCATCCGGCCATTTTGCGCCTAGTGAACATGGTGATCCGCGCGGCCGAAAAAGAAGGCAAATGGGTCGGCATGTGCGGAGAAATGGCCGGCGACGAAACGGCTATTCCGATTTTGCTCGGACTTGGACTGCATGAATTCAGCATGAGCGCGGGCTCGATTTTGCCGGCCAGAGCGCTGATCCGCGCTTCGTCTTACCATGAATGGGCGGACTATGCGGAGCAAATTTTAAGCATGGGCAGCCAGGCGCAAATACAAGCTTTTGTAAACGAGAAAACAAGGAGTGGCTTGCAATGATTGCTCAAACTTATACCGTATTAAACCCATCCGGATTTCACGCGCGGCCGACGAAAGTATTCGTGCAAAAAGCGAGTGCTTTCCCCTGCAAAGTCAATGTGACGAAAAACGGCCGGAAAGTGAACGGAAAAAGCTCGCTCAGCATGCTGACGCTGGGCATCGAGCAAAACGACGAGGTGACGCTGGAAACGGACGGCGAGCAGGAAGCGCAGGCGCTGGAGGAATTGGGGCAGCTGCTGGGCACGATTTTCGAGGAATGAACAAAGGGGCTGCCTCAACGGTTGCCCCTTTTACTTTGTACGGGAAATTTATCTGGCGTACCACTCGCCGGACATCCATTCGCTCGCTTTCCAGCGGAGAACGTCAGGCGAAGCCAGATGGATGATCTCTTTGAAAAACTCAAGCCTCTCCGTGTCGGACATGGGCGTGAAGCTTTTGGCGATCGCCAGGTTTTGCTCCAGCTGCTCCATGGATTCCATGCCCACGATCGCCGTCGCGATCGGCAGCGAGAACGTGTAGCGGAGCGCCTGCTCGTACCAAGGCGCCAGCTTGCCGAGCGCCATCACCTTCATGCCGATGACGGCGACTCCTTTGTCCGCGGCTTTCGGGAGAAACTCGTGCGCATAGCTGTACACGAAATGATCTGCGGCGGAGAGGGGCACCAGCGCGCTGTCGAACGGGAACCGCTCGATCGCTTCCGCCTGCACGGCAGGGTTCGTATGTCCGCTGATGCTAATCGAACGGATGATTCCCTGCTCCCTCGCTTCGATCAGCGCTTCGAGCGCGCCCCCTTTGGCAAAGCATCGCTCCAGCTCTTCCATCGTCATGATGTTGTGCAGCCGCCATTCCTCGACCTTGTCCGTCTGCAGGCGCTTCAGGCTCGCCTCCAGCAGCCTCCACGAGCCGTCTCTCGTGCGGTCATGGGTTTTGGTCGTGATCCACACTCCATGCCTGCGTCCTTGCAGTGCCTTGCCGAGCCGCTCTTCGGACTGTCCGTCGGAATAGCTCGGCGCCGTGTCAAAATAAGTGATCCCCTCATCGATGGCCCGGTTTACGATTCGGATTGCATCCTCCTCCGAGCAGTTGTGTTCGTCGACGATTCTTTGGGCGCCAAAGCTGAGAATCGGGAATTGTTTGTCTGATTTGCCATAATTTCTGTGCTCCAAATGGCTCACTCCTCTCGTCTATATCGAATTGAGCAGGGATTTGCATGATCTAAGTATAAAAGAAGTATAAGGGCTTTGTGAATGTATTCTTCCATATTCGTGGTTACCTTACACTATTCGACAAAAAAAGTATTGTGTTTTATATTGATTGTTTTTATCATAAGTTTATATACATATTTTGTCGAATTTTTAGAAGCTTTACAAATGACGATGCATGGAGGAGGTTGCTCTGGAGGGGGAAATCGGGCCCGGCTCGTGCAGTACATAGTGGAAAGTTGTTACAAAGAAAACGTAGAAAACATGGAGAGGTGCACCAAAGATGGAGAAATCATCGTTAATCGGTATCGTTCTTGCGTTTCTTGCGGTCGGAGTGGGCATGGTGTTAAAAGGGGCCAGTCTGTCGGCGCTTTTGAATCCCGCCGCTGCGTTAATTATTTTCGGAGGAACGGCAGCTACGCTTTTTATATCGTTTCCAATGGAAGATATGAAAAAATTTCCGAAATTATTGAAAATTATTTTTACCGAACAACCGTTAATGCCGAAAAAAGAGCTTATTGAAACGTTTATCAACTGGGTTTCCATTACGCGCCGTGAAGGCTTGCTTTCCCTGGAAAAACAAGCTGAGGAGCTTTCCGATCCTTTTATGAAAACGGGTATGCGTCTGATCATCGACGGGAACGATCCCGATTTTGTCCGCGACGTGCTGCTTGAAGATATTGCCGAGATGGAAGCGAGACACAAAAGATTTGCGGGCATTTTTACACAGGCGGGTGCGGCAGCGCCTACGCTTGGCGTTCTTGGCGCAGTTGTAGGCTTGATCGCGGCGCTTAGCAACCTGAGCGAGGTAGAGAAGTTGGGCCACTTGATTTCCGCGGCTTTCGTCGCAACTTTGTTCGGTATCTTCCTCGGATACGTCGTTTGTCACCCGTTCGCGAACAAGCTGAAAAGTAAATCGAAAAAAGAAGTCGAGATCAAGCTGATGATCGTGGAAGGTTTGCTGTCGATTCAATCCGGCGTATCTGCGAACTCCGTGAAGCAAAAAATGATGATTTTTGTGACGAACACGGAGCGCGCGCAGTATGAAGAGGGGGCGAAGGAGGCCACTCCACAGTGAGCAAAAAGAAAAAGCACGAAGAACACGAAGAGCATATTGACGAAACCTGGCTCATTCCCTATGCGGATTTGCTTACGCTGCTCTTGGCGCTGTTCATTATTTTGTTCGCCTCCAGCCAAGTGGACAGCAAAAAATACGATTCGATCATGAGAGCTTTGAACAACGCGTTTACTGGCGGAACAGCACCAATGAATATGTCCAACCTGATCCCGATCGATAACGCTGCGAACTCTACCCAGAATAACAACAACAACCAGAATCCGCCGACGAAGCCCGAAGACAAGCAGGCCGGGAAGCTGGCGGAGCGCCTCAAGAAGGAAGAAGAGGATCTGGAGAAGCTTAAGAAGAGCGTGGACGCTTTTATTAAGGACAACAATTTGGCCGACCAGCTGCAGACGAAACTGGACAGCGAGAAGCTGACGATTACGATCAGCGACCGGGCGCTTTTCGATTCCGGTTCCGCTACTGTGAAGCCTGAGGCAAGAACGCTTGCCGTCTCCATGTCCGAGATGCTGAGCGGCTACACGGACTACCAGGTCGAAGTCGCAGGACATACCGATAATGTGCCGATACATAAACCGGAGTTCGAAACGAACTGGGATTTGAGCGCCAAGCGCGCGGTCAATTTTATGAAAGTGCTGCTGAATAACGGCAATTTGAACCCTGTCATGTACCGTTCCGTCGGATTCGGCGAATATCATCCTGTGGAATCCAATGATACGCCGGAAGGCAAAGCGAAGAACCGGCGAGTTGAAGTCAGCATTCTCCGTAATCTCAAAACGACAGAAAATACGGTCAAGCAATAAAAGAAAAGGCCAAAGACGCCTCCGAACCACTGTGATAGTGGAACGGAGGCGTCTTTGTTGGTGTACTCTCGTTGGCGCAGCAGTAGTACTACGTCGCGCCACGTCGCGCCGCGATCGGGCGGGCCTGAGCTACACGGTAACGAGCAATTTTTTCTCCGCTTCGCTCACCTCGCCAAGCTTCTCTTGCTTTTCATGTTGCTCTTGTTTTTGCTGCTGCTCTTGCTGTTCCAGTTCCCCGTTCGGTGTCCGGGACTGTTCCTGCTCATCAAGCTGCTGTTCCGCCGGAGCTGCAGCATCAGGCTCCTCTTCGGCCGATTCCGCTTCTTCAAGGAACTTCGCTTGTCCAGCCTCATTCCCGGGTTCGGATTCGGGTTGCCCTTCCTGAGCCAGTTCCACGTCCTCGGTTCCGATTTGAAATTTGCTGATTTCCGTGAACAGCTGTGCGGCCAAAGTGTGAATGTCATCCGCTTGGTCGGCGATTTGACGGATCGAGGCGTCCTGCTGAATCGAGGTCGAATGAACTTCCTCCACCCCTGCCGCGGTTTCCTGCGCTACGGCGGCGACGAATTGAACGGACTCTACGAGCGTATCGTTTTTCAGGCGGACCTGCTCGATTTTGTCATGAATTTGTTCGATCTGACCCGTAATATGGCTCATCGATTGTTCGATGCCGACAAAAGAGTCGAGCGTATCCGACACGCGGCTGTTTTGCGCCTCCGTCTGCTCCTTGGCTTCGTTCAAGCTGCTTTGCAGCTCGCGGATTTGCTGCTGCAGCGTCTGGATCATGCCGCTGATCGTTTTGGAGGAGTCGTTCGTTTGCTGGGACAGCTGGCGCACCTCTTCGGCGATAACGGAAAAACCACGGCCGTGAACGCCGGCTCTGGCCGCTTCAATGGCAGCGTTCAGCGACAGCACGTTCGTCTGCGTCGAAATTTCCGTAATCGACTGCGTGATCGCGCCGATCTGTCTGGAGCTCGCCGCGAGAGTCCGCATGGCTGCGTCAACTTTGCTCAGCACCTCCTGGGATCGGTCCGAGGAGGCTTTCAACGCCCGAACGGACGCCGTTCCGTTCAGCGTGCCGGCCGAAGCCTCTTCGCTGGAACGCTTCATATCGTCCGTATACGACGTGATCGCGCGGATTTCCGCGTCCAGCTCGGCAATGATTTGCGAGCTTTGCTCCGTTTTGTAGGCTTGCTCGTTAGCGCCTGCCGAAATGTCTTGGATCGATTTTAAAATATCGATATTCGCCGATGCGGTCAGTTCCGAAAAATGACGGGACGATTGCGAATGCTCTGTCAAGGAGGAGGCAATTTTGCTCGCGGCGCTCAGCATTTGACGAACTTGGACGATCATATGGTCGAAGCTGCGGCTCAATTGGCCAAGCTCATCCCGAGACTCGGAGTTGATCGTATGGCTCAAGTCTCCCTCGGCGATTAAGGCCACCGCTTTTTGCAAGCGGGTGATAGGATTCATGAAAGAGCGGATGATGATGAACGCAATGAACAAAGTCAAAACGAACACGAGGGACGCTACGATAAGCATCACTTTACCCGTTTGATCCAGCAGCAAAGTGGATTCGCTCACCGCATTATCGGCGGATTCCGCGTATGTCGTGTAAAAATTGTCGACCAGACCGAAAATTTTATCCTTCAAATCTTGCGATTCATTATAGAGATACAGCAGATTGATTTGCAGATCTACCGGATTCGTGCCGTTTCCCTGAACCATTTGGGCCGCCGAATCGAAATTGTTGATGTAGTCGACGGAAGCCTGGATCAGCTGGCTTCGCCATTTTAGCTGTTCCGGCGTGGAGGCGGTGTCGCCGATCATTTTGACCATATCGGTAAAAGGCTGCCGCTTTGCGTTGTATTTTAAAATATATTCGGGTTTCTTGGAAATCTCCAGACCGGAAGCGATAATATTGAGCTCCTGCACCATTTCTTTAAGCTCCAGCGCCATCACTTTGAGCTGTACTTTATCGTTTTGATCGTTCATGTGCTGTTTGATTTGACCGACCTGATAGAGATTGAAGAAAGCGACCGTAAGAAAAATCAGAAGCATACTGCTAAAGCTGACGATCAATTTGCTGCGCATGGTCATATTGAACGTTAACTTCCTCATTTTCGTTCCCTCCATTTTTAATTGACAATTTTCGACTAATTTCTATGTATTGCTTCTACTTTAATAATCATCTATTAAGCGAAAAGCCGAACTGTGTTAAAGAAGTGTTAAATAAAAGTTTTACATTACGTTTACGTTTCGCGAGTTTTTAATTTACAATCTGTTGTTACGATGTGTAAGAAGGTTAGATCGACGGACAGAGAACAGACATCGAATCTAACTGCAATTACGCTTTATAAAAATAAAGGAGGACATGCTGACTATGTTTAAGCTCATGTCGAAAAAAGGAATTACATTTTCACTCTCTACGATTTTAGTAATGGGGGCTTTGGCTGGTTGCGGCGCCAACACAAACACAACACAAAACGCTGCATCTCCTTCACCAAGTGCAAGCGCATCTACCAAACCAAGCGATTCTCCGGCTCCAGCAAAAACTGAGCTTTCCGGCACAATTACGGCATCCGGCTCCAGCGCCCTGCTTCCTCTTGTGAAACAAGCGGCTACCGAGTTCATGGAGAAAAACCCGAAAGTAACGATCAACGTAACAGCAGGCGGTTCCGGTACAGGTATCAAAAACGTAGCGGACGGCACTTCCGATATCGGTAACTCCGACGTGGCTCCTGGAGATGAATACAAAGACAAAGGCTTGAAAGAGAACTTTGTTGCAGTTGCTCCTTTCGCTTTCATCGTTAATAAAGATGTAACTGTCGATAACTTGACTAAGCAACAAGCTGCCGACATCTATATGGGCAAAATCACAAACTGGAAAGATGTAGGCGGTAAAGACGCGAAAATCGTTCTTGTTCACCGTCCTGACAGCTCCGGTTCCCGTAAACTGGTTCAACAAATCATTCTTGACGGCAAAGAATTCACTAAAGACGGTATTACGCAAGAAAACAGCGGTGCTATGAAAACAGCGGTAGCCGGCCAATCCGCTTCCATCGGCTACGTTGATACTCCTTACATCGACGATACGGTTAAAGCGTTGAAAATCGACGGAGTTGCTTTCTCCGAAGACAACATCAAAAACGGCACTTACAAACTGTTCGGTGTTGAGCGTATGTACACAAAAGGCGAAGCTAAAGAACCTGCTAAATCTTTCATCGACTATATCAAAAGCAAAGACTTCCAAAGCAAGCAAGTTCGCGATCTGAAATTCTTGCCTGCCGATCTGCTTGGAAACAAATAATAACGTTTAAAAACCATCAGGGCGCTGCAGCTATTGCAGCGCTCTTTTTGCTCGAGAAGAGACGATAATTTTTACATTGTCTTTACAATTCATTGATGATGCATTGACACTCATCACCTATGATGAGTGTAATGTGAATCAGGAGAAGGGGGATTATCCATTGAACACGGTGGCAGACAAGCTGGCAAACACGGCGGAAGAGAGGAACCGCCCGATGACGAGCAAATGGACGAAGGGACAATATAGACAAGACAGCGTGATGCGGTGGGTATTCGTCGGGAGCGCTGCGCTCGTAGCGGCCATTATTTTTTCCATCATTATTTTCGTAGGGATGCAGGGGCTCAAAACATTTCAAGGGGTCAGTCCTTTGGAGTACTTCTTTTCGACCGATTGGACGCCTGGGCAAAATAAATTCGGAGCGCTGCCTTTTCTGTACAGCACGCTGCTGCTGACGCTCGTTTCCGTCGTATTGTCGGTGCCGCTGGCGCTGTCCGGGGCTCTGTTTATGGCGAAAATCGCGCCGAAATGGATGCGTGAAATTTTGCGGCCTGCCACGGACTTGTTCGTCGGCATTCCGTCTGTCGTATACGGTCTGATCGGTATGACAGTTATCGTGCCCGCACTCGGGAAATTGACCGGCGGAGTCGGGTACGGCATTTTGCCGGCGGCTATCATTTTGGCGATTATGATTATGCCTACGATTCTTTCCATCTCCGAGGATGCGATCCGCTCGCTGCCCGGACGGTTGGAAGAAGCGTCTCTGGCTCTCGGAGCGACACGCTGGCAAACGATGTGGCGCGTGCTGCTGCCGGCGGCAAGACCCGGTATTTTGACAGGCATCATTCTCGGCATGGGCCGCGCAATCGGCGAAACGATGGCGGTGTTCATGGTGATCGGGAACTCGCCGCAAATGCCCAAGTCATTGCTTGATTCGACGACGGTGCTGACAACCGCGATCGTCAAGGACATGGGTAACACGAACTACGGAACGACCTGGAATAACGCGCTCTATATGATGGCGCTGGTTCTGCTTATTATTTCCTTATTGTTAATTCTTATTATCCGGATCGTGGCTAAAAGGAGCGAAGTTAAATGAACAGCAGAAATACGGATCGTTTGGCCACTATCTACTTCTGGGCTTCGGGCATTGTCATTATCCTCATTCTGGCCTGGTTTCTGATACGGATACTTGGCGACGGCATTCCTCATTTATCTTGGCAATTCATTTTCGGCAAGCCGGAGGAAATTAAAGCCGGCGGCGGCGTTGGGCCGCAGTTGTTCAACTCCTTCTACATTTTGATCCTTTCCCTGATCATTTCGGTTCCAATCGGAGTTTTCTCGGGGATTTATCTGGCTGTTTATGCGCAAAAAAATAGTTTTACCGACATCGTACGCATTTCGGTCGAAGCTTTGGCTTCCGTCCCTTCGATCGTTTTCGGATTGTTCGGTTTCCTGTTGTTCGCCAATTTGCTCGGGCTGAAATTTTCGATTATCGGCGGCGCGGCGACCGTCGCTCTGCTGAATTTGCCGGTCATGGTACGTGTGACAGAAGAAGCGATCCGTACAGTGCCGGATTCGTACTGGGAAGCAAGCCTTGCGCTCGGTTCGACCAAATGGCAGGCGATCCGCAAGGTGCTCATTCCTGCGGCAATGCCGAATCTGATTACGGGCATTACGCTCATTTCCGGCCGCGCGCTTGGGGAATCGGCCATTCTGATTTACACTGCAGGCTTGTCGGTGTCGCGGTTTTTCCCGGATTTCAATCCGCTGAAAATGGGCGAGACTTTATCCGTTCATCTCTGGTATGTCGGTGCGGAAGCGTTGGTGCCTGATGCGAAAGATATCGCCAAAGGCAGTGCGGCGCTGCTTCTCATCGTCGTGCTGGTCTTCAACTTGCTTGTAGGTATTCCAAGTCGGATTTTACAAAAAAGACTTTCCGGAGGGAAATAAATGGTAACGACAATGACAAAGCCCAAAATCAAAGCGGACAAATTAAACTTGTTTTACGGGGACAACCATGCGCTGCATGATATAGAGCTAAGTATTGAGGCCGGTACGATCGCCGCTTTGATCGGCCCTTCCGGCTGCGGCAAGTCGACTTTCCTGCGTACGCTGAACCGGATGAACGACTTGATCGAAAGCGTCAGAATTACAGGCAACGTTGCGGTAGACGGATTGAACATCTATGGCTCGGATTCGGATGTCGTTTCGCTCCGCAAGCGGGTCGGCATGGTGTTCCAGCGCCCGAATCCGTTCCCGATGAGCATCTACGACAACATCGCCTACGGCCCGCGCATTCACGGCACGAAGAAAAAATCGGTGCTGGATGAAATCGTCGAGCGCAGCTTGATACAAGCGGCGCTTTGGGACGAAGTCAAGGACCGGTTGAACAAATCGGCGCTCGGCTTGTCCGGCGGTCAGCAGCAGCGTCTTTGCATCGCCCGTCTGCTGGCGGTCGAGCCTGATGTGCTGCTGATGGATGAGCCGACTTCAGCGCTGGACCCGATCTCCACGCTTAAGGTCGAAGAGCTGACCCAGATGCTGAAAGACAAGTACACAATCATCATTGTAACGCACAACATGCAGCAAGCCGCCAGGATTTCCGACATGACGTCGTTCTTCCTGAACGGATATTTGATCGAAACGGACAAAACGGACAAAATTTTCACAAGTCCTAACGACCAGCGCACGGAAGATTACATTACCGGAAGATTCGGTTAACAGAAGGGAAAGGGAGTGTACAAATGGATACGAGACCGGGTTTCCATCAGTCGGTGGAACTGCTTCAGCATGAACTGCTTCAAATGGGGAGCAGTGTGGAACATTTGATCCGCTCGGCGGTGGATTCACTGGCCAGATTGGATGAACAACTGGCGGGGCAAATCATCAAGAGGGACGATGTTATCGACGACTTCTTGACAAGAATCGACGAGCTGTGCCTCCGGTTGACCGCATTGCAGCAGCCGATGGCCAGCGATTTGAGAATTATCGGCACGGCGATTAAAATCGCGACCGATCTGGAGCGGATTGCCGATCATGCCGTCGACATCGCGAAGATTACGATTCGCTTTGCCGGTGAAGAGCTGGTCAAACCGCTCGAAGTCATTCCGCAGATGGCCGATATCGCCATCGAAATGCTGCAGGAGAGCATGATCGCCTACACGGAGCGCAATGTGCACAGGGCGGCGGCTCTTGCGGAGAAGGACGACCAGGTCGACAAGCTGTACAGCACGGTTATGCAAGAGCTGATCAGCATGATGAATGCGGACCTGAACCGCAACCGTCAGTTGGCTCATCTGATCATGGTGGCGCACTATCTGGAACGAGTTGCCGACCATGTGACCAACATCGGAGAAGGTGTCATCTACATGGTGACCGGGAAGCGCAAAGATTTGAACGTCTGATGGTGTGGAAAAAAGGGGAAGTTAACGGCTTTGGGCCGCTAGCTTCCCCTTTTTGTATGATTGCCTGGTGTCTGAGCGAAGAAATCCTGCGAAAGTGCAGGCTTTTTCTGGGTTAACGGTTCATTTTGGCGAAAAGCCTGCGAAATTGCAGGAATTTTCGTAGAAAATGAATCTAAGCTCTTGTGCTTGGCGAAAAGCCTGCACATTTGCAGGAATTTTTCGTTTCCAGCGTATCAGCAGGCAAAAACCTGCACTTTTGCAGGCTTTCTGCCCGCAGTCAGGTTCCCTTCACAGCCCAGCCAGTCGAGTTACCTCATGCCCTCGCCGTGCATCACTGCAATGCACAACGCGCGCCGGGAACTGCAGTGCTGCACCCACGCCGGGAACCACTGAACGGCCGATCAAAGGGTTACTGCGCCAAGACGGCGGAAGGGATCGCGAAGCGGATGAAAAACGTCGTGCCCAGGCTGCTCGATTGCACTTCGATAGGCGCCTGATGCCGGGCGGCGATGCTGTAGCAGACGGCCAGCCCCAATCCGGTGCCGTGGTCTTTGGTCGTGAAAAACGGCCTGCCGAGCTTTTCCAAATTTTCTTCCCTGATGCCGCTTCCTTGATCGGATATTTTCAAAACGACACTTTGCGCTTCGGCATACGTTTCGACAGACAGCATCCCGCCCGCGTCCATCGCTTCCAGCCCGTTGATGCACATGTTCAGGATCAGCTGGCGGATTTCCTGATCGTCCAATTGCAGCTCGGGGCAATCGCCGTATTCGATCTGAAGATGCTTGCCGGTCATGACCGCTTCGGCCTGGATCAACGGATAGAGCGTTTCCAAAATGCGGTTCAACTGTGCGGTATGCTGGTGCGTTTGTTTATTTTTGGCCAGCGATAAATATTCGGTAATGATTTTGTTAGCCCGATCGAGCTCTTCCAGCATGATATGTATGTATTCTTTTTCCATCGTGCCTTTGCTGTCCCGGAACAGCTGCAGAAAGCCGCGGATGGTCGTCATCGGATTCCGGATTTCGTGCGCGATCCCGGCGGCCATCTCCCCGACGAGGTTCAACTGGGCCAGACGGGCCATTTCGGTCTCGTATCGGAGGTTTTCCGTGATGTCGATCGCTACCTGCAGCAGACACTTTTCGTCGTCCATGTCGATAATTTCCGTGGACAGCACGGCGCTGCGGATTTCTTTGTTTTTCGTCTCGTACTTGACTTTGGCATTGTGGCCGACCTGCTCCGCACAGGTGTCTTCGCTTTCGGCGGAATCGCCCCTCATCCCGAACAAGTTCAAGGACGTGCCGATGATTTCTTCCCCGTAGCCCGTGTACTGCTTCCAGGTATCGTTGACATCGATATATTCGTAATTGGACAGACGCCTGATCGCCATCAAGCAGGGCGAGGCTTTGAACATTTTTTGAAAATGCTCTTGCGATTTCAGCAATTTTTGATGCGCGTCCACGAGTTCGCGGGTTCTTTCTTCCACGCGTTTTTCCAGCAGCTCGTTTTGCTGCTTGAGCAGCATTTCCGCTCTGGCGAGCTTGTGGTTCGTCTCCTCCAGTTCAAGCGCCCGCTGGTTCAACAGCTCGCTTTGGGATTTTATTTTTTGATGATAGCGGTGAAGCTTGACAAAAGCGTCCACTTTCATTTTAAGCAGATCAGGATGCACGGGTTTAAAAACGTAGTCGATGGAGCCTGCATGATAACCTCTTAATACGTGTTCAATCGAAGTGCTGATCGCTGTCAAAAATATGATGGGCACATCTTCACAGGACTTTTTCTGCTTGATCAACTCGGCTGTTTCAAAACCGCTCAGGCCGGGCATTTGCACGTCCAGCAGGATTACGGCCACATTGTGGGCCGGCTCCTTGAGCAAGTATTTGAGAACCTCTTCGCCGGATTGCAGCGTAATCAGAGCATAGTCAGAAGAGGCAAGTATGCCGGTCAAAGCCAGCAAATTTTCGTAGCGGTCATCCACCGCCAAGATTTTTACTTGATCATCCATTTCAGTTCCTTCTTTCGGTTATACAATCCAAAAGGTATGAACACAGCTTTGCAAAATCTCCTGCTTTCTTTTTTCGGGGAAAAGGGTAGATTCCCTCTTTTTGGCTGTGAGAAAATATGTTGAAACAGATTATTAAACCTATTTACAATGATTTTACACAAGCTTAACATGTCTGGACGTTTGGTTTGTTACACTTGGGGTAAAAGTTGAGTCGGTAAGGGATGATGTTGATGCAAGTTCAGTCAGACATGTTCACGCATTTTCGCGAAATCATTGAGCGGCAGTCCATTTTTTCGGTGTACCAGCCGATTGTCTCGCTGCAGAGCGGAGAAGTTACCGGGTACGAGGCGTTGACGCGGGGGCCGCGGGAAAGTGCGTTTCAATCGCCGCTGGACCTGTTTGAATTTGCCGAACAACAAGGCGAGCTCTATGTTTTGGAAAAACTGGCCAGAGAAAAGGCGATTCAGGGATCTTTTTTGCGGCCGGAGCAGTTTTTATTTATTAACATTTCGTCTCAGGTGCTGCACGACCCGCAATTTATTCCGGGTAAAACGATGGAGATTTTGCATGCCCACGGCTTGCGGCCGAACAATGTCGTTTTTGAAATTACGGAGAGAAGCTCGATCGAGGATTTTACTTTGGCCAAAAAGATTTTGGAGCATTACCGCAAACAGGGATACCGGATTGCGATCGACGATGCCGGGGCCGGATACTCGTCCCTTCAGGCGATTGCGGAGCTGCAGCCGGATTTTATTAAAATTGACCGTTCTTTGATCGAGAACATTCATTTAAATAAAGTCAAGGAGTATATCGTAGAAACGTTCGTCACCTTCGCCCAGAAAATGAACATTTCGCTTATTGCCGAAGGCATCGAGCATATGGACGAGCTGATCAAGCTAACCCGGATGGGCATTCATTACGGTCAAGGCTATTTGCTCGGAAGGCCCGGCACCGATCCCGTTACCGTCGAGGAAAGCCACCAGATGCTGATCTGGCAGCACCGAAAGCTGCAAGGCGGCGCAGCGGTCTGGTCGATCGGCGATTTGGCCGCGCCGGTGAAGGTGTTCGACAAGCGTGCGCTTATTTCCGAAGTCGCCGACTATTTGAAAAAAAACCAGGACGCCGTAGGCGCCGTTATCGTAAGCGAAGCCGTTCCGGTCGGGCTGATGATGAGGGACAGGCTGTTTCAGCAGCTGGCGGGGCAGTACGGATTCTCGTTGTTCTGGAACCGGAGCATCGATCAGATCATGGACGATTCTCCGCTCATCGTGGACGAGTTCATGCCCGTAGAGCAAGTCTCGCAAATGGCGACCTCGCGTTCCATACATAACCTGTACGATCTCGTCATTATTACGAGCAGCGGAAAAATGGCGGGCACGGCTTCCATCCGCTCCATTCTGGAAAGCATTACGAGCGTCCGCATGGAATCCGCGCGGATTGCCAATCCGTTGACCGGACTGCCGGGAAATTTGCAGATCAACCGGGAGCTGAACAAGCGGATTATGGAAAAGAAGCCGTTCCATGTCGTCTACGCGGATTTGGACTATTTCAAATGGTTCAACGACCGCTTCGGCTTTCAAAGAGGGGATCAGTTGATTCAATATACGGCGGACATCATGCAGCAGGCGATTGCGGTATGCGGCACGCCGCTCGACTTTGTCGGGCATGTGGGCGGGGACGATTTTATAGCTATTTCCTCTACGATGCTACCGGAGACGCTGTGCCAGGAAATGATTCGCCGGTTCGAGCAGGGCGTACAGATGTTCTACGAGGGAGAGACGTGGGAATACGTGTGGGACCGCAGCGGCGCCCAGGTTCCGAGCAATGGGGTGACGCTTTCGCTTTCACTCGTCGTATGCAGCAGTGAATCCGCGATGACCCTCGAGCAGATTTCACAAGCTGCGGCTGCTTTGAAGAAGAAAGCGAAGGCGCATCAAGGGAGCGTTTATTGCATGCACTGCATAAATTGAGCGCTCTGTATGCCGGTCACCGTATCGGCTCCGAGAACGTATGCTGAAGCTGTTTAAAAGAGCGGATAATGATAACCTTTTGCTTGCCGACCCGGCGTTCCGATATTTTTTTCACGCTGCCTGGATGAATCCAGACGGCGTCCATGCCGCAGGAGGTTGCCCCCACCACGTCGTTGCGCCACGAATTACCGACCATGACGCTTTGATTGGGCGTCGTGCCCACCGTTTTCATAGCCGCTTCGAAAATCGCGGGATGAGGCTTGCGCGGCCCATCCTTCTCCGAACTGAACAGACGGTCCGGCCCGATCCACTGAGTAAGCTTCAGTTTGTGCAAATTGGTTTGCAGACGCCGCAAATTGCCGTTGCTAATAATGGCCAGCTCGAAATTTTTGGTCAAAACGCCGAGCGTTTCTTCGACGCCGGGAAATAAAGCGACAAAGGTATCCTCCTGCTGTTCGACCTGATCGAAAAAAGCGCGTGTAAAAGCGGGGTTTACGGCAACCGGAAAAGGCTGGAGCGCCTTTTTCAGGCACAATAGCCGGAGCTCCTCGGCGGAAATCTGGCTTTTTACGGGCGCCTTCCGATGCTTGCTCCATTCCAGCTTATAGCTTTGCAGCGCGTCCTGGCCGGACCATGTGTGGCCTTCCGGTTCCCATCTTGCCGTATACTCGTTCATCACTTGCAAAAACGCGGAGTCGAAGCACTGCCTGCGATCCAGAATCGTATTGTTCATATCGAAAAAAATGACTTTTTTGCGGGTTGGAGAAAAAAAAGGACTCATGCGGAGAACCTCCTTTTGAAGACCTTGCGACCCGTTTACTCGCTTCTATTACATGTTTATGTGCATAACTGTTTTTTTATTTTTATTTCCTATGCTATGATGAAGAGAGTATGTCTGAAATCGGGGAGGCTACTATGGACAAGTTGATCATTATCGATGGCAACAGCATTGCCAACAGGGCTTTTTACGCCCTTCCGCTGCTCAGCAACTCAAGCGGATTGCACACGAATGCCGTGTACGGCTTCACCACCATGCTGCTGAAGCTGATTGAAGAAGAAAAGCCGACCCACTTTCTCGTAGCGTTTGACGCGGGGAAGGTGACGTTTCGCCATAAAGAATATACCGAGTACAAAGGCGGTAGGGCCAAAACCCCGTCTGAGCTTTCCGAGCAGTTTCCGCTCATTAAAGAGCTGCTGCGGGCTTTTCAAATCCCCCAGTTTGAACTGGAGGGCTACGAGGCCGATGACATTATCGGCACGCTGACGCGGATTGCCGACGAGCACGGCGAGAAGGTGCTGCTCGTGTCGGGAGACAAGGATATGCTGCAGCTTGCCTCCGAGCATGTCACGGTCGCGATTACGCGCAAGGGCATCAGCGAGGTCGAGCGCTACAATCCGCAAGAAATTATGGAAAAGTACGGCTTGACGCCGAATCAGATCATCGACCTGAAAGGGCTGATGGGCGACGCCTCGGACAACATTCCCGGCATTCCGGGGGTTGGCGAGAAGACGGCGCTGAAGCTGCTTCACGAATACGGCTCCGTTGAGGAAGTGCTGGCCCATAGCGCCGATATGAAGGGCAAGATGAAGGAAAAGATCGAGGAGCATTCGAAGGATGCGATCATGAGCAAGGAGCTTGCGACGATTTTCCGCGAAGTGCCGATGGCTACGGAATGGGCGGGCTTCCGTTATGAAGGCTACGACGGACAAGCTCTGGCGGGCATGTTCCGCAAGCTGGAATTCAAATCACTGCTGGAAAAAATGGATTTCTCGGCAAATGCCGGCGAGGCGGAGCAAGCCGAAGAAAGCTTGGAGACGGAAATCGTTACGGCTGACGGACTTGCGGGTCTCATAGCCGCGCTCGGCGATTCGGCCGTCATTCATATAGAAGTGATTGGCGAGAACCCACATCAATCGGATGTGGCCGGGATGGCGGTTTATATGGAACAAAGCGGCAAGCTGGCGTATATGCCTTTCAGCCTGCTGATGAGCGAGGAAGCGGGGCCGGTCAGAGACTGGCTGTCCGACGAGACGAAGAAGAAGCAGTTGTTCGACCAGCACCGTGCGGAGCTGGCGCTGGCCTGGCAGGGAGTCCGCCTCCGCGGGGTGGACTTCGACGTGCTGCTGGCCGCATATTTGCTCGATCCTACGGAGTCGACGCTCACCTTGAGCGGCCTTGCGGGCAAATACGGCCTGCCTGGCATCAAGGCCGATGAAGAGGTGTTCGGCAAAGGCGTGAAGTTTCGCCTGCCGGAGCTTCCTGCGCTTGGCGCGCACCTGTGCCGCAAAGCGGACACGATCCGCCGCGCGGTGCCCGCGCTGCGGGAAGAGCTGGAGAAGAGCGAGATGCACAGCCTCTTCTACGAACTGGAGCTGCCGCTCGCGGGCGTGCTCGCGGAGATGGAGCTGCGCGGCATCGAGGTCGACGCCGACGGCCTAAAGCAGCTCGGCGAGGAACTGGCCGGGCAGCTCGAAGGCATCATGGCCCGCATCTACGAGCTGGCGGCCTGCGAATTCAACATCAATTCGCCGAAGCAGCTTGGCGAGATTTTGTTCGAGAAGCTGGGGCTGCCAGCTTGGAAGAAGACCAAAACCGGCTACTCGACGGACGCCGAGGTGCTGGAAAAGCTTGCGCCCTACCATGAGATCGTAGAGCATATTTTGCACTACCGCTCGCTGGCGAAGCTGCAGTCGACGTACGTCGAAGGGCTGCTTAAAGAGGTGCGGCCGGAGACCGGCAAAGTGCATACGTATTACCGGCAGACGATTGCCGCTACGGGGCGGCTCAGCAGCCAGTACCCGAACCTCCAGAACATTCCGATTCGTATGGAGGAAGGCCGCAAAATCCGCAAAGTATTCGTCCCCTCCGAACCGGGATGGTACATTTTGGCTGCGGATTACTCGCAGATCGAGCTGCGGGTGCTTGCGCACATCTCGCAGGATGAGAAGCTGAAGGAAGCGTTCCTTCAGAACATGGACATTCATACGAAGACGGCGATGGACGTATTCGGCGTGCAGGAGAACGAAGTCGACGCGAACATGCGCCGCCAGGCCAAGGCGGTCAACTTCGGCATCGTCTACGGCATCAGCGATTATGGCCTGTCCCAGAACCTGGACATTACCCGGAAGGAAGCGGCCAGCTTTATCGAGCAATATTTTGCCGTATTCCAGGGGGTTCGCAAATATATGGACGATATCGTGGCAGATGCCCGCAGAGACGGGTATGTCACGACTTTGCTGCAGCGCCGCCGCTATTTGCCGGAAATTACGGCATCGAACTTCAACCTGCGCTCGTTTGCGGAGCGCACGGCGATGAACTCGCCGATTCAAGGCTCGGCCGCGGACATCATCAAGCTCGCCATGGTGCAGATGGCGGAACGCCTGAAGCACGAGCGGCTGCGCAGCCGCATGCTCCTTCAGGTGCATGACGAACTTGTCTTCGAGGTTCCGGAAGAAGAGCTGGAGACGATGCGCCGGATCGTGCCGGAAGTGATGGCTTCCGCGCTCAAGCTGGACGTGCCGCTTCAGGCGGACGTCGATTTCGGCCTCACCTGGTACGAGGCGAAGTAATTTCGGCAGCCGACCGCTTTGGGCGGGCTGCCCGTGATGGTGGCGCCGGCCGGTGCGGGCGGCCCTGCGGCAAGGCGGCCGGAGACCTCCGTGCCGCCGGCCGCACAGTCATCTGCGAGGCTGCTGCGCGCCAGGCTCATGGGCCCGACAAGGCCCGCCAGAAGGCGGAGCTGCCCGAGACGGTGGCGTCGTTCGGAGCGGGCATCCCTGCGGCAAGACGGCGCCGGTGACCTCTGTTCCGCCGGCCGCACAGTCATCTGCGAGGATGCCGCACGCCAGGTTCACGGGCTCCACAAGGCCCTCTAGGCCGAAAAAACTGCGAAAGTGCAGGCTTTTTCAGTGAAAGTGGGCCGTTTTGGTGAAAAGCCTGCAATTGTGCAGGAATTTTGAATGAAAATGAGTCTGGGCCTATATTTTCGATGAAAAGCCTGCACTTTTGCAGGAATTTTTCGTTGCCAGCGTATCAACGGGTAAAAAGCTGCACTTTTGCAGGTTTTTTCGCGCTGACAGGCAGAGGTGCTGCTGGCCCGCGGTCCCACCACCGCGCGAGCCGGGCCCTGCCATTGGCTAGCGCCTCTGGCCCGCGCCCGCGGCCCTGCCTTTGGCCTGCGCCGCCGGCTCTCGCCCGCGGCTCTGCCTTTGGCCTGTACCGCCGGCCCGCGCCGGTGGCCCTGCCTTTGGCTTTCGCCGCCGGCCCGCGCCCGCGGCCCTGCCTTTGGCTTTCGCCGCCGGCTCTCGCCCACGGCCCTGCCTTTGGCCTGCGCCGCCGGCTCTCGCCTGCGGCTCTGCCTTTGGCCCGCACCGCCGGCCCTCGCCCACGGCCCTGCCTTTGGCCTGCGCCGCCGGCTCTCGCCTGCGGCTCTGCCTTTGGCCCGCACCGCCGGCCCTCGCCCACGGCCCTGCCTTTGGCCTGCGCCGTCGGCCCCCGCCGGTGGCTCTGCCTTTGGCCCGCACCGCCGGCCCTCGCCCGCGGCCCTGCCTTTGGCCCGCGCCTGCGGCCCTGCCTTTGGCTTTCGCCTCTGGCCCGCGCCTGCGGCCCTGCCTTTGGCTTTCGCCGCCGGCCCGCGCCCGCGGCCCTGCCTTTGGCCTGTGCCGCCGGCCTGTGCCCGCGGCCCATACACCCCGCTCTTGCTTCTGCACGGGCCTATTCTTGTTTTTTTACCATTGGTACAAAAAAATTATTTTATAGAGGTGAGACCTGGTGCCTGAGCTGCCCGAAGTCGAAACAGTCAAAAGAACGCTGAATATGCTTGTTGCCGGAAAAACGATCGAGCATGTTCAGGTCAGGCTGCCGCGGATTATACAGAAGCCGCAGGACATTCAGATGTTTGAGACGCTGCTGCAAGGTCAAACGATTCAAATTATCGAAAGGCGCGGCAAGTTTTTGCGCTTTGTCTTGGATGAATATGTGCTCGTCTCGCACTTGCGCATGGAAGGCCGCTATGGCTTGTACGCAGGTGATGATCCGCTGGAGCTGCATACTCATGTGCTGTTCCGTTTTACGGACGGCAGCGAGCTGCGGTATAAGGATGTGCGGCAGTTTGGAACGATGCATTTGTTTCCGAAAGGGGAGGAGTTTTCGCAGCCTCCGCTGCAGAAGCTGGGCCTGGAGCCTTTGGAGGAATCGTTCACGCCGGAGGCGTTCAGCGAACGTATTTCCAAGCGCTCCACCAAGATTAAGCCGCTGCTGCTCAATCAGGAATGTGTCGTCGGAATCGGGAATATATATGTAGACGAGTCTCTCTTTTTGTCGGGCATTCATCCCGAGCGCGAAGCTTCGTCGCTTTCCCGCAAGGAGCTGCTGCTGCTGCATGAGGCCATCGTGCGGACGCTGCGGGATGCGGTCGAAGCAGGTGGTTCGTCGATCAAATCCTTTGTGAACGGCCAGGGTGAAATCGGACTGTTCCAGCATCAATTGAACATTTACGGACGGCAGTCCGAACCTTGCAAGGCGTGCGGAAGCGAGATTTACAAAACGGTTGTCGGCGGCAGAGGGACGCATATTTGTCCGACATGCCAGCCCCTGAAGCAGAAGAGAGTCCCAAAGAAATCCGGTAAATAGGCACGAGTCGCCACCCCCTCCCATATGATAAGAAGAATGTAACCTGGGAAAGAAGTTAATCCTATGGAAAACTCTTAGGAGGGGTATTATGCTTCCTGTGATTTCTTTGCTTATTCTTGCTTTTGCGGTCAGCTTGGACGGTTTTGGCGTCGGTGCGATGTACGGTTTGCGTAAAATTCGGATTCCGCTTCTTTCCATCGGCATTATTTCGCTTTGGTCGGGCATTATTATTTTCAGCTCGATGCAAATCGGCGTGCTCCTGTCTTCGTTTTTGAGTCCGGAGGCAGCGAAGCGGATCGGCGCCGCCATCCTGATCGGTATCGGCATCTGGGCGTTTGCGCAGGTGCTGCAAAATAAGTCTCAGGAAGCGCAAGAGCCGGAGATTTCTTTGAGGCAGCTCCCGGCCGAACCGCAGGGCGGGGATACGCTGCAAAAGACAAAAGAGATTTTAAACCTCGAATTGAAACGGTTTGGACTTGTTATTCAAATTTTACGGACGCCTTCCATCGCGGATGTAGATAAATCGGGCAATATTTCCGCGTCCGAAGCGACGCTGCTCGGGCTGGCGCTATCGCTCGACGCATTCGGAGCAGGGATCGGGGCGGCTCTTATCGGGTTTGCGCCATTACTTACGGCGGCTGTCATCGCTTTGGCGAGCGGAATATTTATTGCGACCGGACTTCGCATCGGGTTTCGCTATGCGGAGATCAACTGGATGAGGAAGCTGTCGATTCTTCCGGCATGCGTGCTTGTATTGATGGGAATCATGAAAATGTTCTAATGGCAAGGAGTTTTTCGGATGAATATCGGGTTAACAGGAGGAATCGCTTGCGGCAAAAGTACGGTTAGCGCCATGCTCGTCCGCCGCGGCGCCATATTGATTGATGCGGACAAAATCGCCCGCGATGTTGTGGAGCCCGGCAGCCCGGTTCTTGCCAGGGTTGCGGAGCAGTTCGGACAAGCCGTTATTCAGCCGGACGGATCTTTGAACCGCAAAAAGCTGGGCGAGATCGTTTTCGCGGACAAAGATGCGCGCAAGCTGTTGGAGAGCTTGCTGCATCCCGCGATTCGCGCGCAGTTGCTCGAGCAAAGAGAGACGGCCGAGCGGGAGCATCCGGACAAGTTGGTCGTTGTCGATGTGCCGCTGCTGTATGAATCCGGTTATGAACATATGTATCAAGAGATTATGGTCGTCTATGTGCCCCACGAAGTGCAGCGGGAACGGCTGATCCGGCGCGACGGGCTCTCGGAAGCCGAGGCCGACAGGAGGCTTGATGCGCAAATGCCGATCGAAATCAAGCGCGAGCGCGCCGATATCCTCGTTGACAACAGCGGATCTTTGGAGGAAACGGAGCGGCAGATTCGCGAATTTTGGTTAAGAAAGGGGCTTACATGACATTTTTTCGGAAAAAGCGCGCTTTCGCTCTTCTGCTGATTTGTTTTGTTATGCTCCTCTTTATGAACAGTTCTTTTATCGGCCGCAAGCTGTACCCGATTTATTACGAGAAGGAAATTCGACAAAGCGCGGCGAATCATCATACAGATCCTTTTCTCATTGCGGCGATCATTCGGGTCGAGACGAACTACAAGCATCATCTGGAATCGAGCAAAGGGGCGATCGGCCTCATGCAGCTTATGCCGGACACGGCGGCTTGGATCGTCGAGTCCGCGAATATGGGCTCTTTTTCACAAGAAGATTTGCTGCAGGCGGACATTAACATCAATCTCGGAGCTTGGTACATCAGTTGGCTGATGAAGCATTATGACGGCAATTTGCCGTACGCCATAGCCGCATACAATGCAGGCCAGGGCAATGTCAACCAATGGAAAAGAAACGAGGTTTGGGACGGCACGGAAGCGAATATCAGCCGGATACCTTTTGGGGAAACGCGTCATTATGTGCAGCGGGTGCTGTATTACTATGAGAAGTACAAAAAACTTTACACCGAGCAGTGGATCGAAAATGCTTTATCCGCTTTAGCGGCGGGCAATCCGGGCTCTCTCAAAGATTTTTGATGAAAAAAGAAAGAAGCATTGAACCCGCTCCATCGAAGGAGCAATGATTCAATACTTCTCGCGGGACGTTAGCCTTTATTCAAGGGTTACTTGAATTGTCCGGCTAATTGCTGCTCTGCGATTTGTACCAGGCGACGAGTAATGTGACCCCCGATGGCACCAGTATCACGAGTCGCCATGTTGCCGTAGTAGCCATCTTGCGGGATGGCGATACCCAGCTCTTGAGCAACTTCGTATTTCAACTGATCCAGCGCGGCATTTGCTTGAGGAACGACTAGAACATTGCTGCTGCGAGATTGTCCTGCACCCATGTTGTTCACCTCCTTGTCGTTGGTAATCCTATTATGTGCGTTTCGCTCCTGTTCATGACAAGTAACATATGGTAATTGACGTTCAAAAGAAAGGAGAGTTAAGAGGCCAGTGAGATGCCCATTCTGTGACTACAACGGTACGAAAGTGCTCGACTCCAGATCCGCCAACGAAAATAAATCGATCCGCCGCCGCCGGGAATGCGAGAAATGCATGAGACGGTTTACGACGTTCGAAATGGTAGAGGAAACCCCGCTGATCGTCATCAAGAAGGACGGCAGCAGAGAAGAGTTCAGCCGGGAAAAAATGTTGAGAGGCCTGATCCGGGCCTGCGAGAAGAGACCTGTTTCCATGGAGAGGCTGGAAGTTATCGTCTCGGAAGTAGAGATGCAGCTTCGCAACACCGCGCATGCGGAAGTGGACAGCCGGGCCATCGGCGAACTTGTTATGGAGCAGCTGTACCCGGTCGACGAAGTGGCGTACATTCGGTTCGCTTCCGTCTATCGCCAGTTCAAAGATATCAATATGTTTTTAAAAGAATTGACAGAAATATTAGGCAAGCATGAAGGCGGATTTATTCCCAAAAAATAAGCAAAGCCGTCGCGGTTCTTCTTGACGAAGAGCTGACGACGGTTTTATTTTGTTTCCTTGATAAGAACGGAACTATTTGTAATTGGGCACGTACATATTGATGGGCTTTGCAAAATATTCAAATTTTGGGAGAGTGATGTTGTTGAATGCACGTCCAAAAATAAATGGGATGACCGGCAAGCTTGCCGTATTATCCGTTTTGAGCATGAGTCTGCTGCCGCTGCCGGCTTTTGCAGGCGAAAGCGTAACCGTCGAAGTGCAGGGCATGTCCGCCGCGGTTCCGATTGCCGATACCGTTCAGGTGCCGCCGGTCAAACAGGCGGAAGCCAAAATTACGCAGGAAGAAGCGGTAGCGAAAGTCAAGGCTTTATTTCCCAGACTTAAGGATGCCCGGGCAGCCCAGGTGCAGTTGGGAGATACGAATACATATCCTCCTCAATATCAAAATGTCTGGACGATCAACTGGGAGTTCAGCACCGGTTCTAACAGCAGTTACGGTTTGACGAGCAAGGTTGATTCCATTACCGGCGAATTGCTGCAAACCAGCTTTTATTTCCAGGCCGCCGACGGCGAGGCGTACTATCCGCCGAAAAAGACCGAAGCGGAAGCCCTCGAATCGGCAAAAGATTTTATCCGCAAGGCAGCGCCTTCGATCGGGTCCGACAGCTTGAAGCTTGAACAACAGCCGAGAATAAGGGAAGATGCGCTTTTTGGTCCTGTTCAATATTATTTTACGTTCACTCCTTTCATAGACGGCCTCGCAAGCGGGGACAATATTTCCGTGACCGTAGACGGCAACGGGGAAGTTACGGGTTATTACCGAACCAAAGCGTCGGAACAATATCCGTCTTCGAAGCCGGCTGTCAGCCAGGATGAAGCGCTTAAAAAATACGAATCGAGCGTTCATTTGAATTTGCAGTATGTTCCGTTGTATAAACCATACGCCAGAGAAAAAAGCTGGTTTCTCGGCTGGGCTCCTTTGCGCGGCGATGTGAGCATCGATGCGCAAACCGGCAAACTGCTGGATGAAACGGGCAAAGACCTGAAATCGGACATTGAGCAGCTTTCTGACGTCGGCAAGACGGATCAAGTTTTTGTTCCGACAGCGGGGAAAGGAGACGGCCAACTGCTGACGGCCGAGCAGGCAGCCGGGCTCGCGGAGCGATTGGAAGCCATTCCGGCGGATCGGAAGCTGATCGGAAAGGAATTAAATGCCTATTGGGAAAATAACCGGCAGGTGTGGAACTTGAGCTGGTCCAATCAAACGCCTTCTTTTGGCGGGTATGAAAAGCAATCCACAGCCGTCGTTGATGCGAAAACGGGGCGAATTCTCGATTTTCAGGCAGACGGATTCGGGTATGGGTCCCCATTGGTGAATGAAGCGTCAAGAGAGGGGCAAAAGCAGGAAGCGATTGCGCAAAAGGCGGCGGACGGGAAGGCGCTGGCTCTCATTAATCAATTGTATCCGAATGCCGAGGAACTCAAATTGATGTCGGCGGATTCCCCGGCCAATGGCGGGAACGGTTTGTTCGTGTACCGCTATCAGCGTATATTCAAGGGGCTTCCGGTCAGCGGCGATACGACTTCGATCACGTTGAACGCGCAAGGCGCACTGAAAAGCTATCACAGTACCCGCGAGGAAGATATGGATGCGAAAGTGTCCTCACTGGAGGCGGCTACAACGAAAGAAGAAGCTTTCAAAATCTTTATGGAAGGCACGGCTCCCGTGCTGCAATACCACAAGTTCGGCGGCTTTTATTCGGGAACTACAGGGTATGCGGAACCGGTGCTTAAGCTAGTTTATCAGCAAAACTACAAGGACAGCACACAGGCCGGATTTATAATCGATGCCGTTACCGGCAAATGGCGGGAAACTTTCCAGTTATCCGGCGAAGGCGGCGGAAATGTGCCGGCGCCACCTGCCGATATCGCAGGACATTGGGCGCAAAAAGATTTGGAGTCGCTTGTTCAGCACTCCATTTTGAAGGCCGATTCCGAAGGCAAGCTGCATCCGGATGAGGCCATTACGCTCGGCGACTGGCTGCAGATGACCGCGAAAGCGCTGAATCCGCATTATGAGGATTCGATTTTTTACGCGAACAACGGCTCGCAACCGCAGCTGCATTTTGAGGATGTGGACAAAGAAAATGCTTATTATGCGGCCGCCCAGTTTTATATTCAATCTCAGTGGCTCGATCCCCGCAAAACCCCGCGGCTGGAGCCGGGCAGCATGCTGACGAGGGAAAAGCTGGCCGCTCTGCTTGTCAAGTTCCTCAAATACGACAAGCTGGCCGCGCAGCTGCAAAACAATGCGAAGCTCGGCTATGAAGATGCCGACCTCATTGCGGAGAAGGGCGCCGTTGCTCTCGCCGCCCAACTCGGATTGCTGGACGGCATCGACGGCAAGCTCGATCCGCAGGGCACTGTGACGAAGGCGCAAGCGGCGACTGTGCTCATGAGAGTCGTATACTTGCAAGGAAAACTGGACCAGAGGATCGGTATACAATAATATGATCCAACTGCCTGAACATTTCAGCCGCACGATCATTGGCGTCCATAAGGAAAAAGGCGAACAGTGGCTGGACGATTTCAATGAACTGATCGCTTCCATTGAAGCCAAATGGTCGCTGCGGGTGCTTCCTTCCTATTCGCTCAGCTATAACTTCGTCGCTCCGGTCGTATATAGCGGAGGGGAAGAGGCCGTTTTGAAGCTTGGAGTCCCTTCCAAAGATACGGCTGCGGAAATTATGGCGCTCACGTGCTTGGAAGGCCGCGGAATGGTCAAACTCCTCCGTGCCGATGCCGATATGGGATTGATTTTGTTGGAAAGGCTGAAGCCGGGGAACACGTTAAAATCCGTAGCGGATGACGAAACGGCGGTGCTGATCGCCGCATCGGTGATGAAAAAACTGCGGGCGGCCCCGCCGGCGGAGCCGGCTTTTCCGACTGTGGCGGGATGGTTTCAAGGCTTTGAGCGGCTGCGAAAGCATTTTAACGGCGGAACCGGGCCTTTCCCGAAGGCAATGATAGAGAAGGCGGAGCTGCTGCTTTCCCGGCTGCAGTCCGCTCCCGGCAAACAGTACCTGCTCCATGGCGACCTGCATCATGAGAATATACTATCCGCCGAACGCGAACCTTGGCTGGCCATTGACCCCAAGGGAGTGATTGGCGAACCTGAGTATGAAATAATCCCTTTTTTAATGAACCATGTGCCGCCGGAGCAAGCTTTACAAGCTACCGAACGCAGAATCGACCTGTTTGTTGAGCAATTGGATCTGAACAAGGAAAGGGTGCTTGTCTGGGCGTACTGTCACGCGCTCCTTGCCGCCTGGTGGCATATTGAAAGCGACAGCGGAGGGGAAGAGGCCTGTATTCGCCAAGCGGAACGATTCGATCTTTTATTAAGGAGCTGAGCCGCCGGGGTCATTCGCAGCATCCTTCGGGACGGATCGGAAAGCCTGAAGATATTGCCAGAGCCTACTTGTGCCTGACCGACCCGGGCAACGATTTCGTTACGGGAATCAACCTGGTAATCGATGACGGGATGATGCGGAAGATGATTTATGAGGAATAAACAAATATCCAGTTATATTTTTCGGGTTTTGGCAAGCGTAGATTCGATAAACACCGGGTCTGGCGTCATGAAAGAGGTATCGCGCAATTTTCTTACGCCAACCGGACGTTTTTGCAAGACATGTTTTTTTGCCATCAAAAGACGGTGGTGCCGGCGTTGTGCAATGGCTCTTTCCTAATGAGCGCCTGTCCCGGCGCGGATTGTAGTGCTGCACGGCGGGTAGTTATTCGGCGGATTGGCAGGCTGGTCGGGGGTGAAAAACCTGCAAAAGTGCAGGTTTTTCCTGCGAAATTGGCTTGTTTTGGCGAAAAACCTGCAAAAGTACAGGGATTTTTGCTGAAAGTGAGTCTGCGTCCATGTATTCGGTGAAAAGCCTGCACTTTTGCAGGAATTGTTCGTGGCGAATGATCAAGGACGCAAATTCATGTATTTTTGCAGGTTTTTCATTGCCGGTCATCCATTTCCGGTGGATGTAATCGTTTGTCACCCGCAGGGTGATTTTTTTGTTTGCATAATTTCGGGCTGTATGGAAAAAATGGAAATCATACTGATGCCGGAGGTACCGTTGATGAACAGCGATCCGCAAACAGAGAATGCGACAACCTTGTATACGGAACTAGAGCGGAATACGATGCATATACAACGGCAATTCGGGTACAGTGAGGACTTGATCATCAAAGAATTGACGTCTGCCGAAGGTTGGCGATTGGCGCTGCTGTTTATGGACGGATTGGTTGACAACCAGATTGTGAACCAGTCCATTATCGAACCGATTCTTTCCAAAGACCGGCGGACGGCCGATCCGGAATTGTACAATGAATGCGCCAACCCGCTGATCTTTTTGAAGGAAGCGGTGCTTACGGCGGGCGATGTTTGCTTGTTGGACGATGAGTCCAATCTCTACACCAGTCTGCTGTCGGGCGGGGCGATCCTTTTGACCGACGGTTTTGCGGAAGGGCTTCAAATCGGCGCTGCCGGCTGGGAAGGCCGCAATGTAAGCGAGCCTACCTCCCAAGGAGTCGTCAGAGGCCCGATGGAGGCTTTTACCGAAAATATCCGCAACAACACGGCGATGATTCGCCGCCGAATCAAAGACCCGCGGCTTTGGCACCACAATTTTCAAATCGGGACAGTAACCAAAACGAGCGTTGCGGTTATGTATATCAAACATATCGCCGACGACGCGGTCGTCAAGGAAGTTTTCAGCAGGCTGGACAAGATTAAGATCGACGGAGTTTTGGAAAGCGGGTATATCGAAGAATTTATTCAGGACAAAACTTATACTCCGTTTCCGACCGTTTACAACACCGAGCGTCCGGATACGATTGCGGCGGGGCTGTTGGAAGGAAGAATTGCGATTCTGGTCGACGGCACCCCTTTCGTGCTGCTCATTCCGGCTTTGTTCGTGCAATTTTTCCAGTCGGCCGAAGATTATTATCAGCGTTTCGACATCAGCAGCTTGCTGCGGGTCATCCGCTTTTTGTCTTTTTTTATAGCGCTGCTTGCTCCTTCGCTCTATATTGCGGTTACGACATTTCATCAGGAAATGCTTCCGACCAATTTGCTTATCAATTTATCCGCGCAGCGGGAAGGCGTGCCGTTTCCGGCGTTTATCGAAGCAATGCTGATGGAAATAACGTTCGAAATTTTGCGCGAAGCGGGGGTGCGCATCCCCAAAACGGTAGGACAGGCGGTTTCCATCGTAGGCACGCTGGTTATCGGCCAAGCTGCCGTCGAGGCCGGCATCGTCTCTGCCGCCATGGTCATTATTGTCGCTATCACGGCCATTTCCAGCTTCGTCCTGCCTTCCGTCAGCCTGACGATCGCCGTCCGAATGATTCGCTTTGTTTTGATGGGATTGGCCGCGTCGTTCGGCTTATTCGGCATTCTGATCGGACTTATTGCGCTCGTGCTCCATTTGACGACTCTGCGCTCGTTCGGCGTTCCGTACATGAGCTCCTTTGCTCCGTTTTCCCTGCATGAACAGAAGGATACGCTGTTCCGGGTGCCTTGGAGGCATATGATCAGAAGGCCTTTATCGATCTCCGGCCGGGACACGGTCCGCCAGGATAACGACGGCGAACTTAACAACTAAAGCGGGGAAAGCTGCTATGAAAAAAGCGGGTGCAACTTTTCTGATCCTGATCCTGCTCTTGACCGTGACAACGGGATGCTGGAACCGGCGTGAGTTGAACGAACTGGCGATCCAGATGGGGACGGCCATCGACAAGGTGGGAGATCAATACCAGATCTCCATTCAGGTCGTCATTCCCGGCGAAATGCTTGCCAGAACGGGAAGCGGCCGATCGCCGGTTACGATGTACAAAGCGACGGCGCCGACAGTGTTCGAAGCCTTCCGCAAGCTGACCGAGACGAGTCCGCGCAAAATATACTCCGGCCACATACGGGTATTGATTTTGGGCGAGTCCGTGGCCCGGGAAGGCATCAGCAGCACGCTCGATCTGCTGTACCGCAATCCCGAAGCGAGAACCGACTTTTATATTATGGTCGCGCGCCAGGTTCCGGCTGAAGACGTGCTGAAAATTTTAACGCCTTTGGAAAAAATTCCGGCTCACAGTTTGTTTTACTCGCTGGATACGTCAGCCAAAGCCTGGTCGCCTACAACTACCGTGACGATGGATCAGCTCGTAGATCAACTGGTTACCGAGGGTCTGAATCCGGTATTGAGCGGGGTCCGGGTGCTTGGTAATCAAAAGGAAGGCGAGAAGAAGAAAAATACGGAGGAAATCGAGCCTTCCGCGATATTGCGCTACGCCGGGCTGGCTGTTTTTTATAAAGACCGTATGATCGGCTGGCTGAGCGAGGAAGAAGGCAGGGGCTATAACTATATTATGAACAACGTAACGAGTTCGGTAGGCAATCTGGAATGCCCGAACGGGGGCAAGCTGGTGCTTGAAACGGTAAGTTCCAAAACCGACATCAAGGGCAGTGTCGTGAGCGGCAAGCCTGTCATTACGATCAAGGTGCTCAATGTTTCCAGTATCGGCGAGGCGGAATGTCAAATCGATCTGACCGATCCGCAAACGATCAACGAGCTGCAGAAGGTTAACGAGCAGCATCTTACCGAGCTTATGCAAACGACAGTCGCCCATGTCCGGCAAAAATTCGATGTGGACATTTTCGGCTTCGGACATGCGATTTACAGGGCTGACCCGAAAGCGTGGGAACGGATGAAAGACGACTGGAACACCTATTTCGAAAACCTGGAAATCAAATACGATGTCGAAGTGATCATCCGCCGGATCGGCATTACCAACAATCCTGTCAAAAACGATCTTAAGGAGTAACAAGCATGCTCGGTATAGCGATCGTCATCATGGCGGCAGCCGCGGCGGCCTTTATCGAGCTGCCGGCTTTAATCCGAAAAGGCTGGCTAAAGGAAGCCGTTCTCTTTTCCATCATCCTGCTTGCAGGCGTATGGACCGGCATTGTCACCGTCAAGCAAATTATGCTGCCAAGTCCCTTAAACTTCCTTCATACGATATACAAGCCGATCAACGATTGGTTGAGTCATTTTTTCGTTTCATAAGGGGGTTATATATTGCCGAAAAAAGAGCAAATCGGAACGAAACAATTGTCCGTTCTCGTTATTTTGTACGTTATCGGGGATATGCTGCTGTTTTTGCCGAGCAATGCGACCATTTACGCCAAGCAGGATGCCTGGATTTCCGCATTAATCAGCCTGCCTGTCGGAGTCGCCGTGGCGTGGGGCGTCTATGCAATCAGCCAAGAGTTCAGAGGCCTTACGATGGTGGAGTTCAACAGGCTTGTGCTGGGCAAATGGGCGGGAGGCGCGGTGACGCTCATCTACCTGATGTTTCTCTTGATGGCGCTGACCGTTCAGATTCGGGAAATCGGCGATTTTATTACCGCGCAAATGATGACGGAAACCCCGATGCGGGTCATCAATCTGCTGATGGTACTCATCGTTATTATGGCGGTTCGCGGCGGACTGGAGACGATAACGCGAACCTCCGAAGTCTTTTTTATCCTCTTTGCCGTTTTGTTCGTCGCTCTCATCGTTTTGCTGCTGCCCCAGTCGGATCCGAAAAAGCTGGAGCCTTTTTTTGGACAAGGTCCTTTCCGCATCACGCAAGGCGTTTTGTTTTTTGTATCGTTTCCGTTTTGCGAATTGGTTACGTTTTGGATGATATTCCCAAGCGTCAAACAGAGCAAGCATACTTTGCGGGATTATTTGCTAGGCGTCTTTTTGGCCGGTCTCGCCATTTTTTCCATTACGCTCGTCTCCCTGCTGGTGCTCGGCCACTACTTGCTGACGAATCAAGTTTATGCGACTTATACGCTGGCCAAAAAAATCAATGCCGGACATTTTCTCGAAAGGGTGGAAGCGATTCTCGCCATTAACTGGATATTATCGACTTATTTCCGGTCAGTCGTGAACACATACGCTTTTACGGTCGGAGTTGCGCAGCTGTTCAATTTGCGGGATTTTCGGGTTTTAACGGTGCCGCTCGGTCTGTTTTTATTCGGCTTCGCCTTTATGATCACCCCGAATATCATCGCTTTCAACGCTGTCAATCCATACTGGGTGACTTGGGATTTTACTTTGTTTCCGGTAATTCCAGCGATCGTTCTTTTCGTGCATGCGATCAAGCAAAAATACCATAGACGGAATTGAAAAAATGGCATTTCCGGCACCTGAAGTGTGCGGCCCCGGTATTTTTGCTTGATTTTTCGCAAATCACCACGTTTCCAGCGTGTAGGCCATTTCCCAAAAAGCCAGCTCATAGCGGCTGGAAATGACAAAATGCCGTTCCATCCGCACGCGCTCGCCTTCCGTAACCCGTTCTGCGATGGCGTCAAGACGGTCAATCTGTTCCTGCACAAGCGTGCGGAACCAGTCGCTGCCGTATGCGCCGACCCATTCCTCATAAATCGGATGACCCGGGGTGGCATCCTTAAACCGCTCCCCGATATCCTGGTACAGCCAGTAGCAGGGCAGAATGGCGGCCAAAATGTCCCCGAGATGCCCTTCGTACCCGGCGCGCAGCAGATGCGACGTGTAAGCGTAGGCGGTTGGCGCCGGCTCGAAGCGGGCTCTCTCGGCTTCCGTAATGTTAAGCAGGGCGCTGAATTTCTCATGCAGCCCGAGCTCCGCCCGATACGTCGATACCGCATGCTCGGCCATCCGCCCGCTCGTATACAGGTCCGCCGCTTTGGCCGCGCCGAGCGCCTGCACTTTGCCGAATTGCGACAAGTAATACGAGTCTTGGAGCACGTAATATTTGAAGCATTCCAGCGGAAGCGTTCCGTCTGCAAGCCGCGTCACGAAAGGGTGACGGAAGCTGGCTTCCCAGCTTTCGTCCGCCGCAAGGCGAATCCGTTCGGAAAATAATGTCATCGTCCGTACCTCCAGTTAAACAAGTTCAAAGCGCGCGTATTTGTCCAGGTCTTCTGCGGAAACTTGCGCCAATGCGTTCAGCAATTCGATCTGGAAGCTTCCCGGACCTTCGGAGCCTTTGTTTTTTACGGCGATTTCCGCAGCTACGCCGTAGGTGACGAGAGCTGCGGCCGAAGCTTTCACCGGGTCGGCTTCAACGGCCAAAAAGGCGCCGATCACGGACGTCAGCAAGCAGCCTGTTCCGGTTACTCTTGTGAGAATCGCATCGCCATTGCGGCAGATGTACGTTGTTTGCCCGTCGGAGACGATGTCGTCTTTCCCGGTAACGGCAACCGTCGTGCCGAGCTGCTGCGCCGCAGCGACAGCCAGCTGCATCGAGTCGCCGCCGCTTTCTCCGGCATCGACGCCTTTGATTTGCGCGTCGCGGCCGATCACCTGCGCGACTTCCGCCGCATTGCCGCGCAGCACGGCGACATCGACCTCGGCGATGATCGCTCTGGCCGTAGCTGTGCGGTAAGCAGTAGCGCCGGCGCCGACCGGGTCAAAAGCGACCGGCACGCCGTGCGCATTGGCGGATTTGCCGGCGAGCTTCATCGCGCGCACTTCCGCAGCGTTTAAAGTGCCGATGTTGAGAACGAGGGCCCCGGCAATGCCGGCCATTTCGGCGACTTCCTCCTCAGCATAGGCCATGACCGGCGAAGCGCCCAAAGCGAGCAGCCCGTTGGCCGTGAAATTAGTGACGACAACATTCGTAATATTGTGAACGAGGGGTCTTGCCGCTCTTACCCGATCCAACATTGCGGCGATTTGCTGTACGTTCATGAAATGAAGCACTCCTTTGAGTATAAAATAAAAAACACTTTGCCTGTGTACAAACAGGCAAAGTGATCATAAGACACTTTGAGCGGGTTCCTACGCTGGCATTATCCAACAGGTTCAACGGTCTACGGCAGATTAGCCGTACTCTCAGCCTGCTTCGCACAAGCTCCCGTTCTATTCGGTTGCTTTTAAGTGTAGTCCCCCGGGGGAAAAAATGCAACTTAAATTTGCCGAGCGTTCATATCGGCCCGAACCCCGGATTTCAGCTCAAAAAACTGCAGATCGCAGATCGCTCCGAGAAAGTCGCGACACTTTGTTAGGGCTAGGGGAACCGGTAGGGCCCTACATTGGGGTACAGCCGCTTGTACCTCTCCTTGCGAGGTCACGGAACTGAACAAAAAGACCGACCGCCGTCATGCAGCGCAACCGCGCGCTGGGAGCTGCGCGCGGTGCGATGGATAGGAGGCATCGTGGCAGGAAAAAACTGCGAAAGTGCAGGTTTTACCTCTGAAATTGGCTTGTTTTGGCGAAAAGCCTGCAAAAGTGCAGGAATTTTCGCTGAAAGTGAACCTGAGCCCATGTCCCCGCTGAAAAGCCTACACAATTGCAGGAATTGTTCGTGGCCAGCGATCCAGGACGCAAATTCATGTATTTTTGCAGGTTTTCTTCGTGCAGACAGGCAACAAGTGTGGTTATCGCCTCTGCCGCTTTTTCAGCAGTAGAAGGTATTTTATATTCGTCAGTTTTCATGTGGGAATTCACAAAATGCAGCGCTGTCGGACAGACTCCAAGCAGTGGTGATACAATAGTATACGGTGGAAAAATCTCGGACATACATGTTTTGCCGCACATGGCGGAGAAAAGAGAAAAAACGGTCCAGGAGGTCGTAGCAGATGAAAGAAAACTGGGAGCGTCTGGGAAATCGTGTGCTGCTGGATTTGCCGGAAGCAAGCAGACTGGTATCGCCCGTATTCGGAGGGAAGCGGGTCGCCGCAGTGGAACGGCTCGGGGAAGGATACAGCAATTCCAACTACAAGCTAACGATCGATGGCGGCGCGGTTCGGCACTGCGTGCTTCGCGTGTACAGGGGCGATGCGGCCGTTGCGGACAAAGAGTTGGCTATCGCTCGTCTCGTTAAGGAGAGCGTGCCGGTGCCGGAAATTTTATTCGCCGATACGAGCTGCTCGGCGCTGGAGAAGCCATGGGCGCTGCTGGAATGGAAGGAAGGCTATTTGCTCAGGGATGCGATGCGCTCGGGCGCAAGCGGGCAAATTGCGCAGGCCGCCGCGTCGGCCGGGCAAGTTCTTGCGGGCATTCATGCCTTCACTTTTGCCGAGGCAGGCTTTTTCGGCGAAGATTTGAAAATCCGTCATTCGTTTCAAATGGATGCGGCCTCTTTTCTTGAATTTATCGAGCAAAGCCTTTTCGTCCGAGGGGCCGGCCGCTGGCTGGGGGAGGAGCTTACGGACGCTTTGTGGGCGTTTTGCAGGCGTCATGCTCCACTTTTGTCGGATGCGGAGGAAGAACCGGTGCTTGTCCATTCGGATTACAACGGCTTAAACGTGCTTGTCCGCGAAAATAGCGGTTCAATCGCCGTTTCAGCCGTATTGGACTGGGAGTTCGCCTTTTCCGGCAGCCGGCTCGCGGATATCGGCAACATGCTGCGTTATGAAGCGAACGATTCTCTTTTTGAAAAGCATTTTATTAACGCCTATCAAGCGGACGGCGGCGTTGTGGGGCGCAGCTGGAAGCTGCGCTCCAAACTTGAGGACCTGGTCGCCCTCTGCGATTTGCTGAACCGCTCAAGTGAGCTGACGCCTAACCGCAATCAGGATCTCAAGCGGTTGATTGCCGGCACGGTGCTTCAGGAGTGAATCAAATTGGCATAGCGCAAACCTTTGCGGATGCCGCCGTCGTCCACGGATGCCGTAACGTAATCGGCGTGCGGCAGCAGCTCTTTGTGCGAGTTGCCCATGGCGATGCCTAATCCGACGTACGCCAGCATCTCTTTATCGTTCAACCCGTCGCCGAAAGCGACCGCCTCGCGGGACTCGATGCCGAGCCGGTTCAACAGCGCTTCGATGCCCTTGGCCTTGGAGCCGCCGGCCGGCAGGACGTCCATCGCTTTTTCATGCCAGCGAATCAGCTTCAGATCGGGAAAATGTCCCTCGTAAAGATGCTCCTCATGAGCCTCGCAGTGCAGGAACACTTGGTAAATGTCTTCCTTTTGCCAATAATCGGGATCGTATCCCGGGAGGTCCACGCGCAGCGACAAGACGGATTCCTCGACATTCAGATGCGCCTTCGAATTGGAGTAAAACGCTTCGCTGCCCTCAAAAACGAGAGAATGGTTATGGCTGTCCGCATGCCGGACGAAAGCTTCCAGGCTGGAGCGGGGAATCGGATGCTTGTACAGCGGCTGCCCCTGAAAAACGACGTAGGCGCCGTTCAGGCTTACGAATGAAGCGATTCCGAGCTGCTCGGCGAGCGGCTTGAAAAAGTAAGGGGCTCTCCCGGTGGCGATTACCGCCTCCACGCCGTTCTTCTGCAGTTCTTTGACAGCCTGGATCGTATCGGCGGGAACTTGCTTTGTCTCATCCACCAAGGTGCCGTCAATGTCGAAAAAAACGATTTTGTAACTCATCTTCTCTCTAACACTCCCATCTTTTTCTTTCAAATAGTGTCGCACAATTCGGAGCTGCTGTACAAGCACAATTTCCAAAAAGACCGGAGCTACTCGGAAACTTGAGCAGCGGGCGGGCGCGAGGAGAGCCTTTCCACAAAATGCGTGTCGACCTTCGTTTTCGTTTTGGCCTTTTGCCCCGATTCGATGGATTCGATCAGCAGATCGACGGCGAGGTACGCCATTGTTTCCTTGTCGACATGCACGGTCGTAAGCTCCGGGGAGACGATAAGGGATTCCGAAATATTGTCAAAACCGACCACCGACACGTCTTCCGGAATACGGTAGCCGAGCTCGGTGAGAGTTTTCATGGCGCTGATCGCAATATAATCGCATTCGCAAAAAATAGCCGAGGGGAGCTTGTGCCCGGCCTGCAGGAACGCTTCCAGCTGCGCTTTCAGCGATTCCTGAGAGGATAAAATCGTCGGCGCCACGGAGAACTTATGGCTCTCGGCTATTTCCACACCGTACTCGCGCAAAGCGGCGGAAAAACCCCGGTTTCTTTCCTCAAAATTATGAATCCGCACGTTGGATGCCATATATCCGATCTCTTGATGCCCGATTTTGCACAGATGGGCCCCTGCCTGATAAGCCCCCATAAAGTTATTGATTTCCACAAAATGAACCGGCAATGTCTCGAAGCAGGTGTCGAGCACGACCAGATGCGGATCGAGAATGCCCGCGATATCGGCGATCTGCCCGCGGTTCAGATTCGTCCCCAGCAAAACGACGCCGCCGCTGCGGCGCTCCTCCGCCACCGAGCGAATGTCGCGCTCGAAATATTCCATATCGATAGAGGAAAAGAGCAGGGAATATCCTTTGACCCGGCATCTTTCCTCGATAAAATGTATCAGTTCCCGAAAAAAGGGCTGTTGATAGTACTGTTCCAGCACGATGCCGGAGTTCGTAAATACGAGAAAAGTGAGCGAGGTTGCCGCGCTGTTGTCGATAGCGGGAGCTTTCGGTTTCGGGAGGTAACCGGCTTCTCTCGCGATATGCAGGATGCGTTCGCGGGTATCGGGGCCGATGCCGGGCTTGCCGCTGAAAGCCAGAGATACGGCCGATTTGGAAACGCCGGCCATCTTGGCGATATCTTCCATTTTCATCATTGCTTCTCCGTTCCTTGCGATATAAATTGTTGAGCAAGTTTAGTTTACAGTGTTTTGTTGGAAAGCACAAGGAAAACTAGTTCTTGTTTATTTTTAGTTTAGTTAAATTTAGTTAAATATCGGGTAAAATTGACTAAACTCGGGATTGACACTTGCGTTTGTTGGGTGTTAGGATAAATTTGAAGGATGATTTAAGAAAACAGTTTAGTTCACTTTTGGATTAATTTTTTATACGGTTTATTAGTTTGTTTTGCTAATTTGCGGAGACTGTTTAGTTGTTTAGCGAAACGGACTTTTAATTTCAAACGAGGGGAGATTGTTTTATGAAAAAATTCAAGTTGGGTTATGCGCCGACACGGCGATTCGTGTTCAGTGCGGAGGACGCTTTCAAGTACAAGGTGCTGATCAGGGAAAAAATCGAAAGCTTCGGAATGGATATCGACATCGTCGATTTGGAAGGCCTGAATTCCGAAGGTTTGCTGTATGACGACCATATCAACGCCGATCTTATTGCCGAGCGCTTCAGACAGGAAAACGTGGATGCGGTCTTTTTTCCGCATTGCAACTTCGGAACCGAAGACACCGTGGCGCGCGTGGGCAAAGCGCTGGGCAAACCCGTACTGCTGTGGGGCCCGCGCGACGAGGCTCCGCTGGAGGACGGCATGCGGCTGCGCGATACGCAGTGCGGTCTATTCGCCACCGGCAAAGTGCTGCGCCGTTTTAACGTGCCGTTCACGTACGTGACGAACAGCCGTGTTAACGACCCGGTGTTCGAGCGGGGCTTCACGAACTTTATCGCCGCTGCGAATGTGGTGAAACAGTTCCGCAGCCTGCGTATTTTGCAGATCGGACCGCGCCCGGCTTCCTTCTGGACGATGATGTGCAATGAAGGCGAACTGCTGGAGCGCTTCGGCATCGAGATTCATCCGATTACACTGGTAGACATTCAACGCGCCTCGAAGCAGATCGAGAAGGGGAACAGCGCCGAACTTCAGGAAGCGGTTGCATATATCAAAGCGAAGCTCGATTATTCGGAAGTGACGGAAGACGACGTGAAGCGCATCGCTGCATTGAAGGTGGCGATGAGGCAGTACGCCCGGTCGACCGGAAGCACGGCTATCGCGATCCAGTGCTGGTCCTCCTTGCAGGATGCGATGGGCATCATGCCTTGTCTGGCCAACGCGATTTTGACGGACGAACAAATTCCGGTCACTTGTGAAACCGACATTCATGGAGCGATCACTTCCGTTATGGTGCAGGCCGCTACGATGAACCAGGCGCCGACTTTTTTCGCGGACCTGACCGTCCGTCATCCGGAGAATCCGAACGGCGAGCTGCTTTTCCACTGCGGCAACTTCCCGGTCTCGCTCTCGGTGGAGGAGAAACCGAAGCTGCGCAAGCACTTTTTGTTCGACGACCATTCGCCGGGCACGCACGAAGGCGAAATCAAGGGCGGCGACATGACATTGGCGCGTTTTGACGGCGACCACGGGGAATACCAGCTGTTCCTGGGCAAAGCCCGCGGCATTCAAGGCCCGTACACGCGCGGTTCCTACGTTTGGGTGGAAGTCAACGATTGGCCGCTGTGGGAAGAAAAACTCGTTAAAGGCCCTTATGTACACCATTCCATAGGCATCCATGCGAACGCGATTCCGGCGCTCTATGAGGCCTGCCAATACATTCCAGGATTGACGCCTGACCCGGTTGATCCTACGGAGAAAGAGATTCAGGCGTGGCTGCGCGGCGCCGGATTGTAAAAAGGGGAGGACTCTATGAATACAGCCCAATTGAAAGCAAAAGCGGCCCAAATCCGCATGGATTTGCTGAAAATGATTCACGGCGCCAAAACGGGCCATACCGGCGGATCGCTGAGCAATACGGATATTTTGACGGCATTGTACTATAACATTATGAATATTGATCCAAGCAACCCGAAAATGGACGAACGCGACCGTTTTATCGCCAGCAAAGGCCATTCCGTCGAATCGCTTTGGTGCATACTTGCGGACCTCGGCTTTTTTCCGAAAGAAGAGCTGCAGACGTTCAGCCGCTTCGGCACGAGGCTGATCGGGCATCCGAACAATAAAGTGCCCGGCATCGAAATGAACACGGGTGCGCTGGGGCACGGGCTGGCGATCTCTGTCGGCATGGCGCTGGCGGCGAAGCGGGACGGCAAGTCTTACCGCGTGTTCTGCCTGATGGGCGACGGCGAGCAGGCGGAAGGCTCCGTCTGGGAAGCGGCGATGGCCGGCTCGCATTACAAGCTGGACAATTTGATCGGCATCGTAGACCGGAACCGTCTGCAAATCAGCGGCTCGACGGAAGAGGTCATGGGGCTCGATCCGCTTGAGGATAAGTGGACGTCCTTCGGCTGGAACGTCGTTTCTATCGACGGCAACGATATCGCCGCATTGGTCGACACTTTCCGGGCCGCGCCGTCGGTGGCGGGCAAGCCGACGCTGGTGATGGCCAATACCGTCAAAGGCAAAGGCGTGTCCTTCGCTGAAAATGTGCCGCATTGGCATCATCACGTGCCCAGCGATGCGGAGCTGGAGCAGGCTTTGGCCGAACTGTCCGCGGCGCTGGAGCAAACGAAGCAGGAAGAGGAGGCGCGATAACCGATGAATACGATCCCTAATCGTCAAGTCATATGCGATACACTGTTGGAGCTTGCTCAAAATGACCGCGATATTATGGTTCTTGCCAGCGATTCCCGCGGTTCGGCCGCGATGGCGCCGTTCGCCAAGGCGTTCCCGGAGCAGTTCGTGGAAGTCGGCATCGCGGAGCAAAACATCGTCGGCATTTCGGCAGGTCTGGCCCACAGCGGGAAAAAGCCTTTTGTCACATCGCCGGCCTGCTTTTTGAGCATGCGCAGTATCGAGCAAATCAAGGTGGACGTGGCGTATTCCGCAACGAACGTCAAGCTGGTCGGCATCAGCGGCGGGGTCAGCTACGGCGCTCTCGGCATGTCGCACCATTCGGTGCAGGACGTTGCCGTAGCCCGCGCGATTCCCGGACTGGCGGTCATTTTGCCGGCGGACCGGCACGAGACGAAGCGGATGACGGAAGCGCTGGTGAAGCATGAAGGCGGCGTATACGTGCGCATCGGCCGCAACCCTGTCGAGGACGTCTACGAATCGGACGACTACGAATTTGTGATCGGCAAAGCGGTGACGATGCGCGAAGGCTCGGACATTACGATTATCGCGGCGGGCGAAACGGTCCGGGTTGCGCTCGATGCGGAAGCCGCTCTGAAAGAAGCCGGGGTTTCGTGCAGAGTGATCAACATGCATACGATCAAACCGCTGGACGAAGAAGCGATCGTGCGGGCCGCCCGCGAGACGGGGCACATTATTACGATCGAGGAACACAGCGTGCTTGGCGGGCTCGGAGC
This sequence comes from Paenibacillus sp. sgz302164, assembly GCF_056120505.1. Lineage (NCBI taxonomy): Bacteria > Bacillati > Bacillota > Bacilli > Caryophanales > Paenibacillaceae > Paenibacillus > Paenibacillus sp. sgz302164. The sequence continues at coordinate 594,653 of NZ_JBVYOL010000001.1, read as the reverse complement.
GGCTGTAGCCGAAGTTGTCGTGCAGAATCAGCCTGTACCGATGCGCATTATCGGCATTCCGGACGAACCGGCCATCGCCGGCAAAACGTCGGAAGTGTTCGCGCACTACGGAATCAGCAAGGACAATATCAAGCGGGTAGCGCTTGAGCTGCTCGGCAAGTAGGAGCTGCGCCTATGAAGAAGGAATATATATTAACGGTAGATCAGAGCACATCGGGGACAAAAGCGCTTGTCGTAGACCGTTCGGGCGCGATTGTCGGGCGCAGCGCGGCCGAGCACAGCCAGTCGTATCCACGTCCCGGCTGGGTGGAGCATGATCCGTTGGAAATTTATGATAATGTGAAAAAGACCGCCCGGCAGGCCCTGGATGCGGCGGGCATCGCTCCCGGCGATCTCGCCGGGCTGACGGTGACGAATCAGCGCGAAACGGCGGTACTGTGGGACCGGACGACAGGGCTGCCCGTTTACCCGGCAATCGTATGGCAGTGCCAGCGGACGGCCGACGTATGCGCCGCGTATAAAGCCGCAGGCCATGAGGACGCGGTCCGGTCCAGAACGGGGTTGATGCTGGACCCCTATTTTTCGGCCGCCAAATGGGGCTGGATGCTGGATCATGCGCCGGGCGCGCGCGAGAAGCTGGCAGAGGGGAAGCTGCTGGCCGGCACGATCGACAGTTGGCTGCTCTGGAAGCTGACAGGGGGCCGGACGCATGCCACCGACTACACGAATGCCAGCCGAACGTCGCTTTTCAACATCCATACGCTGCAGTGGGATGAGGACATGTGCCGCTTGTTCGGCGTCCCTTCCGGTCTGCTGCCTGAAGTGAAGTCGTCGGACGAAGTGTTCGGTTACACGGAAGATGCGGAGCTGTTCGCGGAGCGGGTTCCGATCTCAGGCATTATCGGCGATTCCCAGGCAGCCTTATACGGCAACCAATGCTTTCATCCCGGCATGGCCAAAGCGACTTACGGCACAGGCACATCCGTATTGATGAATGTCGGCGGCAAGCACGAATCCTGCGGGAACGGCCTTGTTACGGCGATTGCCTGGGGAATGGGCGGTAAAGTTACGTACGCCCTCGAAGCGGTCATCCGGACTTCCGGCGACAGCATCAAGTGGGTGAGGGACAATCTCGGCCTGTTTGGCTCTTTCGCCGAAATGGACCAACTGCTGGAACAAGCGCCGGATAATGAAGGTGTCTATTTGGTTCCGGCGTTCGTCGGGCTCGGGGCGCCTTACTGGGACCCTTATGCGAGAGCGGCCATTACAGGAATGAACCGGGGGACGACCAAAGCGCACGTGATCCGCGCGGCGTTGGAAAGTATCGCCTACCAGGTGCGCGACGCGGTGGAGTTAATGCAAGCCGAATCCGGTATCCGGCTCGGGGAGCTGCGGACCGACGGCGGGGCGTCGGATAACGGGGTTCTGATGCAGTTTCAAGCGGACATGTTGAACCGCACGGTCGTGAAATCGGACGTTGCCGAACTGTCGGCGATGGGCTCCGCCTATATGGGCGGCCTTGGACTCGGTTTTTGGACTTCCGCCGATGAGATTGCCTCGCGGCAAAAATCGTACCGCAAGTACGAGCCTTTCATGGAAGCGGAAAAACGGGAACAGTATTATAACGGATGGAAACGCGCCGTCGCTTCCGTCGTATCGGATCATCAAACCGTATAATGGTCAGCCATGGCGTGGCGGACCTATTCGAAGGAGGAATTTCCTTTGTCTTTCAATGAACATTCGAAAATAGGCGAAATCTGGGCCAATCAGGCGGGGCGGGCCGTCCTGCTGAAATACGTTCCTTCGCTTGCGGATTCGCCTTACCTTTCATTTATGAAAATGAGAACGGTGCCGCAATTCGCCGCCTCCAACGAGTCCTGGACGTGGACGAAGGAGCAGTTGGACGCTCTTCTCGCGGAACTTGCCGGCGTAGCGCCGGAATACGAAGCGGAAGAAGAAGCGGTTCCGTCCGCAGCGTACGAAGCCGAGACGGTGGCCGTCGGGTCGGCGTCCGTTCAAGCTGCGGAACAGGCGGAGAAGTGGGGCGTGTTCGAGCTTGCGCTCCATGGCCCAAGCCATGGCAACCCGTTCACGGATGTGGAGCTGAGCGCCGAATTCAGCTTCGCGGGCCGGACTTTGCGCTCGCTCGGATTTTATGACGGCGAAGGCGTGTACCGGGTTCGCTTCATGCCGGATGCGGAAGGCGTCTGGACGTACCGCACGAAGAGCACGGCCCGTTCGCTCGACGGCATCGCAGGGCAGTTTGTTTGCACAGCCCCTTCGGCCGGCAACCATGGCCCGGTTCGGGTGCGCAATACGTTCCACTTCGCTTACGAAGACGGGACTCCGTACATTCCGGTCGGCACGACCTGCTACGTATGGTCCCATCAAGGCGACGAGTTGGAGGAGCTGACGCTGGAAACGTTGAAAGCGTCCCCTTTTAACAAAATGCGCATGTGCGTTTTTCCGAAATCATACCAGTTCAATACCAACGAACCGCTCTACTACCCGTATGAAGGATCGCTGGCGGAAGGCTGGGATTTCTCCCGGTTCAACCCTGCGTTCTTCCGGCATTTGGAGCGGCGGATTGGCGAATTGGGCCAGCTTGGCGTCGAAGCGGATCTTATTTTGTTCCATGCTTATGACCGGTGGGGTTTCTCGGAAATGAAAAAGTCGGCCGACGACCGCTATTTGCGGTATATCACCGCCCGTTTGTCGGCTTATCGGCATGTCTGGTGGTCGCTGGCCAACGAGTACGATTTGATGTGGGCGAAGCAGCCGGAGGATTGGGAACGGTTTGCCAAAATTGTTACCGAAAACGACCCGCATTCCCACCTGATTTCGGTTCATAACTGCTTCAATTTCTACGACTACAGCCGCCCGTGGGTTACGCACTGCAGCATTCAGCGGGTCGACGTGTACAAAACGGCGGAAAATACGAACGAATGGCGCGCTGCCTGGAACAAGCCGGTCGTTATCGATGAATGCGCATACGAAGGGGATATCGATCTGGGCTGGGGCAACATCACGGGCGAGGAGATGACCCGCCGCTTCTGGGAAGGCGCCGTCCGCGGCGGCTACGTCGGACATGGCGAAACTTATATCCATCCCGAAGATATTTTGTGGTGGTCGAAAGGCGGCAAGCTGCACGGAACGAGCCCGCAGCGGATCGCATTTTTGCGGACGATCATGGAAGAAGGTCCGGCGAACGGGCTCGAACCGTTGAAATCCGAGTGGGATGTCCCGTGCGCTGGTGTCAAGGACGAGTATTATTTGTATTATTACGGCTTTAACCAGCCGAAGTTCAGAACTTATAACATGAAGCCCGGCATTCGCTACCGGGTCGATGTGATCGATACGTGGAATATGACGATCAAAACGCTGGATGGGGCTTACGAAGGAGCGTTCCGGATCGACCTGCCAGGCAACCAGTACATGGCCGTGCGGCTGACCCGGGTTTGACAAGGCTCGCAAGGGGCTGCTCGGGCAAAGCAGCAAGCCCACGAGTTGGGGAGCAGAGCGGCCGGGCAACCGCACCTCGGGCTGAGGGGCTAGGCGGCCGAGTAGAGCGACCCCGAGCCTCAGTCTGGGGAAACTAGGCAGCCGGGCACAGCGGCCGTGCTCCAGAGCCCCGGACTGGCGGGGCTAGGCAGCCGAGCAGAGCAGCCAAGGCCTTACCCCCGAGCACCCGTGCTGGGAGCAGGGCAACCGGGCAGAGCGGCCGGGTAACCGAAAGGGTACGCCAAGGGCGCCCAAAACTCCGAAAAACGGTGCTGCTGGTCATGAGCCGGTCGGGAAGCGAAAAAGCCTGCAAAAATGCAGGCTTTTATGCCGGTAAGTGCCTAATTGGCGAAAAAGCCTGCGATTGTGCAGGAATTTCCGTCCGTAATGGGGCTGAGCCCAGTGTAACGGTGAAAAAGCCTGTACATTTGCAGGAATTTCCGAGCAGAGCGCATCAAATGTGAAAATACCTGTATTTTTGCAGGCTTTTTGTACCTTAGCGCTTCAGTGACGCCTAAGCGAGCAGCTTTTAGGGCGGTGTCTACCGACTGCCGGGGCTTCCGCCGAACCAGGTGATGGAAACGTCCGGGCACCCCGCCCTTTTTCGCAAGTCGGACTGTTTAGTTTAGACGCCTGTGCCGTTTCGGCGAATGGGCTTGCCACTGAACTCGGCCGCGAAATCTATCCATCACATTGCTTGCCTCACATAGTACACTCAAATTATCTGTAATGCAAAAAAAGGAATTCAAGGTCAAGTATACTTGGTTCCTTTTTTTGATCCGTTCGGTTCTTCAACCTTAAATCTGGTCGATCCACTACGGCATTCATTTTGATTTCCAGAACTTTAACGCTGCTTGTAATCTCATTTTTTCGTTAGTCTCTTCCAATTCCAAAAGATTGCCGGTTTGCGCATCAACCCAGAATTTGAATGTAGTTGGTCCCCTTCTAAAACGGCCGATTACCCGGCGGTTTTAAGAGCACGGAAAAGCAAAGCAAGGCAAAGATTCCCCACTTTGCTGTAAGCTATTGGCTGTTTTTGCTGATCCAGAACGTAATGTTGTCGCCTTTGTAAGCTTTGGTTCCTGCCGGCGGGTCCTGTTTGAAGACGGAACCGTCGGCTTTGTCGCTGGCTTCCAGGTAAAATTTGTAGTGCAGGCCGGAGGACAATGCCTGACTTTCGGCATCCGCCTGCGTCATTCCTACCAGATTCGGTATGAGCACTTCCTCGGTTTGTCCCATTCCGTCGCTGCGGTTGCCTGTTCCTGCGGTCGTCTGCTTTTGTCCGAGTTCCGGCGTATGGGCCGGGGAAGGGGACGCAGTCGGTTTGGCCGAAGCGCTTGGCGGCACGGTTACGTGCTCTTTCGATTTGGCGGATGGCCACAGTGCCCAGACGACGGCCACAGCCGCCAAAAAGGCGACCGCTCCAAGGCTTAGACCGAGCCTTTTGCTGCCCGGACGGGTGGGCTCTTCATCCGTTTCGTCGTCATCCACAGGCACGGCTTCCCGAACGGGAGGAGCTTTTATTTCCTCGTTGTCGGGTTTATTTGCGTTTGCGGCCGGCAGGCCGCGAAGTTCGAAAACAAGCGACGATAAAGACGCCTGCCCCTGGGAAACGCGCTTGATCAGTTTTACCAAAGCGTCTTTTTGCTCCGGCGTCGCCATGGGGATGCGGGTTCGTTCAAGGTGCGTGTGCAGCGCTTCGAACGGGCCGGGTATTTCCGCAGAGCCTGACAACAGCCGGGTAAACAAGCGGCACAGACCGATTGCTCCTTGCGTTTGCGGTTCCCCTTCTTCCCAATAATTAATCACGGAGAGCCGTCCGTCCTCGCTCAGCCACAAATTGTCGGCGCCGATAGAAAAACCTGTAATCTGCTCTTCCATAGCATCCAGCATCGAGACGCCGAGGTCGGCAACGAGGTTGACAGCTTCCGGAAATGTCCAGCGCTTTTTGTCAAGTTCCTCGCGCAGCAGTCTGCCCGGTCTGAATTGAAGCACGATCAGCACCGAACTTTCCGCAAAAAAAGTATCAAGTATATGGTGAAATCCATCATGATTAAAGGAAGCGGTTTTTCTGAATTTTTGGATATAAGCTTCGGCCGACTGTGTGCTCCCGTATTCGGCGGTAAATAATATAACCGGCCTGCGCAAGGACACGTCTTCTCCGTAGTGCAGGTTTCCTCTATGCAATGAGAGTAATTGCGAATGAGGAACATATCTTTGTTCTATGGATTTATTCAATTTACAATCCATCCTCTCTTGACAGGGTAGTGAGTTCGGGAAACTCATAAAGTATAGAATTCGAAGCCCGCAGCGATTTTGAGTTCAATATGACCTATCATCTAGTATATATGTAAAATGAGAGGAAACCCAGCGTATTCGGTCAGAACAATTTGTAAATTTTGAGACTATTGAAAAACCGCACACTGGAAGCAGCTTGTCTGCTTCGCATCGCGCGCGGGCACCACCTGCAAACGTACGGTTTTTTTGCGACCTGATCCGCCCACAGCGAAAAATTCCTGCAAAAGTGCAGCTTTTTGCACCTCGATCCGCCTGCAGCGAAGAATTCCTGCAAAAGTGCAGGAATTTCCGCCCAAACTCCTGCCCAGCTCCCCAACGGTCGAAAATTCCTGCACAATCGCAGGTTTTTCCTCCAAACGAGCCGCTTTCAGCGAAAAAGCCTGCACTTTTGCAGGCTTTTGGTACCGTGCTGCAGGCCTTCCATACCTTTTTGCATAAAAAAAGAGCCGTTCGGCTCAGATGTGTTTTAGAACTTGATCGTCGAGAAAGGAATCCATAAGCTGACGGCGAGCAGCAGCCATTGAAATACCGTTTCGCTCATCGAGCCTGTGTCCACCGCAAGAAATTTGGGCAGAACGCGAATTTTCCACTTCAACGGCCAAAGCAGCTGCACGCCCTTCTCGTTAAGCAGATCGATAAGCGGATGCGAAGCATAAGCCGTAACGAACACCCAGAAGTACAAAGCGGGCAATGCGGAAGTAAATCCGGCCAATGCGAGGGTAAAAAGGATGGAGTGCGTAACGGTTCTGTGACGTACTTTAAGAATTTGAAGCAGCGCCGACAGTGGAAACAGCACCTTGGCCATCGTCGAACCCGGCTTGTCCACATCGGCCAAAGTGCCGGCCAAACAACCGAGCAGGAGCGCGCCGGCAGCCTCCCAGGACAAAAAAGGCACGTCTTGATGAATGATTACGATTTCGGCGGCTACGAGTCCCGCCACGCTGTGCGTTTTCTGTAAAATAAAAAAGACCTCCTTAAACGGTACCTCTATGCGTAATTCGAGAACAGTATAGTCTTCGAGAGGTACTTACGATAATAGTACGTATGTTTGCCTCTCGAAGCAAGCAGCAATATTGTACGCAGCCCAAATCCGGCGGGATACGATGAAAAAAAGCTTAGTCCCATTCCTGCACAGGGCAGTAAAAGGGGCTAAGCTTTTTTGACGGAGCGCCTCGAACGGGCGCCGGTTTTAATTGAAAACATAGCGAATGAACCGCGCCGTCTTTTTACCTCCCGGTATTCTTATGAGCAGGACAGATCTGCGGCGGCTTTGTTTTTGCGGTCTTTCCATGAATTGCCCAAGCGTCATGGACTCATGAATCATGCTGATCACCTCGTGATTAGTTATTTAAAAGCGTATGCTACGGACGTTTCGTCCTATGATCGATAACGAAATTTTCTATAAATGCAGCATATATTACATCATTTATCCGCATTCATAACGAATTTCCGTTTATTTATTGTGATATAAATCAATTTATTATATATTTAATACATATCAAATATCGTTTGTGCGCACTTTTTTAGAGCGAGGGAGGAAAGCATATGTCTGACAATTCTTATGTGCATTTGGCAGCCATTCACAGGTATGATCTTGGTGTCGTTATTTGCAAAAACTGCAATAGAATCATTACTTCGGTTCCGACTAGCGGTGTCGCCAAGATTTACGGCCTGTGCAATACGGCGGAATGCCGGCAAAGCGATAATGAGCGGTTTGACACGACGGGCAGATAGGCTACAATAAGGATGAGAACGAAGATTTGGGGAGGGAAACATTATAGAGCTTACATCCCGCCAAATGGAAATCATCGAATTGGTCAAACAGCATGCCCCGATTACCGGAGAGCGCATTGCCGAGATGCTCGGAATCAGCCGTCCTACGATTCGGTCCGATCTGGCTTTGCTTGTTATGCTCGGGTATATCGATGCCAAGCCCAAGGTCGGTTATTTTCTTGGAAAGGAAGCGATCCAGGAAGAATCACGGTACAAAAAATTAGACGGGATGAAAGTCAAAGAAGTTATGGGAATTCCTGTCGTTTTGCGTGAAACGGCAACTGTCAGCGATGCTGTGGTTTCCCTTTTCCTGGAAAATGTCGGGACCCTGATCATCGTAAATGCCAGCGGCTCGCTGGTCGGCATCGTCTCGCGGAAAGATCTGTTGAAGGTTACGCTGGGCAACGCTTCGGCCACTTCGATGCCGATTAGTCTGGTGATGACGAGGAACCCGAATATTGTAAAAGTCGGCCCGGAGGACGATGTGCTCGATGCGGCCCGGAAAATGATCGCTCATCAAGTCGATAGTCTTCCGGTCGTTAAGATGGGGACCGAGCAGGAGCAGGACGAGGTGGTCGGAAGAATTACGAAGACGACCATGACCAAATTGCTGCTGGAAGCGGCACAAGGGGAGTAAATAGGAGGAATTTGCGGGTGGAGGATAAAGTCCAAACGATTTTCGTTTGTTCGGATTCGGTGGGGGAAACGGCAAATACGGTCGTTCAGGCGACAATTCGTCAATTTAACGCCAGCCGCGTCAACATAAGACGCTTCGGGTCCGTACGAACAGAAGAAGAAATTCGCAGCATGATGGAAGAAGTCTCGCGTCTCGGAGGATTTGTTGTCTACACGCTCGTTCTTCCGGAATTAAGAGAGATGATGCGCCAAGAATCGATTCGCTTGAACGTGAGCGCGATCGATATCTTGGGTCCTGTCATGCAAGCTTTCATAGACACTTTCAAAGATTCGCCCAAAAGGAAAGCGGGCCTCCTGCATCAGATGGACGAAGATTACTATAAACGGGTCGAAGCCATCGAGTTCGCCGTCAAATATGACGACGGCAAAGATACGAGCGCTTTCAAACATGCGCATATCGTACTTCTTGGCGTGTCCAGAACGTCGAAGACGCCGCTCAGCATCTATTTGGCGCACAAGGGCTATAAAGTGGCCAACTATCCGCTGGTGCCGGAAGTGAAGCCGCCTGCAACGTTATTTTCCTTGAACAAGAGCAAGCTGATCGGGCTGACGATGAATGCGGAGCAGTTGATCAAGATTCGCGCCGAGCGCCTGAGAGCGGTCGGGCTTCCTTTTGGCGCCAAATATGCTTCTTTGGAAAGGGTGGCGGAGGAGATCGAATTCGCCCTGGATTTGTACAAACAGCTCGGCTGCAGCGTAATCGATGTGACGGAAAAAGCGATCGAGGAGACGGCCGGCATTATTTTGGATACGATGTAGCTCATTTGCCGGGGGGATCGTAAGGGAATGCGATGGTGAATTTCGTGCCCGACTTCACTTTGCTTGCAACCGATATCGTGCCCCCGAGGGAATGAATCACTTGGTACGAGTAGGTAAGTCCAAGTCCCGTTCCGTTGGATTTCGTCGAAAAATAAATCGAGCCCAAGCGGTTCATTTGCTCTTCATTCATGCCGATTCCATTATCCGTAATGGAAAATACGGCATTTTTTTCTGCGGGCACAAGTCTGAGCACGACTTTGCCGTCCGGCACCTGCGAACACGCCTCGATGGCATTTTTGATAAAATGGGCAAGCGCCTGCTTCAGTTCATCCGTATGGGCCCATATGTTCACCTGGATTTCGGGGGCGGGGGCATGAATTTCAAGCTTTACGCCGTACGTACCCGCAAGCGGGCGCATCGCTTCCGCAATAAGGGGCAGCTGTCCGGAAAAGTTAAAAAGCTCCAGGTGATTTGCAGGAGGCTTGGAGACGGTGAGATACTCGGACAGGATGGATTCGGTTCGCTGTATTTCCTCCAGACTGATCTGGATATATTGCTCGATCTTTTTGTAGTTGGCGGGGTTTTTTTGAATCAATTTCAGGAAGCCCTGCACGGCCGTAAGCGGGTTGCGCACTTCATGAGCGAGAGAAGCCGCCACGTGGTTCATCGTATCCATTTTTCGTGCAGCCTGTGCCGGATGAACATATCCTTTTCCGCAACGGATTTGCCGAACAAAGACATCAGCAGCCAAATGCCGAGCGAATTTTGCAAGGGAATGATGAAAATATGACAACCCAAATGCCGGATTATAGAGTGCGGGAAATATGCGTACGTGAGCGCAAGCGGAATCATCGAGAAAACGAGCCCGGCTCCAAAAATGACCAGCGGTTTGCGGGAAGTGGTTTTGAAAAATTTGTAAAATAAAATCGATAAAACAAAAATAACCGCCAATATGATCATAGCGATCCACTTGCCATCGCCGCCCACATAGAACCGGTAAACGGCAAATTCAACGAGCAGGATCACACCTGTCCGGATGCCGCCGTAATAAAGGCCGAAAAGCAAAATGACATAGCGGATATCGAAAAAAATCCCGTCTACTACTCTGGAAGCGAAAATCATCGATAGGAGCAAACAGACCGTGCTTGTCAGGAGAATGAAAGAACGGCTGTAATTTCTGTTTTTGTCCCGGTAGTAAATATTAAATGCGACGAAAGGAATAAGAGCAAAAAAGAGCTGAAGAATAATTTCTTTAAAAAGATTCATGTCGTCATCCCCAGTATCGACTAACTGCGCACGATTCAGTTTTCCATTTCGACGTATCCTTTCCGAATCCCTCCAATTCAAGTTCTCCCCGACAAACGGCGGGAGATGCCCCGACTCCTATGTTTTGAACCTTTATTCGCGGAAAAGATCCTTTTATAATCAGGAATAGGGATATCCTCGGAAAAGGGGCTGCATGCGGCATGAAGAGATGGAACGATTACATGCTCAAAACCAAAATGTTTGTTACGTTTTCGGCCGTCTCTTTGTTTATTGTCGTTTTGACCTGCCTTATTTTTTATTATAAAAATGTAAGCGATATCAAAACGCAGACGCTTTCGCTTTCGAATACGATAACGAGGCAGTTCAGCCGCACGGTCGAGCTGTACATTCAAGACATTGAGAAGCTCTCGGCATCGATATTCGGAGATCCGATCGTTCAACGGAACTTGCTGGACCATTACGAAACCGCGAATTCGGTCGAGCAGAACAGAATCGAATTGGCGATCAACAACCAGCTCAGCACGTACTTGAGCGCGCGGCCTTATATGCAGAGCATTTTCATCTTCACGACCGACAACAGCGTCTACTACGTGTCCAAGGGGAAAAGCCTGAAAGCGAACAGCAGCCTCGGCGGCGAATCCTTGTATTTGCAAAACGAATCGTGGTACGAAATGAACGACTACACGTATAAAAACAAGTTCTTTTTGCTGCCTACCGCAAAAGAAGTTTCGGTCGCGGACGAAGGGGATAACGTCATCTCCTTTGTGCGCAACATCAACCGAATTCCGAACCGGGAAATTATCGGGTTCATGAAAATCAATATCAACGCCGAAGTGTTCAAAAATATGCTGGTCCAACCGGATAGCAACGATATCGAAAACCATATGCGCGTATTAATTATTACGGATGACGGCCATGTCGTCTACGACAACCGGAACGAATTGACCGGCTCGCCCGACATTCGGCTGGACCCATCGATTTTTAGGCGGAACGGCCGCTCCGGGGACGTCGATTGGAACGGGCGGCCGTACGTGTACACGTTCGAAAAATCGGACTATACGAATTGGAATACGATTATTCTCATTCCGAACGATTATTTGCTGTCCAAACAAAAGCGGTCGCAATATATCGTGTTTGTCGTCGGCCTTCTGGCGACACTGCTCATCGCCGTCGTCTCCTACATGCTGTCCCATCATATCACCCTCCCTCTGCGTCATATGATGAAGAAGATGAACCGGGTGGAACTGGGCGATTTCAGTCAGCGCATGGAGTTCGCCGGAAATAACGAAATCGGCCGCTTGAGCCGCATTTACAACAACATGCTGGACAGCATATCCCGCTTGATCAGCGAAGTCTACGAATCGAAACTGGCGGAGAAGAACGCCCAGCTGTCGGCTTTGCAGGCGCAAATCAATCCGCATTTTTTGTACAATACGCTCAACATTATGAAATCGATCAGCCGGATCAGGGGAATCGAGGAGGTCGCCGAAATGTCCGAATCGCTGGCCGAGCTGTTTCAATACAGCATGAGAAACTTGCAGCATCCGGTGCCGCTACGGGAGGAATTGGAGCATATTAAAAATTTTATGAACATCCAGCAGCACCGCTTCGGCGGCAGGTTCGAGCTGCACATCGGCATTCCGGACGAACTGCTGCAAGCTTCCGTGTTGAAGCTGACCGTTCAGCCCTTGATTGAAAACGCGGTCATTCACGGGCTCGGCAAAATGAAGTCGGGCGGCCGCATCGAACTGCGCGCCTGCCAAAGGGAAGGTCTCCTGATCATCGAGGTCAGCGATAACGGCAAGGGCATCGAGGGCAGGAAGCTGCTGGAACTGCAAAGCCTGCTCGGCGAGTCCAACCGGATCAAGGAGCTTTACAATGAAACGGAAGGGATCGGGCTGCTCAACATCCGCCAGCGCATGCAGCTGTTTTATGGCGGGAACTATCGGATAGGGCTTTGCAGCCGTCCGGGTGCGGGAACAACTTTGAAATTGGAATTTCCGTTCATCGTACACGGGCGGACGTGACGGACGCGAAAAAGGGGAAGGGAATGGCGGCAGATGAACATTTACCTGGTTGAGGATGAAAGATGGGCGTTGGCGGAACTGGTCGAGCTGTTCAAAGCGTATGAACCGCAGCATCGCATATTCGCTTTTGAGAATGGCGAAGACGCTTTGGCGGCCGCGAGTCATACAAGCCCGCATTTGGTGCTGACGGACATCAATATGCCCGGTATGGACGGCCTGGAATTGATCGCCCGCCTGAACCTTGCGGAGCGTCCGGTCAAAGGCATTATTTTGAGCGTACACGATCAGTTTGCGTGCGCGCAGAAGGGGATGCAGCTCGGGGCGGCCGATTATTTGCTGAAGCCCGTCAAAAAAGATGTTTTATACAAAACGATCGACAGGGCGATTCAAGCCATCGAAAGCGATGAGAGGCAAAAGGCGGAACGCATCAACTGGTCCGTCGTGCAGATGTTGCTCGCTTCCTCTTTTCCGGAAAACGAGCTTTCCGCCGCTTTGGACCGCCGGCCCTGGTGCCTGGCGCTGCTTTTGCTGGAGAACCGGGCGTCGGCAAGAGGCTGGAAGGAGACAAGCGTCAGCAGCGGCGACATCAAACGGCCGTTCCTGGACGGTACCTTTCAGGAGCAAAGCATCCACTGCATCGATATCGACTCGCAGCGCAAAGCCGTCCTGATCCCGGCTCACGCCGGTTCCCATGCAGGGAGTATCATTGCGAGCCTCGTCTCGCTGCATCATGAGCTGCAGCAGACCGGCAACCGCGTCCATCTCAGCTACGTGTTCAAAAGTGAAAAGGAGCCCCTTCACAAATGCTTCGCTTTTGTAAACAAACAGTTGGAAGAGCATATGAAGCTTGGCGTTTCTTCGTTTATTTCCCCCGGGACGCAAGCCGCGGAAGCCGATTTGGGCGGAGTGTGGGACAAGGTTAGAGTACTGCAAAGCTGCCTGCTGCAAGGCGGTATCGTGAAAGCCAAACAAAACGTTTATAAAATCGTAGGCGAGCTGCAGCAGAAGGACATCACCATGAAACAGCTGCTGCTGTTCGTAGGCGACATGCTGTACTCTTTGACCTACAATCTGCAATCCGCGGCGGGAGCCGATATAAAGTCCGGTCATTGGCAGGAGGATATGAAAATTTTTGAGCAAATAACGACTCACCGCGAATTGTCGGACTGGCTGGAAGACCGAATCGTCAGCTTGTTTTGCAAGCACGAGCCGAAGGAATTAAAGCCGAAAAGTCTCGCTCCCGTCTTGATGAATTGGATTCACAACAATTATCAGCGCGATATTTGCTTGCAGCAGTTCGCCGCCGAGCACCATGTCAGCCTGAGCTATTTGTCCAGACTGTTCAAATCCCAGACGGGCTGCACGTTCTCCGAATATTTGATCCGCTACCGCATCGGCAAAGCGCAGACGCTGCTAACGGAAGGGGTTGACCGGCTCGCCGATGTCAGCAGCCTTGTCGGCTACGAAGACACGAAACATTTTAGCCAGCTGTTTAAAAAAATAGTCGGCGAAACTCCCGCAGCTTACGGAAAACGCAAACAAGCCCCTTTTTCATAAATAACCCGTAAGCGCCCTGCGTCAGAGGCGATAACCACAATCTGCCTGGCTGCACGAAGAAAACCTGCAAAAATACATGAATTTGCGTTCTTGATCGCTGGCCACGAACAATTCCTGCAATTGTGCAGGTTTTTCCCTACCACGATGCCTCCTGCCCAATATGTTCAGTTCTGCAACCTCACAAGGAGAGGTAGCGCCCGGAAAAAGCGGCTGTCCCTCAAATTAGGGTTCCCTGTTTCCCGTAGCCCTAACCGAGTGTCGCGGAAAACTTGCCCTTTAGTACAACGCGGCTGTCGATTTATGCCGACAGCCGCGTCTCTTTTGCATATTCAACTACCTAGTCCCGTTAGTTGAAGTTATAAGGTTGGCCTTTTCTTACTTCATTATGCATGACTAGTTGACAATTGACTTAGAGTCACTTATAATTGACTCAAAATCAATTATTCGTATGGAGGTTTTGTTTATGAGTCAAAAAGTTGTTTTGATTACAGGTGCATCTTCCGGCATAGGTAAAGAAGCAGCCATCGAGCTGAAGAATAAGGGTTTTACTGTTTATGCAGCCGCCCGGCGCATAGATAAAATGCAAGATCTCGCGGCAAAAGGGATTCATCCAATTTCTTTGGATGTAACCAATGACGCATCCATGATTCAATGCGTTAATGATATTCTAAAAAAAGAAGGCAGAATTGACGTCCTGATCAATAATGCAGGATATGGTTCGTATGGAGCAATAGAAGACGTTCCAATGGAAGAAGCCCGGCGTCAAGTAGAAGTGAATGTATTCGGACTTGCGAGAATGATCCAGCTTGTGGTGCCGAGTATGAGAAAAAATAAATTCGGTAAAGTTGTTAATGTTTCTTCAATGGGAGGTAAAATTTGGACGAATTTCGGTGGCTGGTATCATGCGACAAAGTTTGCGGTGGAAGGTCTTTCAGATTGCCTTCGCTTGGAGTTGGCACCGTTTGGCATTGATGTCATCGTGGTGGAACCAGGCGGAATCAAAACCGACTGGGGTATTATTGCCGCTGAGAATCTAAAAAAAGTATCTGCCAAGGGGCCGTATGCCCAGGCCGCCAGTAAAGCAGCCGATGGCATGATCAAAAATTATACGGGCAATCAATTGTCGAAGCCTGAACTAATTGCACGCACCATTGGAAGAGCTGTAACAGTTAAAAGACCGAAAACACGATATCTTGTCGGTTTTATGGCAAAGCCTATGGTGTTCATAAAAAATGTTTTTGGAGACCGCGCTTACGACAGAATTATCAGAATGTTCGGTTAATAAAAGTGGAGATGATGCACTCACGATAAACATCGTGGCTCTAGAGTTCAATTTTGACTCCAAATCGATAATGGAATAAAATTAATCGAAATGGAGTGATGAGGTTATGGCAAAACGTGCAATGACTCCTGAAGCAAAGGCTTTAAAAGCTCAGGCTATTCTTGATAAAGCGTCTGAAATGTTTCTTTCATCCGAATACGAAAAAATTAAAATGTCCGATATTGCCAAGCAGATGGGCATGTCTAATGGCATTCTGTTTGTGTACTTTAAAACTAAAGAGGCTTTGTTCTTTAGCCTGCTTTGTCGGGAGTATGAGAAAAGAGTTGCATGTCTGACCGAAATGGCGAAAGAAACGCCAATCAGGAATTTCAATGATTTCCAAAATCTTGTCATGAATGAGCTTACAGAACTGGTTGACGATAATCCCCTGTATATAAAACTGGAATCCATGCGTACGGCTGTATTCGAAAAAAATGTAGACGCGGAAACAATGTTATTCCAGAAACTGAATTTATATAAGTTAATGACGGATTTGGTGTTCATAATTTGTGGAAATAATGCATTAACTCAAGAGGATGTAATGGAAATTCTTCAAATGGAGGCATCGATTATTACCGGATGCAAACTATCTGCCACCTTGCCTGCGGAGGTTATTGACATTATCGAAAAGAACGGACTGCATGGACTCAAACGTGACTTTAAGCAAGATGTTATTGCAACAATGAATCATTATCTAGAAGGTTATAGTAAAAATCGAAGGTATTAAACATAATTACTTTGAAATCCACGCTGCTGCGTGGTTTTTTTGCATATCTTAATCTTCTTTTCAGATAAAGCTTTACAAGCGTTTTTGCTAGTTGAAGTGGTTAGTAATTTCAATATTATCCTTTAGTGTAATTGACTTGGAATCATACAGTTTCAATTTTTCTAATAATTTCGGTTTAATTTGTCTTTCGAAATTATCATTCCAGATAAACATGTTTCTAAATATTTTAAAGGATGGTCTATAGTTTGATTTTTCAATTCTGAGTAACTGCAATATAAATCTTCTGACTATTCGATAATTTCGTTTGGAATAGCCGGTATCTAAAAAAATGATTAAGTCAGCGTTATTAAAGCTCGGGAACACCCATTCGTTGTAATGAGCACCCTCAATAATCCAAGCATCGGACTGAATACATGTACTCAATATGTGATCCCGTTCTTCAACAGTTCTTTTAATGTCGCTTGGTTTGCTTCGCTTCCATACAACATTATCCAATTCGTAATGTGGAATTTTCAATTTCAAAGATAGGGTTCTAGCTAAAGTTGTTTTACCGCTCCCAACGGAACCTATAATATGAATTTTTCTCGGAGCATCCTTGTTCAATTCGATCATCAACTTTCCACATATAAGTTTTTATAAAATTAATTAATTTAATTATCAAATTAAAATAATTAATTTTACGAATTTACAAATTGAATATTTTGATTTATAATTTAAAAAAAGAAAGGAGTAGAGTATGAAATATCCCATCATCACACAGTGTCCTGTATGCGACCATCCGCTGCACGCCGTCAAGCTGGAATGCGGACATTGCCGGACGACGATTGAGAACACGTTTGAGTTATCAAAGCTGGCTCTACTCTCGCCCGAACAGCTCCATTTTGTGATCACCTTTCTAGTGAACAGGGGCAACATAAAGGAAGTGGAGAAAGAGCTCGGCATATCTTACCCGACGGTGCGCGGCAAGCTCAATGATATCATTACGGCCCTCGGATACGATACGCGGAAGAAGCCGGAAGTCGATGAGAAGAAGGTCATTTCCATGCTGGAGAATGGCGAAATCACCGCGGATGAAGCGGTCAAAATGTTGAAGGATGAATAAGGAGGAAGAAACGATGAAAGAAGAAATCAGCAAAGTGCTGTCCATGATGCAGGAAGGCAAAATTGATTCAGACAAGGCTTCGGAGTTGATTGCTGCGTTAAAGGAGAAGCAAACGGCTCATACATCGCAAGCCGTGCAGGTGCTGGGGAAACCCGACTATTCGAAGAAACTGTCATCGGCATCCGGCGGTTATTTAGACAAAACGTTGAAAATACGGGTAACATCCCAAGAAAACGATAATGTCAACATCAATTTGCCGATTAAACTGGTGAAGGCTGTTCTCGGAGCGGGGCACAGCATCGCGTCCAATATTCCGCAGGCTGCGAAATATGTGAAGGATATCGATATCGACCTGCTGATCGATGCAATCGAGAACGAGCTTGACGGGCAAATCGTTGACATCCGATCCGGTGAAAAGGAAACCGTCACCGTAGTGATTGAGTGATGGGTCATGATGATTGTGAAGGTTAAGAGCAAGGAGCACGCTTTTACGATTCCGGTTCCTTATGCCGTATTGCGCATGGGGAGTGGTATCCTGACTTCCAATTTAGTCCAGCGCAAAATGAAGGATTGGCTGAACAAGCACGGCGGACATGCGGGTGGGTACTCGAGCCGGAAGCATGATTTCGATTCGGACAGCATCCGGTTCGGGATTGAACTGGTGCTGTCGCTTCTCGAAAACCGAAACACGAAGCAAGCGATCAGGCAGCTCATCAAGGAGTTGCAACGTTGCAAAGGGACGGTTCTGGTCGATGTCCAGGCTCAGGACGGCACGGAAGTGTTGATTAAATTGTAGGCGAAGCTTTCATTTACGATTTCTCTGGTGCCGACTTTACTGGTGCGGTAATCAAAACCGTGCCTCCATGACCACAGAAGCGATATCTTCCGTCGTAGAATCAACGCGCAGACGTAGATGGATCGCCGGATCTGTCCCCTTTTCGTCCAACAAAGACCAAGCGGTCCATAACAGGGGTGAAGAAAGCGAGCTGAACGCTCTAGTCATTTCAACCGATCCAAAATAATGGAGACGGCACCCTCGATTCTTTCCCGCTTGGATTTCGCCCGCACCATGACGTTGATTCCATGAAAGGAGACGGTGAGAAAACGTGCAAGTTCCAGGGACTCTGTTTCGGTTTGGAGAGAGCCATTGCTTTTTCCTCTTTCGATCGCATGGAAAAAAGCAAGCTCGACATCATCAAAGTCGCTTTCGACCAGCTTCTGGATCATCTTGTCATGCGGAGCCAATTCGATCGCTCCATTGGATGTCATGCAGCCCAATGGACTGCCGGTACCGTCAAAGAGCGCATGTAATGCAGATTCAATCCCCCGGTAAACGTTCGCGTCGCTCAAATGATCCATTAACCCCTTCATACGTTTGGTCCGGTAGATCTGGAATGCTCGAATAAATAGATCGTGCTTGCTGCCGAACGTTTCGTATAAACTGCTTTTACTGAGCCCCGTCGCTTGTAACAAATCGCTTAGAGACGATGCTTCATATCCTTTGGCCCAAAATAGTGCCATTGCTTTTTTTAAAACTTCGTTTTCATCGAAATTGCGCGGCCGTACCATATGTGGACCCCCTCCCGAACATATTATATACATGACGGACCAGTAAGTACAGAACATGTAGTTGTTCCAATAATACTGCTCTACGGCGGAGCGCTGCCTTCAAAAATGCCTTGAAGAGGCTTCTCCGGCATCATTCCGGATAGCCTCTCCTTCGCATCGATTCGCCAATGCCTTAACCTTCCGTATCCCCTTCATCCACCACTTGGAACCAGCCGGGTGTACTCATGATCCTGCCCCATATTCCGTCGGGAATCGCAAGTTTCTCCTGCGCGGAACGCGAAAGCGTCGTTTTGATTTCCGCCTCCCGTCCGTTTTGGACCAGGGCTACCCATTCCGGATTAATAATCATGGCATGGCCAAGCGAGATCAATGGAACGCCCGTGCTCAGAGCTTCCACGACATCATCGGGGGTCCACAGTCCTCCGACACCGATAACGGGAACGCGGTCGCCGACGAGTTCCTGCACCATCACGATTCGCGACTTTGCGATCTTGTCGTCCGTTCTCGGACTCTGCCAGAAGTGTTCCACGGAAAGATGGATATAATCCAGGTTTTGTTCCGCCAGCACGTCGATAAAATGAAGCGTATCGGCCATGGTGATTCCCGGCGTTTCTTTTTCCTCCGGCGAAATGCGGTACCCGACTGCAAATGGCGACGCTGCATGCGCCGCAACGGTTTTTTGGACGCGTTTCACGACTGCGAGCGGGAAGGCCATCCGCTTTTCCAACGTTCCGCCCCACTTGTCTTCCCTTCGGTTCGCATGCGGGGAAAAGAACTGCTGGATCAGCAACCCGTTGGCACCGTGAATTTCAACCCCGTCAAAGCCGGCTTCGATTGCCCTGCGGGTCGCCTGCGCGAACTCTTCGATCGCCGTTTCGATTTCCGCTTCCGTCATCGCCTTGGGGACGGCCGCTCCTTCACGCTCTGCCGCGATCGTACTGGGGCTCAGCGCATGACCGCTTGGAACCATCGCCGGATTGCTCAGCCGACCGCCATGATAAAGTTGCACAATCGCTTTGGCCCCGTTTTCCTGAATGACAGCCGCCAGCTTTTTCAATCCGGGCAGCAGCTCGTCGTGATCGATGCCGAATCCATGTTGGATGAACTTTCCGTTTT
This sequence comes from Paenibacillus sp. sgz302164, assembly GCF_056120505.1. Taxonomy (NCBI): domain Bacteria; kingdom Bacillati; phylum Bacillota; class Bacilli; order Caryophanales; family Paenibacillaceae; genus Paenibacillus; species Paenibacillus sp. sgz302164. The sequence continues at coordinate 574,941 of NZ_JBVYOL010000001.1, read as the reverse complement.
GCGACACGAGCGCGCTAGCTGTAATGATAGTGCCAGCTCCTTGAGCGCGAGCCCGATAATAAGCCAGTTCCGCATCCGTTACTTCTCCGTTTGGACTGGATGCCCCAATGCCCATCGGCGCCATCATCACCCGATTGTTTAACCTTACGCCCGAAGGCAGACGAAACGATGCAAATAGAGGTTCGTATCGAGCATTCATGTTCCATTCCTCTTTCCCGTGTATGTTTTTATTTTGGACCTAATGGTCCATAATAAACAAAAAAAGCAAGAAGCTTGTCCGTGCATTTTAGTTATGGACGCATCGGTCCATAATGAAGAAAACACATCGTCTTCATCGAAGTTCCGCGGGCGGGCCATACGGATGTCACCTCCTGGTCCTAGTATACCCATTCTGAACCGATAAGTCCATAACCTAAATCGGTACGGATTCTTGTCGGGCTTATAATACTTGATTAGCTCTATGTTTGCCTGGCCGTTTGGCGTCCGCATGAACACAAATGCCGTTTTAACGTCTTAAAGCCCAACGATCTGATCCCAGCCACTAAAGTTGCTCGTCGAAGTACAAAAAGAAAATACGCCCCCCTAAAAAAGACAAGGACACAGGTAGTGCTGCATAGACGCGTGAATTAGACTTAGAGTTATGGAAACGCATACATGAGCTGCCCGGAAAAACGGGTAAAAGTACAGGCATGCGGTGTCCACGCGAGAACAAAGGGGAGGATGTTATGGGAATGAGTCCAAAAAGAAGCAAGACGAGTCAACTCGCTGCTTGCGCGCTGCTGTTGCTGGCCATGCTGGCGGGATGCGGCGGCGGCGGTGCGGCGCCTGCGCCTGCATCAAGCGGCGGTTCCGCTGCGCCGGGCGCAGCCCCAACCACCGGGAGCGGCTCGAAAGAAACGCCGCCCGCAGGCAAGACGACCATCAAAATGATGGTCAGCAACACGGGCACGACGCTTGAAACGCTCAAAGCCGTAGCGGCCGAAGCCGAGAAGAAGCTGAACATCGCTATCGACTGGGATATTAAACCGGGCGGCACCGAAGGCGACAACCTCGTCAAGACGCGCCTTGCGACCGGCGACATGTCCGACCTGCTTTCGTACAATTCGGGCTCGCTGCTGCAAGCGATTAACCCGGAGAAAAATTTCGTGGATTTGACGAATGAGCCCTACATGGTGAACGTCATGGATTCTTTTAAATCGACGGTGAGCGCGAACGGCAAAGTTTTCGGGGTTCCCGTCGGGTCGTCCGCGGTCGGCGCCATGCTTTACAACAAAAAAGTGTACGCCGATCTCGGCTTGTCAGTCCCCAAAACGTGGGAGCAATTCATGGCCAACAACGAAAAAATTAAAGCGGCAGGCAAAACGGCGGTCATTTCCACCTTCAAAGATACGTGGACTTCGCAGTTGTTCGTGCTGGGCGATTTTTACAACGTCCAGACGGCGGTTCCAAACTTTGCGGCGGACTATACGGGCAACAAGGTCAAATACGCCACGACGCCCGCGGCTCTCCGGGGCTTTGAAAAAATCGAGGACGTCTACAAAAAAGGCTACATGAATAAAGATTTTCTCGCCACTACGTACGATACCGGCCTGAAAATGCTGGCCGAAGGCACAGGTGCGCATTATCCGATGCTTTCTTACGGCGTCGAGGCCATCAGCAAATCGTATCCCGATAAAGTTAACGACATCGGCATATTTCCGATTCCGAGCGACAGCGCCGACATCAACGGTTTGACGGTATGGATGCCCGGAGCACTTTATATCAACAAGGAAAGCAAAAAGCTGGATGCGGCGAAAAAATGGATAGCCTGGTTCGCATCCGCGGAAGGCCAGGCCGTATATTCGGCGGCGGCGAAAGCTACCGGCCCCTATGTGATCAAAGGCGTGGAACTGCCCAAAGACTCGTTCCAGGCGATCAAGGACTTGCAGCCGCTGTTCGATTCGGGGAAAACGGCTCCGGCGCTGGAGTTCCTGTCTCCGGTCAAAGGGCCCAGCCTGGAAAATATAACCGTCTCGGTAGGCAGCGGCATCAGCACGGCGAAGAAAGGCGCGGAGGATTACGATAAAGACGTGCAGAAGCAGGCGCAGCAGTTGAAGCTTCCGGGGTGGTAAAGAAGAAGGGGAGAATCCGATGACGAGATCATACGCGAAGATGTACTCGTTCGCTTTTTTATTGCCGGCCGGCATTATTTACTTCGTGCTGTATTTGCTGCCTACGGTCTTGTCGTTCTTTTTCAGCATGACAAGATGGACGCTGACGGATTGGGAATTTATCGGACTCGATAATTATGTCTCCTTTTTTTCGGAGACGTCGCTCAGCATCGGTTTTAGAAACACACTCGTTTACGCGGTAGCGACCTGCGGGCTGAAAGTGCTGCTCGGCTTGCTGCTCGGCGCTTTTCTAACATCGCGGATATTGTTTAAAAGCTACCTGCGGTCGGTCGTTTTTTTTCCGACTTTGCTCAGTACGATTGCGGTCGGGATCGCTTTTTCCACGATGATGCATCCTTCGCAGGGGGTGATCAACACGGCTCTCGCCGGATTCGGCATTACCGGTCCGGATTGGCTCGGGGACACCAGGCTTGCCCTTTTGTCGGTGGCAGCCGTCGATGTCTGGAAAGGCGTCGGCATCGCGACCGTAATTTATATCGCAGGCATTATGGCGATCCCCCAGGAGTACTATGGATGGCGGCAGCGCCAAGTCCGCCTTTTGGCACATCACCCTGCCGTTAAGCCGGCCGGCGATGAATTCGGTCATCATCCTGGCGTTTATCGGCGGCCTGCGCTCCTTCGATTTGGTCTGGGCGATGACGAAGGGAGGGCCGGGCTTCACGACGGACCTGATCGCTTCGATCATTTACAAGCAGTATCAGGCCGGCTTTTACGGCCTTGCCACGGCGGGCAATGTCATCCTGTTCATCGGCGTATCGGCGCTTGCGTTTCCGCTGTACAGGTTATTGACCAAAAGCGAGGTGGACTTATGACCACAAGCATGAGACGGATTGCGATCGGGCTCACGGCGCTATTGCTGACGACACTGATTTTTTGGATACCGTTCTACTTCGTCATTATCACATCGTTGAAAACCAGGGCCGAAGCTGCGGAAATGTCCATGGTCTGGCCGACATCGTTTCATTTCCTGGCCAATTACAAGGAGGTGCTGACGGCTTCGGACAACATGCTGCTCCGGGCGTTTTACAACAGCACGCTCCTTACCGTTTTGTCCATCCTCGTGTTGGTTGTCGTCAGCGCCATGGCCGGGTTCGTTTTGCAGCGCCGAGAGGGGAGCAAAGCTTCGCCGGCGATCAATTTCGTAATTCTTGCGGGCCTGATGATCCCGCCGGCGATCGTGCCGACGATCTGGGTGCTGAACACGATCGGCATGTTCAAAACGCTGGCCGGCATTACGCTGGTCGAAGTGGCGCTGCACTTCCCGTTTGCCGCGGTCCTGTACAAGGCTTTTACAGCGACGCTTCCGCGGGAAATCGACGAGAGCGCTTTTATGGACGGGTGCGGGGGGACCCGGTTGTTTTTCAACATTATTTTCCCGCTGTTGAAGCCGGTCACCTCGACGATCGTCGTCCTTACTTCCATCGGCGTTTTCAACGACTTTGTCAATCCGCTGTATTTTTTCCCCGGGTCGGAAAATGCGACAGTGCAGCTGACGCTTTACAATTTTACGAGCATGTACAACACCGACTGGCATTTGCTGTTTGCCGATATTGTGCTGATTTCGCTGCCACCGCTCATCTTGTTTCTGTTCTTCAACAAGCGGATTGTGGCGGGCATGACAGCCGGGGCGGTGAAGGGCTGACGCGGAGGAGCGGGGCCGGCATGCTGCGTTGGAATGCCGCTCGCGCATGCTCGGGGACGGGGCTGCCAGGGGAACGGCCGCTATGACGTGGCCGGCGTCATCGCGAATGGTGGCAGCCATCGAAAAGGCTGCCGCCGGAATCGGGGCAGGACCGCCCTCGCCGCCGCCCCGTGCGCAGTGGGCCGCGTGGTGAAAAGCGCCACCGCCCCGTGCGCAGTGGGCTGCGTAAAGTAATGCGCCACTGCCCATGTACCGCGGGCTGCGTGAGGCGATTGGTGATACGCGCCACGTCCCCCGCAAGCGCTATGCTACCGCAAGTGGCTGAAAGCACATTGCTTCCGCAAACCGCCAAAAGTGCCACGTATCCACAAAACTCGCTCGCTAGAGGCGCACATTTACTTGGCAGGCGAAGAAAACCTGCAAAAATGCAGTTTTTTGCTCGTAGATACGCTTGTGGCGAAAAATTCCTGCAAATGTGCAGGCTTTTCAGCTCATATGCTGGCTCAGGCCCGTTTTAACCGGAAATTCCTGCACATTTGCAGGTTTTTCCCAAAAACGGGCCGCTGCCGTGGAAAAAGCCTGCACTTTCGCAGGCTTTTCGGGTTGCCAAGCCGTTTCAACGATGGCCATGCCATCTTTTTGGCGGCTAAACGAAACATGTTTGCGAACGCAGCTCCCAGCGCACGGTGTGGTGTCGCATGAGGGTGTTCAACCACATGCAATCCCTTCCAGCCGCCTAAATAGAATGTCGTGATTCTTGCTCGGGCACACTGGAAAGCGCAGCTTTTTCAACGGAAACCGCCTGTTTGGGAGGAGCAGCTTGCTATAGTGTGGGAGTATCTTCGGGGCTTGAGCCAAACCCCCCCCCTGGATTCGCAGCAATTGGCTGCTATTGCGTGGCATATCCCGCCCCACGCCCTTCGGTGACTTCCCGGATTTGCAGTAATTGGCAGCTATTGCGCGGCATATCCCGCCCCACGCCCTTCGGCGACTTCCCGTTTTTCCAGCAAACTGGCTGCTATCGTACGGTACTTTCCCGCCCCACAACCCTGCCGCGCTGAGCCTAACACCCCGGATTTGCAGTTAGCCCTCGTTATTTTCATTTTGTAGTGTGACGTCCATGGCGTCGCAAGAGTTTCAGCAGGTATATTTGCGCATGTCCGCCTGCCACGCGATTCGCCTGCGATTCTGCGGGCGGGAGCGCAGCCCCCATCTCAAGAGGCACAGTTATTTTGTGCGTCTTTTTCAGGTTATATTTTATATAATACACACTATATAAACGAAATTTCACAAAAATTTCAAACAACCCCTGTATTAATGACGATTTTTTCGAAAATATATTGCATCATAAATAAAATAAATATATATTAAATACATACTAAATAATCAATTAGGAGGCACGAAAATGCGCGTTGGCATTAGCGGTACAGGCAGGATTGGAAGATTGTGCATACGCAAAGCTTTCTCGCAGACGAATCCCGACTGCAAAATAGCCGTGATTAATTCAACCAGCCCTCTGCATGTGCTGGCTCATCTTTTGAAGTACGATTCCATACATGGTTACTGGGATGCGCATATCGAAGCCGACGGAGGGGATCTGCTTATTAACGGCCGGCGGGTGGCGGTTGTCTCGGAGAGAACGCCGGATCTGCTGCCCTGGGAGGAGTATGGGGTCCACCTCGTGATCGACTCCACCGGAAAGTTCAATCAGCGCCAGCAAGCGGAGCGTCATTTGTATGCCGGAGCCCGCAAAGTATTGGTTACGGCGCCGGGCGGGAGCATGGATTTGACGGTAGTCATGGGGGTGAATGAAGATCGGTACGATCCGAAGAAGCACCGCGTTCTTTCTACGGCATCCTGCACGACGAACTGCATCGCGCCGGTTTTGCGCATTCTCGACGATGCCTTCGGCGTCAAGCAGGGCTGGATGACGACGGTGCACGCGTACACGAACGACCAGCAGCTGCTGGATAACCCGCACAACGATTTGCGCCGTGCCAGAGCGTGCACGAATTCGATTATCCCTACCTCGACGGGCGTGGGCAAAGCGCTCACGGATGTGCTGCCGCATCTCGCGCCGCACATTCAGGGCATCTCCGTACGCGTGCCGACACAGGATGTGTCGCTGCTGGATTTGCAGGTTCAACTGCATCGAACGGTGCAATCCGCGGAAGTCAAAAGAGCGTTTCAACAAGCGGTTGAAGGCGAAATCGGAACTTACGTAGCTTACAACGAGCTTCCGTTGGTGTCGGCGGATTATATCGGCAACGACAAGTCGGCCGTCATTGACGGACTCAGCCTCATGGTACGGGACGATCAGGTCAAGCTGCTCGCCTGGTACGACAACGAATGGGCTTACGCCTGCCGTGTCATCGATTTTGTATCTTATATGGCCCGTGCCGAAAATCAATCGAAAGGGAGCGATGCGGAATGTCTGGTGTCAACGGTCAAAAGGTAGCGGAAACCCGGCAGCAGGATCTCGGAGTTGTGATTTGCAAAGTTTGCGGCAATATGATGTATACCCTTCCTACGAATGGGGTCAAAACATTTTACGGAATTTGCCGCAGCGACGCATGCATGGATAAATCGAAGGGGGAACAAAACGATGGCAGCCAAACAGGTTTTACTTTTTCATGAGGGAAACGCACAAATGAAAGCTCTGCTCGGAGGCAAAGGCGCCAATCTGGCGGAAATGACCCGCGCCGGGCTCCCGGTGCCCCCGGGTTTTACGATCACGACGGAGGCATGCCTCACTTTTTTCAAAATCGGCAACCGCATTTCGGATGAGCTTTTCCGGGAAATTGCCGCCGCCATGAAGCAGTTGGAAAGTGTAAAAGGACAAAAATTCGGCGATCCCGAAAATCCGCTGCTCGTGTCCGTGCGCTCGGGCTCTGTGACGTCGATGCCGGGCATGATGGATACGATTTTGAATTTGGGCTTGAACGACGACACGGTCAAAGGTTTGGCGCGGCTAACGGACAACGAGCGTTTTGCCTACGATTGCTACCGCCGTCTGATCCAGATGTTCGGCAGCGTCGTGCTTGGCATCGAGGGCGTTCATTTCGAGCAGCTTTTGCATCAGATGAAGGAGAAGCACGGTTTTGAGCAGGATCATGAGGTATCGGCGGCGGCCTGGCAAAGCCTGATTGCCGACTACAAGCAGTGCATCCAGACCAGAATCGGGCAGGCGTTTCCGCAAAATGTGCATAACCAGCTCGGACTCGCCGTCGAGGCGGTGTTCAAATCGTGGCACAATCCGCGAGCCCAGGTATACCGCAAAATCAACCGGATTCCCGACGAGCAGGGAACTGCGGTCAACGTGCAGAGCATGGTTTTCGGCAATATGGGCGCGAATTGCGGCACCGGTGTCGTGTTCACGCGCAATCCGTCGACGGGCGACAATGAGTTTTACGGCGAATACTTGATGAACGCGCAGGGCGAGGATGTCGTCGCCGGTGTAAGAACGCCGCTTTCCATTGCCGCATTGAAGGAAGAAGCGCCCGAGCTGTATGAGCAGTTGTTCCACATTGGGAAGCAGCTTGAGAAGCACTACAAAGACATGCAGGACATCGAATTTACGGTGGAAAAAAGCAAGCTCTACCTGCTGCAGACGCGCAGCGGCAAACGGAACGCGCAAGCCGCTTTAAAAGTCGCGGCCGATCTCGTCCGCGAGGGCTTGCTGACGAAGGCGGAAGCCGTGCAGCGGATCGAGGTCGCGCATTTGGATAAGCTGCTGCATCGGGGCATCGACGAACAGGCGATCAAGCACATATTGGCCACAGGCTTGCCGGCTTCGCCGGGCGCTGCGGTCGGCCAACTGGTGTTCGATGCCGATACGGCCGCGGAATGGGGCCGCGAGGGCAAGACCGTCATTTTGGTACGGACCGAAACGACGCCCGAAGATATTCACGGCGTGATCGCCGCCGAAGGCGTGCTGACGAGCCGCGGCGGCATGACGAGCCACGCGGCGGTCGTGGCGAGAGGAATGGGCAAGCCGTGCGTCTGCGGCTGCGAGGAGATCCGCATCGACCTGGAAGAGAAGCGGATGCAGGCCGGCGGCCTCTCCGTCCGGGAGGGCGACTGGATCACCCTCGACGGCGCGAGCGGCCGGGTCATTCTCGGAGCGGTGCCGCTGCAGGAAGCGTCGATGACCGAAGAGCTTCTGGAAGTGCTGAAGTGGGCCGACGAAATTCGCACGCTGAAAGTGATGGCGAACGCCGACAACCCCCACGACGCCAAAATAGCGAGAGAGCTGGGCGCGGAAGGGATCGGGCTGTGCCGGACCGAGCATATGTTTTTCTCGCCGGACCGTCTTCCCGTCGTGCAGCAGATGATTCTCGCCGACCGCGCCGAAGAGCGCCAAGAGGCTCTGCGCAAGCTGCTGCCGATGCAGCAGGCCGATTTTGAAGGCATGTTCGACGAGATGGACGGCCTGCCGGTGACGATTCGTCTGCTGGACCCGCCGCTTCACGAGTTTTTGCCGAATATGACGGAGCTGCAAAAAAGGCTGAACAGGCTGACTTACGAGGAGAACGGTTCCGAGCAGGAAAAAGCGGAAGTGCTGCAGCTGATCCGCAAAGTTCAATCGCTGCATGAGGCGAATCCGATGCTCGGGCAGCGGGGGTGCCGGCTCGGCATCGTCCACCCGGAAATTTACGACATGCAGATCGAAGCCGTTTTCCGCGCGGTTTCCCGCTGCATGGACAGGAATGTCGAGGTGCTTCCGGAAATTATGGTTCCGCTTGTGGGCCACGTCAACGAGCTGAAAATGATCCGCGAGCTGATCGACCAGGTCGCCGAGCAGGTGCTTGGTGAGGGCAAGCTGCGCGAATGCCGCTATAAAGTCGGCACGATGATCGAAGTGCCGCGCGCGGCGCTGACCGCCCGGCAAATCGCCGCCCATGCGGATTTCTTCTCCTTCGGCACGAACGATTTGACGCAGATGACGTTCGGCTACAGCCGGGACGATGCGGAGGGCAAATTTTTGTCCCACTACGTGGACCGCAAGCTGCTGCCCGACAATCCGTTCCAGGTGCTGGATACGGATGGGGTCGGCCAGCTCATCGATCTGGCCGTAACCGCCGGCCGATCCGTACGGTCGGCGCTGAAAACCGGCGTATGCGGCGAGCATGGCGGGGACAAACAATCGATCTTTTACTGCAGCCGGATCGGCCTGGATTATGTCAGCTGCTCGCCGTACCGCATTCCGCTGGCGCGGATTGCCGCTGCGCAAGCTGTGCTGGAGCAAGCTGTCCTGCCTGAGCGGCAAGCCGTCGAGGCCGTATAAAACAATCAGCCGGCAGGCTGTGCCGACTCGTGCAGCCTGCCTGCCTTACAATCGGAGAGGTGACTGGGCCATATGGAACGAGATTTTTCACTGGACATCATGCGGGTAACGGAGCTGGCGGCGCTGGCCTCAGCCCGCTGGACAGGAAAGGGCAACAAAATGAGCGCCGACGATGCGGCTGCTTCCGCAATGCGCTCGGAGTTCCGCTCCGTCCCTTTTCACGGCGAGGTGGTCATCGGCGAGGGGGAGATGGACGAGGCCCCGATGCTTTACATAGGCGAGCAGGTAGGGCGCGGAACAGGGCCCCGATTCGACGTGGCCGTCGATCCGCTGGAAGGAACGGAAATCGTCGCGAGCGGGAGAAACAACGCCATATCGGTCGTAGCGATCGCCGAAAAAGGCAATTTGCTGCATGCGCCGGACATGTATATGGAAAAGCTGGCGGTCGGCCCCGGATTAGCCGGGAAGCTGAGCCTGGATGAACCGCTGAAAGCAACGGTCCTTCAGGCGGCAAAGCTGCTGCACAAGCAGCCGGACGAGTTGACCGTTTCGATTTTGGACCGGAAAAGGCACAACGGCCATATCGAGGCGCTGCGCTCGCTCGGAGTCAAAATTCATTTGCTGCACGACGGCGATGTGATGGGGGCGATGGCGGTCGCTTTTCCTGAAGCGGGCATCGATCTGCACGTCGGCTCAGGCGGGGCCCCGGAGGGGGTGCTTGCCGCGGCGGCGCTGCGCTGCCTGGGCGGCGAGCTGCAGGGCAGGCTGCTTCCGGCGGACGAGAAGGAGCGGGACCGCTGCGTTTCGATGGGAATCCGCAATCCCGATCAAGCTTTGAGCATGAGGGAGCTTGTCGGGGATTCGGACATTTACTTCGCAGCTACGGGCGTAACGCCGGGCGAGCTGCTGCAGGGCGTAAAATTTTTTTACGGCAGCCGCGCAGAAACGCATTCGCTCGTCATGAGGGCGCATACGGAGTCTGTCCGGTTTGTCCGGAGCATTCATCAGCTGCAGGAGTGCCGGCTTGGGAGCGCCTAGGGAGTCTGGCGGGCGAACTGCGTGCGTTGAAGATATGCACAAAAGTAGTTCCGCCTGCCGGACTCCTAAGCCGTTTTTTTCAGCGGATCAAATTTCGCTTGAAATTATATAGATATCTATGTATAATCAAAGCATGCTAACATACAACGCCGCCGCAACGATTGGAAAGATTAAAGATGCAGTTCACAAGATGATTGTGTCGGAGCTGGAAGCTCACGGGGTGCAGGATATCGTTCCTTCCCACGGGGATATTTTGGTGTTTCTGTACCGCGAGAATGCGCAGTTGTCCATTAAAATGCTGGCCGAACGAATCCATCGCACGCAGCCTACCGTAACGGTGCTTGTGGACAAGCTGGAGAAGCTCGGTTATGTCGAAAGAGTCAAGAGCGAAGAGGACGGCAGAATAACGCTGATTCGGCTTACGGATAAAGGCTTCCGGCTGGAGCCCGTATTTCGGGCCATATCCGATAAACTGAACGACGTTATTTACGGCGGCTTCACGCAGACAGAAAAAGAGCAGCTCGAGTTTTTGCTGGCGCGCCTCTACCGCAGGTTTTAATTTTTTTTACCCAATTGCATAGATGTCTATGTAGTTGGTAATCATATTATTTTAAAATAACAGGAGGCAAGACTTATGAAACATCTTATCGTGTATGCCCATTCTAACCCTGAAAGCTTTAACCATGCCATTTTGGAAACCGCAGTCGGCGCTTTGAAGGAAAAAGGCCATGAAGTCGTAGTCCGCGATTTGTACGCGCTTGATTTTCAGCCTGTGCTGAAACCGGAGGATACGGCCGCTATGAGAGAAGGGCAAACTCCTGCGGACATTTTGACGGAGCAGCGGCATATCGCCGAGGCGGATGCCATAACCTTTATTTATCCGATCTGGTGGACGGGGCTCCCCGCTATTCTCAAAGGGTACGTAGACCGGGTGTTTGCATACGGCTTTGCTTATGCTTCCGGCGACGAAGGGATCGTCAAGCTGCTGACAGGCAAAAAGGGCCTGATCATCAACACGCACGGCACACCGAAGGAAGTTTACGATCAGATCGGCATGACGGCGGGATTGAAAATAACTTCGGATACCGGCATTTTCGAATTTGTCGGCATCGAGTCTGTCGGACATTTATTGTTCGGAGCCGTTCCTTATGTGGACGACGCCGCGCGCAAAGAGATGCTGAAGCAAGTGCGGGAAACGGTCCTTTCCACGTTTTGACCGCTTGCCTGAACGAAGAGGAGCTTAGCCTTTCCGGCGGCTCTTTTTTGTTTTGCGCGCAGATGCTGACAAAAGGTTGGTAAAGTAATAAAATTAACTTAGCAAACCAAAATGAAGGAATTCAGGTGATATGTCTATGAATGCGCAAGAGCTGAACGAACTAAGGTCAAAAGTGGACGAAATTAATAACGAACTGCTCAGTTTGTTGAACCGGAGAGCTTCGATCGTCAAACAAATCGGAGAGTACAAGGTCAGCAACGGCCTGCCTATTTTCGATCCCGTTCGCGAGCAGGAAATTATCGCTTATTTGCTGCAAAAAAATACCGGACCGCTGGACGATACGACTGTAGCGGAACTGTTCAAAAAGATTTTTGATATTTCTACGCAGATGCAGGAACAATTATATACTTAAAAAAACCAAGTGGAGGGAATTGTAATGGAAATTATTTACCATGGACATTCATGCGTTCAAATCGCGACGGAAGGCAAATCGCTCGTCATCGATCCGTTTTTGCGCGGCAATGAGCTTGCCGTGACAAAGCCCGAGGACATCAAAACCGATGCCATACTGCTGACGCACGCCCACGCGGATCATATTTTGGATGCGGAGCCTATCGCCCGCAGCAACGATGCGCCTGTTGTGGCGACATTCGAGCTGGCCAATTACATGTCCTGGAAAGGGCTCGACACGATTCAAATGAATATCGGCGGCACGGTCGACCTCGGCTTTGCGCAGGCCAAAATGATTCAGGCGTTCCACAGCTCCGGCATTGTGCTTCACGACGAGCAGCGCATTATTTATGGCGGCATGCCTGCGGGATTCGTCATCAGCGCCGGGGGCAAGACGATTTTACATACGGGCGATACCGCTTTGTTCTCCGATATGAAAATGATCGGCGAAAGGCACTCCATCGATGTCGCCTTCGTTCCGATCGGCGGAATGTACACGATGGGGCCGGACGACGCTTTGCAGGCGGCGGAGTGGTTGGGCGCCAAATTGGTCGTGCCGATTCACTACGATTCGTTCCCGGATATCCGGCAGGATGCCGAGGCGTTCTGCGCGAGCCTGGAGGCGAAGGGCATGAAGGGCCAGGTGCTTCGTCCGGGCGAGAAAATAAGCCTCTGAACATAGGCCGGGAACAGAAGCGCCTGTGCAGCAGAATTAAGCATAATCGGAGCAGCCGCCGCGCTGCCTGATGTGCTTATTTTTTTGCCTTCAACCCGTTTCCAAGTGATTGACGTTTGCGCGATGAGTTTATAAGATGGATACAACAACGTTTACGTGAGGAGAAGAGGGTGATGATGACATCAGAATTGCTGAGAAGCGTATACTTAGAGATTCGGGATATTTATCAGCTGCTTAACAAGCAATCGCGGAAGATATTCGAAGATTTCGATATTACGGTGCCCCAGCTTCATGTGCTAAAAATATTGTTTACCAGGGAACAAGAGGATAGACAGGTCACGATAACGGACCTTATTCATACGATCGATTGTTCGCCGAGTGCGATGTCCTCCATGATCCAGCGATTGGAACGTCCGGGCTGGGTTACGGCAACCAGGGGAGTCGAGGATCGCCGGGAAGTCATTGTCAGGATTACCGAGAAAGGAAAAGAAGTGCTGTTTCCGATGGACTCGACGGCTTCCAGGTTCTTGGAGGAGAACTACGGCCATCTTCAGCGGGAACGTTTGAGAGCGCTTCACGATCTATTAATCGAATTGAAAAATGAATTGAAATAACACGAGCTTGCGCCTCTTTTTCAAGGGAACGCAGGCTTTTTTACGGATAAACCGGTGCGGACGCCGGTTGTGCCGCTTCAGTGCGAGATAAATACCGCTTCCGGTGCAGGCAAAAGGCAATTGATGCTGCTGCCGCTGCCGCTGTGCGAATAACCGCTTATATTTACATTTCTATTAAAATAGATATAATAAACGTATGGACACTTTACTAGCTTTGAAAACTTTGTCTAACGAAACTCGGTACCTCATTTTGGAGTGGTTGAAAGATCCGCGCGGAAATTTTGACAACCAGATCCATTTGCCGGAAGATTCAGGCTTTGCGGGCGGTGTATGCGTCGGCTCGATTTCCGTAAAAAGCGGGCTGGCGCAATCGGTCGTTTCCGGCTATTTGGTCAAAATGCAGCAAGCCGGGCTTCTCGAGTCAAAGCGCTTCGGCCAGCACACCTATTACAGACGCAATGAAGCGAACATACAGTTGTTCAAGGAAAAAATCCAAAAGCTTTAACGAATCGGAGGTAACGATGACCAGTTCCAATTCTGCTGCCGCATTGTTCAAACCTTTCACGGTCGGGAACCTGACGCTCCAAAACCGGATCGTCATGGCGCCGATGACCAGAACCTTTTCTCCCGGAGGGGTGCCGGGGCAGGATGTTGCCGACTATTACCGCCGCAGGGCGGAGAACGGCGTCGGCCTGATCGTGACCGAAGGCACCGTGATCGATCATCCGGCCGCGGCGAGTCATCCGGGCATTCCTTATTTTCACGGCGAAGCTGCCCTGAACGGCTGGACCCGTGTTGCGGCGGCTGTGCACGAAGCGGGCGGACGCATTATTCCGCAGCTCTGGCATGTCGGGACGCAGCGCAAGAACGGCGACCTGCCGAACCCGGACGCGCCACCGGCCGGCCCTTCGGGCCTCGACGCCGAGGGCGCGAAAGTCGCCGAGCCGATGACCGAAACGGAGATCGCCGACGTGATCGCCGCTTTCGCGCAGGCCGCCGCCGATGCCCGCAGAATCGGCTTTGACGGCATCGAGCTCCATGGCGCGCACGGCTATTTGATCGACCAGTTCTTTTGGGAGAAAACGAACCGGCGCACGGACCGCTACGGCGGCGACATGGTCGCGCGCACGCGCTTTGCCGTTGCAATCATTGAAGCGTGCCGCCGCGCCGCAGGAGCCGATTTCCCGATCGTGTTCCGTTTCTCGCAATGGAAATCCGGCGACTACACGGCAAAGCTTGCGGAAACTCCGGAGCTGCTCGCCAAGTTTCTGGAGCCGCTGACGAATGCGGGCGTCGATGTGTTCCATTGCTCGACCCGCCGCTTCTGGGAGCCCGAGTTCGAGGGGTCCGGTCTGAATCTGGCGGGCTGGACCAAGCAATTGACCGGCAAACCGACCATTACCGTAGGTTCGGTCGGGCTTGACGGAGAGTTTTTGAAAGTTTTTGCAGAGGGTAAGGGCGCAGGCAACGCGAGTATCGACGGAGTGCTCGAGCGCCTGGAGCGCGAAGAGTTCGATCTTGTAGCCGTAGGCCGCGCGCTGCTGGTCGACCCCGCATGGGCGGACAAAATCCGCGGAGGGCGAGTCGACGAGCTGGTGCCGTTCACGGCCGACGCCTTGAAAACGCTGGTCTAAACCGGCCGGCGTTTTGGCGGGGGCTGACCCGCAAGCAGTTAGCAGACTGCTTGCGGGTCAGCCTTTTTTTGTTCGCGCCCGTGCCGCCGAGCGGCCGGCCGCTGAAAAGCTGTTGTGGCCATGACAACGCCGGCAATGCGAAAAAAACCTGCAAAAGTGCATCCTTTTGCACCAAGACGCGCCTGCAGCGATAAATTCCTGCAAATCTGCAGTTTTTTTCGCCGAATTCGGGGCTCAGCTCTATCTGGAGCGGGAATTCCTGCACTATCGCAGGCTTTTGCTCCAAACGAGCCGTTTCTGCCTAAAAAGCCTGCACTTTTGCAGGCTTTGCGGGCTAGCGAGCCGCTTCACAAACGGCAGCCCCGGTCTCTGGACGGCAAACGAGGTTACCCGCCGGTCGCGCCCCCGCACTCGCGCAACAGCGGGCAGTCCGCCCCCGCCGGTCGCGCCTGCACGCATGCAACAGTGGCCAGTCCGCCCCCGCACTCGCGCAACAGCGGCCGGTCCGCCCCCGCCGGTCGCGCCCCCCGCACTCGCGCAACAGCGGGCAGTCCGCCCCCGCCGGTCGCGCCTGCACGCATGCAACAGTGGCCAGTCCGCCCCCGCACTCGCGCAACAGCGGCCGGTCCGCCCCCGCCGGTCGCGCCCCCCGCACTCGCGCAACAGCGGGCAGTCCGCCCCCGCCGGTCGCGCCCCCCGCACTCGCGCAACAGCGGCCAATCCGCCCCCGCCGGTCGCCCCTGCGCGCATGCAACAGTGGGCTATGCCGCCCACGATCTGTCCGTCGTGCGGCATATCAGCGATCGCGTAGCGGTCATGTATTTGGGCAAAATCGTCGAAATCGCCGATTGGCGCACGCTTGTACGAGAGCCCGCTCCATCCCCGCACGCAGGCGCTGCTGGCGGCTGTGCCGATTCCCGACCCGTTCGTGGAGGAACGGCGCGAGCGGGTGCTCATTTCCGGCGAGGTGCCGAGCCTGCTGAACAAGCCGCAGGGCTGCAGCTTCTCGAACCGCTGCCCGCTGGCGAACCGGGAATGCCGGGAGACCGAGCCCGCTTTGCGAACGGTGGCGAACGGGCATGGCGTCGCTTGCATCAAAGCATGACGCTTGTGCGGGGGCTTTTGCCTGCTTGACATTTTGGGGAAATAGGTGTACAAATAAAATAATTGAATGTTCCGAACAAATTCGTTGACGAGAACGAGTACGTTATTTCCTTGTTCCCCAGAGAGTTGGCCTTGCGCTGAAAGCCAATGTACAAGATGTAACCGAAAATCCTCTCCGAGAAGGAAAGCTGAAGCAAGGAAGTAAGCTGCCCCGGGATTCCGCCGTTACAAGGAACGCGTATGATGGTACGCTGATGGAGGTGCCGCAGATCGGATTCATGCCGGTCGGTGCGGAACAAGGGTGGTATCGCGAGTTGAATCTCGTCCCTTACGGGGCGGGATTTTTTTGTTTTTTTCGCACCTTTTTCGGAGCTGTTAATTTGGATGGGATGAACCCAAAAAAGAGAGGGATACTCGCATGAGAAAAGTCGATGTGAAAGAAAAAGCCAGAACCCGCGAGCTGCGCGTTCTTGAGCAGTGGAAGCAAAACGATACGTTCCGCCAATCGGTGGAACACCGTCAGGGAAGGCCGAACTTCGTATTTTACGAAGGTCCGCCGACGGCCAACGGCAAGCCGCATATCGGGCACGTGCTCGGCCGCGTCATCAAAGATTTTATCGGCCGCTACAAAACGATGTCCGGCTACCGCGTCGTCCGCAAGGCCGGATGGGATACGCACGGGCTCCCGGTCGAGCTGGGGGTGGAAAAGCAGTTGGGCATTTCGGGCAAGCAGGAGATCGAAAAATACGGCGTCGCCGAATTCGTAAGCAAGTGCAAGGCGAGCGTTTTCGAATACGAGCGGCAGTGGCGCGAGCTGACGGAAGGGATCGCTTATTGGACGGATATGGAGCACCCTTACGTGACGCTGACGAACGATTACATCGAGAGCGTGTGGCACATTTTATCGACGATCCACGGCAAAGGCTTGCTCTACAAGGGCCACCGCGTCAGCCCGTACTGCCCGGATTGCCAGACGACGCTCAGTTCGCACGAAGTGGCGCAGGGCTATGAGGATGTCAAGGACTTGAGCGCGACGGTCATGTTCAAAAGCAAGCAGGGCGGCGAAAGCTTCCTCGCCTGGACGACTACGCCGTGGACACTTCCTGCGAACGTGGCGCTGGCGGTCCATAAAGACGTCGATTACGTGAAAGTAAGGCAAAACGGAGAGATTTACATCGTGGCCCAAAATCTCGCCGACAAGGTGATGACCGGCAGCTATGAAATCGTGTCCGTTCATAAAGGAGCGGAGTTCGTAGGCACCGCCTATGAGCCGCCGTTCGGCTATATCGGCGTAAGCAAAGGGCACATCGTCGTCGACGCCGATTATGTCAGCGATGCGAGCGGCACCGGCATCGTGCATATCGCTCCGGCGCATGGGGAAGACGATTACCGGACGGCGCGCCAGCACGGGCTCGATTTTGTGAACGTCGTCAAACCGGACGGAACTTATTCGGATACGATTACCGAATTCGCCGGCCGTTTTGTCAAAGATTGCGACGTCGACATCGTGAAGCGCTTGTCTGAGCGCGGCCTGCTTTTTTCCAAGGAGCGGTACGAGCACAGCTATCCGTTCTGCTGGCGCTGCAAAACGCCGCTGCTCTATTATGCGATGGAAAGCTGGTTTATCCGCACGACAGCGGTCAAAGACGAGCTGATCCGCAACAACAGCGGGATCGAATGGCATCCGGCGCATCTGCGCGAAGGGCGCTTCGGCAAATTTTTGGAGGAGCTTGTCGATTGGAACATCAGCCGCAACCGTTATTGGGGCACTCCGCTTAACGTCTGGACGTGCCAAGATTGCGGCGGCGAGTATGCGCCGGGGAGCCTGCGCGATTTGCAGGGCAAATCGCTGTATCCGCTGGACGACAATCTGGAGCTGCACAAGCCTTACGTAGATGAAGTGAAGCTGCGCTGCTCCTGCGGCGGCACGATGACGCGAACGCCTGAAGTGATCGACGTATGGTTCGACAGCGGATCGATGCCGTTTGCGCAATACGGCCACCCGTTCGGCGACGAGGAGCAGTTCCGCGAGCAATATCCGGCCGATATGATTTGCGAGGGGATCGACCAGACGCGCGGCTGGTTTTTCAGCCTGCTGGCCGTATCGACGCTTTATAACGGCCAACTGCCGTATAAAGCCGTCATCTCGACAGGCCACGTCCTTGACGAGAACGGGCAAAAAATGTCCAAAAGCAAGGGCAATGTCATCGATCCGTGGGAGATCATTGAGGAATTCGGCACGGACGCGTTCCGCTGGGCGCTGCTGTCCGACAGCGCGCCATGGAACAGCAAGCGGTTCTCGAAGCAGATCGTCGCGGAGGCGAAGTCCAAAGTCATCGATACGATCAACAATACGCACGCTTTTTATGCGCTGTATGCAACGATCGACGGTTACAATCCGGACAATCATCCTGAGCAGGCTTCCGCAAACGAATTGGACCGCTGGCTTCTCTCACGGCTGAACAGCACCGTGCGTCAAGTGGTGAAAGGGCTGGATGCCGTCGATTTCCTGAATCCGGCGAAGCAGCTCGAAGCGTTCGTCGACGAATTGAGCAACTGGTACATCCGCCGTTCGCGCGACCGCTTCTGGGGCAGCGAAATGACGGCGGACAAGGTGTCCGCCTACCAGACGCTGCGCAGCGCGCTGCTGACGCTCGCCCGGCTGATCGCGCCGTACGCTCCGCTCATTGCCGAAGATATCTATGGCAATCTCGGCGGCGAAGGCAGCGTCCATCTGGCCGATTATCCGCAGGCGGACGAGGCCGTCATCGATGCGGCGCTGGAGAGCGGCATGGAGAAAGCGCGGCAAGTCGTCGAGCTGGCGCGCAGCATCAGAAACGAGACCGGAATCAAGACCCGGCAGCCGCTATCCGAGCTGATCGTGTCATTCGGCGGCGATTTCGACCTGAGCCGGTTCGAGGATATCGTCAAAGACGAAATCAACGTCAAGCAAATCCGCGTGGAACAGGACGACAACGGCTTCGTCAACTTCCAATTGAAGCTGAACCTAAAGGCGGCCGGCAAAAAATACGGGAAAATGGTCGGGCCGATCCAAAGCCATTTGAAGCAGTTATCCGCTGCCGAGACCAGGCAGGCTGTCGGCAACGCCTTTGTGGACGCAGTGATCGAAGGCGAAGCGGTGCGGATCGCTCTGGATGAGCTGCTCATCGAGAAGCAGGCCCGGGAAGGTTTCGCTTCCGCCTCCGGCTACCAGATGACCGTGGCGCTGAACACCGCGATCACGGAGGAGCTGGAGCAGGAAGGCCTCGTGCGCGAAGTCGTCCGCGCGATTCAAGACTACCGCAAAAAGCTCGATTTGCCGATTGAGCGGCGGGTGAATCTCGTTTTGGACGCCGATGCGCAGCTGCAGGAAGCGCTGCAGCGCTATGAAGCTGTTTTGCGGGACAATGTGCTCCTTGCCGGCATTCGTTTTGCTCAAGCGGCGGGCATGGAGTCCGTGCAGATCGGAGACCGCAGCTTCGGTTTGCTGCTTGAGTAAATCTAGTAACTGTAACCTAATCAGAGCCGTGGGCCTTATCGATGGACCCCCGGCTCTGATTTTGTTGGAATCCTGCGTGACCAGCTGCAGTCTTAAATAAAGCTTGAAGGTGACGTAACGTCACCGGATATAATAGAAATCACGAGAGGAGGACGAATGCTTGAAGCCGGAGGAACGCCAATACTTGACAACAGGTCAGCTCGCGCGGCGAACGGGAATGACTCTGCGCACACTCCGCTATTACGACAAGATCGGCTTGCTAAAGCCGGCACAGTACAACCATGCTTCCGCCCGCCTGTATAGCACAGAAGATGTGGCACGGCTGCAAAAGATCCAGATGCTGAAATACATCGGGTTATCCCTGGCCGAGATCAGTCAAATCATCCTGAACGATACAGCCCCGGAATTGGACCTGAGAGACTCTTTGAAGATGCAAAAAGATATCATCCGACACAAGATCGCTCATATGCAGTATGTGTACAGAACTATTGAAGAGGCGATAGGTATGGTAGATGAGCAGGGACAGGAAGTCGATTGGGAAGGTTTGGCGGACATTATCCAAACGATCCATAAGGAAAAGGACTGGAGCGAGCAGTACCATAATGCGGTTCGGCTGCAGGCAAGAATACGTCTGTACGACCGGTTTAGTCGGAACAAGCTTGGATGGCACCGGTGGTTTTTTGAACATCTGGCCGCGTTCCCCGGCCTCAAGATATTGGAGCTCGGCTGCGGTGACGCGGCGTTATGGCGAAGAAATGCGGACCGCATTCCCGAAACGTGGAGCATCACGCTCACGGATCTGTCGGCAGGGATGCTTGACGAGGCCCGGATGAGCCTGGGCGAACACAGCGGGCGGTTCAAATTCCTGCTTGCCGACGCCCAAGCGATTCCTTTTCACGACAACGAGTTCGATATCGTAATCGCCAATCACATGCTTTATCATGTGTTGGACATCAGCCGGGCCGTTTCGGAGATGCACCGTGTGCTGAAGCCGGGCGGCTGCTTGTACGCCTCAACGATGAGCCGAAGTCATTTGCAGGAAATCGAGCAGTTGGTCCAAGCTTTTGATCCGCATATTCAGGTGCTGGACCCTGTAATGGAACGCTTCCAGTTGGATAACGGGAAAGAGGTGCTGCAGACTTCTTTTACGGAGATCGAGCAGATCCGGTTTGAGGATTATATGCTGGTTGACGAGGTGAACCCGCTCCTTCATTACATCACTTCAACTCCGATGAATGCGAGGAAGGTTCTTGTCGGCGAGAGGCTCGACCAATTCACGGCCTATTTGCGGGCCAGGATAGCGGAAAAAGGGAGCCTCTACATCACGAAGGATTCGGGATTTTTTTGTGCCAGAAAAAGCGGGCCGCCGGGAGTCTCGCGCGCCTGAAGCCAGCGGCCTCTCTGCCTGGACGCGTGAAGCAAGGGCCCTTATGCCATTTGGCGGCCCCTATACTGCACGAAAATGGCGCGTTGCCGGTTATTTTCAGGGCAGCTCGGCCCGGTTGCGCGAAGAAAGCCTGCAAAAGTGCAGTTTTTTTGCTCCTTCATGCGCGTTTTCGGACAATTCCTGCAATTGTGCAGGCTTTTCCCCGCGTACAAGGACACAGATTCATTTTGATCGGAAATTCCTGCACAATCGCAGGTATTTCGCCAAACTGGACCATTATCGGAGAAAAAGCCTGCACTTTCGCAGGCTTTCGCCCGGTCCGGCCTGGTCCGGCCTGGTCCGGCCTGGTCCGGCCTGGTCCGGCCTGGTCCGGCCTGGTCCGGCCTGGTCCGGCCCGGTCCGGCCTGGTCCGGCCTGGTCCGGCCTGGTCCGGCCTGGTCCGCCCGGTCTCGGTCCGGTCTGGTCCGGCCTGGTCCGGCCTGGTCCGGCCTGGTCCGCCCGGTCCGGCCTGGTCCGTCCCGGTCCAGGCCCAGTCCCGCATAACCTGCCAAGCCGATTCATGACCGCCCGCTGTGCAGCATCCCGCCAGTTCGTCGGAACCCCCGCGGCTCCGGTCCCCTTCCCACTGCCCTGCGCCGGGAGAGGCACCTGCGGGAACAAACGACAGCGCCTCAAATTAGGAGCCTCCCTTGTGGCGCGACTTTCTTAGCAAGCTGAGAGGATAAGGAGACTAAGTTATGAAACCGAACATCGAAATGGTGAAAGAAGAAGTTTTATCGAACAATTGGTACGTGTTAAAGAAGCTAACCTTCAATTATCAAAAGCGTGACGGCAGCTGGGAAACACAAGCCAGAGAAGCGTACGACCGCGGCAACGGCGCCGTGATTCTGCTGTATAATCGGGACAAGCAAACCGTCATTCTGACCAGGCAATTTCGAATGCCGACTTATATGAACGGAAATGAAACCGGGATGCTTATTGAGGCTTGCGCCGGGCTGTTGGATAATGATTCGCCGGAGGATTGCATTCGACGTGAAGCGGAAGAGGAAACCGGCTACCGGGTGACCAACGTTCACAAGGTGGGAGAGGCGTATATGTCCCCGGGCTCGGTCACGGAAATCCTATATTTCTTCGTGGCGGAATATGCTTCGCATATGCATTCGGGTCAGGGCGGAGGCATAGAGGAAGAACAGGAAGAAATTGAAGTGCTGGAGCTGCCCTTCGGGCAGGCGCTGAATATGGTGGAGAACGGTGAAATCCGTGATGCAAAAACGATTATGCTGCTGCAATACGCCCAACTGCACGGGCTGCTTCAATCCGCGACCAAGCCTGAGCAAATCCTGATAGCGGGGCCTTACCGTTCCAGCACGGGAGATGACCCGGCGCTCATCGAGGCCAATATGCGGCTGATGAATGAAACGGCCCTGCGCGTTTATGAGATGGGGCATATGCCGGTCCTCGGCGAATGGTACGCCCTGCCGCTAATGGCAACGGCCGGATCGCGCCGGATCGGAGATGAAATATTCGACCGTATGTTTCACCCGTCAGCCGTCCGGCTGTTATCCCATTGCGACGCGGTTCTTAGAATAGGAGGGCCGTCCAGGGGAGCCGATGAAATGGTGAGAACCGCTGAGGCCAAGGGCAAAAAAATATACCTCGACCTGAGTGATATTCCAGTTCTAATTTAGGTATATCTGCGAACAACCGCCGTCATGAGCCGCCACCCGCGCCCGCAGCTGTTGCAACCCTGCCGTATTGGCATAAATCAGCTTTTCCAAGGGAATAATAGGAAAAGTCCATTAAGAAATGATGTGCTACACATACGTGCAAATAAATGAAAAAATATCCGGTTATCAGCTCAGCCTGCTTTTTTTTACCTTTATCGTCTCTACGCTCATTTTATCCGTTCCGGGGATTATGGTATCCTTCGCCAAGCAAAATGCCTGGATATCCATTATCCCTGCTTCCATTACCGGGATCGTTAACATCTACGCGCTGACCGCCCTGGCGGTTCGTTATCCCGGTCTGTCGATCATTCAGTACGCATCCGCGATTTGCGGCAAGTGGATAGGGAAACTTCTCGGGTTTTATTTTATGTACTATTTGTTTTTCTTCATTTCCAGTACTGTAAACGAACATGCCGGGTTTCTTAATACCGTTCTCTTGACGTATACACCTCCCCTAGTATTGATGGTCTCTTTGCTCGCGCTGTGCGGCCTTGCCGTGATCTCTGGGATAGAGTCCATTGCGAGGTGCAATGAGGTCATTTTTCTGATCATCCTGACCCTGCTTATCCCTGTCTTTATCTTCTCCTTCCGGGATGCGGATCCTGCCCGTTTGACCCCGGTTCTTGGGGACGGGGTGATTCCGGTTATTAAAGGGGCAATCGTCCCATCCGCTTGGATGAGCCAATTTTTCTTCCTCGGTTTCTTTCTGCCTTACTTGAATGAGAAGCCGCAAACCGTTCGCAAAACATTGATGGCATCGCTAGGCGGAGTCATTGTATTAATTATGGTCATCAACGTCATGACGGTCATGATATTGGGGCCGATCACCTCCCGATTGAAGTTTGCCTTTTTGAATGTGATCAAATACACAACGATCATTGGCCCCTTGGAAAGGCTTGAAGCCATTGCTGTATCCATTTGGATTCTTGGCATTTATGTCAAGGTTTGTATGCTGCTCTTCATGTTTTGTTTAAGTACGAGCCAATTGTTCGGTATTCGCAATTACCGGCAAACTGTCGTTCCGGTCACTTTGTTATCGGCTGTCGGCTCGCTTTGGATTTTCAAAAATGCGGCTGAATTTCAGTCCTGGATTACGTTTACATATCCGATACTGGCTCTCTTTACACAAAGTTTTCTGCCGATCGTACTGCTTGCCATAGATACGATAAAAGCAAAAGTCTCGAAGCTAGGGCGATAATATCGATTTGCCGATAGATTCAAAGACGATTTTGTAAGGAATTACAAAGCTTGGAACATCGATTCCAGCAATGAGAAGGGAGCCTACAATTGCGGAAATGGACATCAATAACGCATATACGACGGCTTCCCGTTTGTCGCCGCAGCTCCATAAACGGCGAATCTGATAAATCGTGAATCCGGCCGTACAAGCCACATATCCGGCCAAAAATAACATTATTTCACAATCTCCTGTTCTTTATGCTGCAGCGAAGGGCCAATTGCTCCAGTGTTTTTTATGGTGAGGTTTACGGATACGGATATATCTGCCGTTTCAAAATATCGATCCCACTGTTTTTCAACGGTGCGCCACTTTTTGGGGTTTTTCCTGTTCAATTGCAGCCCGAACCCTACGATATCTGTCTTGAACTGGGTTTGTATTTTGCGTAAAAACGCATTCATATTTGTTTGAATCCGCTTCTCCAGAGCCTGCTTGACCATATCGATATTTTTCGGCTCGCTAATATCAAGCGAGGTATTGTTTTCAATCACATCCCCCGATCCTTTTAGATCGATATGAAATTTTAAGGTTTCCCCGCTTGAGGCAGCATCGATTTTGATTTGGCTGTCTGTCATGATAAATCCGACATTTCCTGCTCCTTCAGGCAAATCAGCGGAAATTTTATCCGTCTTTTTGTTTTTCTTAAACCAAAGAAATTCGTGCGTCTCGGCATTGTTCAAATATCCGACCAGTTTAGACGATTTAAACACGGCGGTTTCGTTGATGCGGAACAGCTTGTCCTCTCCCGCCTGCCCTGACCTGTAAAAATGATCGGGCTCCAGAACCCCTACGGTCGGACTCATGCCTTCGCTTTCCGAAGCAATCATGTAATCGCGCATAGTGACAGCCGTCCCTTCTCCCCGCAGCAGTTCCATTTCCTTCAAGGCTTCGGCAGGCACCAATTCATACGGATATTTGACTTTGAGCAAATCCTCCGCATTTTTTCCTTTAACGACAAAGATATATACATTCAAACGGTTTCTCGGTTGGCGGGAAAACGCATCGAGAATGTCTCTAAGTCCCTGTCTAGCCAAGGATTCCCCAATCAAAATGACGCTTCGGTGCGCAAAGAACAAGGTGCGGGACATTTTTTGCTGAAGTTTCTGTTCCAGATCGGTTCCATTTTTGCCAACCGCCGAAATCAGAAAAAATCGGTCCGCTTCTTTCGAAACTCCGGCTCCCGATGTCTGGGAAGAGGGTGCGGGAACAGCGATCTGAATCGTTGTCTTGATTTTGCCGTTTTCCGTCAAGTCCATACCAGTTCCCATGACGAGCCCGAGATCATTGATTTCTTTTCGATCCCAGCATCCTGTATTCAGCAGTAAAAGCAGCAGCGCCCCGATCGCTATCCATGGCTTCACTTATTCTCACTTCCTTCCTGCCGCGCAGCTTCGACGGCCTTTTCGTGAGAAGGTGCGGAGATGCCGGTACCTTTGTTGTCGGGAGTCCGCAGCCAAACATCTTTAAAGGCTCTTAACGAAAATGGCGCGATCGGCATAAAGTAAGGAACGCCAAACGATTTCAATTGAACTACATAGAGCAAAATGCCCAAAAAACCGAGTGCTACGCCGTATAGGCCCAACGATCCCGCCAAAAGAATAATTGGAAATCTCAACAATCGGACCCCGTTTGAAAAAGAAAATCGGGGGATAAGAAGAGCGGCGATACCCGTTGTCGATACGACAATAACGATGGGCGCCGAAATAAAGCCCGCTTGCACGGCTGATTGCCCAATGACAAGACCGCCTACGATGCTTACTGTCTGGCCTATAGATTTTGGCAAATGGATGCCTGCCTCACGCAGCGCTTCGAACATAATTTCCATCAATAGAGCCTCAATCATAATGGGAAAAGGTACCGGCTCCCGTGCCGAAGCGATGCTTAGCAGCAAGCTTGTCGGGATCATTTCTTGGTGATAGGACGTTACCGCAACAAAGAGGGAAGGAGCAAAAATGGCGATAAATAGAAAAATAAAACGAATCCATCTTGAGAACGTAGCTATCGGGTAACGGAGGTAGTAATCATCGCTTGCCTGTAAACCGGTCCAGAACGTGATCGGTACGATCATAACGAAAGGCGTATTGTCGACCAGTATGGCAACCCTTTTTTCCAGCAAGCTGCCAGCCACGACATCCGGCCGTTCCGTGATGTGCACATGAGGGAAGATGGGGAATTTATCGCCTATAATAAGTTCCTCGATCGTACCGGATTCCAATACTCCGTCGATGCGAATGGATTTGATTTTATTCCGCACTTGACTTACGACAGAATCATCGGCGAGTCCTTCAATATAAGCAATCAGCACCTTTGTTTCCGTTAGTGCGCCTACGGTGAAAGCCTCCATTTTAAGACGCGGGGTTCGGATGATGTTGCGAAGCAGGCTCACATTGACAGATTGTCTCTCGATAAAGCCTTCTTTTGGCCCCCGAATAACAGGTTCGGATGTGGGCTCTTCAATGGATCTGTGGATGATTTTGTTTGTTGCAAAGCAGACAGCTTTAGCCTGACCGTCGGTAAACACGGCCGCATATCCGCGCAGGACGAGCCGGATAATATCCGGCCACTTCGAAGCCGCGATCTTAATATCTGTCTGAAAAGCATTTCCGTCGCCGAGTTCCGTTAGTGCCGCAATTGGATGATGATGTTCAATAACCAGGGGTTTGAAGATTTGTTCTTTCAATTTTGTGTCGTCAACTAACGATTCGAGATAAACAATGAATTGCTTTCGAGTCTCACCCGGATGTTGAATGTATTGACAAACCAGATCCGAACATTTTTGAAACTCTTTTTTTATGAAATATTCATTTCGGATAATGTCTGCATCTAATTCTTTCTCTTCGATTTCAAGATCGGGTTCAGTGATCATCGGGGACTTGCCGGCCAGCCATTTGCGCAGCCTAATCGTCATCGCTAGAATCCTCCGCCAAACACATTTGCGATTAGAATTTGTTGCTTGTTCAGGATTTATTCGTCAATTTGGAAAAAAAGGCCATGACAATGGATCGCTCGTACCAATGCCGCATCAAGCGCAAAAAGCAATCCTTGGCGGAATGCCGTCGGATTGCTTTTTGGCTGCCGGCTGCGACGCTGGGCCGCTGCCGGCTATTAACGCTTTTTTACCAGGAGAAAGTTGTCAATACGATAACCAGCAGAATGAACAGAACCAGAATCGCTGCTGTGCTAGTACCGACTCCGACTCCGCAGCATGAAGATCCGTAACCGCCGCCGTAACCGCCATAACCGCCGTATCCCAAAAATGCCATATCCAGTCACCCCTTTTCAAAATGGTTTGATCGGTACATTTACGCAAAAAAGAATAAGGGGTGCGATGTCGTTAACCGTGTGTGTCCAGAACGTTATTTACGAATCACCCCTTATTAAATGTACCTTCGCAGTCATTATATGAACGCAGCATTCTGGATGCTTGGATTAATAACTATGCTTTTTTTGCAAATTTCTGTGAAAGAAAAGATAGAAACGGCTGCAGGGGCAAACGCAAAAAAGTGATACGTATCGAAGAAATATGGAATGTGCGAATAGGCGGATGTCTGCTACAATGGTTTGTACAGGCTGTGCAGAGAACAATTGACGAGAAAGGAAGATATACCCGATGACTCAAGCTTGGTCCATACGCATGACCGATTCATTCATACGGCAGTATCCGTTGGTATCCGATATGCCTTTTCAGAGGAGAAGATGCTGGAATTATGAAAACGGTTGCATGCTGACGGCGATCGAACGCGTCTGGCGGCAGACGAAGGATGACCGTTATTTCGACTATATCCGGACGAATATGGATTTATTTATCGGGCCGGACGGCTGTATCGACACGTATCGCCTGGAAGAATACAACGTAGATCAAATCAATCAAGGAAAAGCGCTGTTCGTGCTTGACGAGCAGACCGGCGATGCGCGGTACCGCCATGCGCTGGAGCTGCTGATGACGCAGATGAAAAGCCATCCGCGGACGAGCGGAGGCGGGCTGTGGCACAAAAAAATATACCCGTACCAAATGTGGCTGGACGGCGTGTACATGACCTCTCCGTTCCTTGCGCAGTATGCCAAGACGTTCGGCGCGGCCGAATGGTTTGACGATGTGGCGCACGAGATTTTGTTGATGGAACGGGTGGCGCGCGATTCGAAGAGCGGGCTGCTGTATCACGGCTGGGACGAAAGCGGGGAGCAGCGCTGGGCCGACAAGGAATCCGGCTGCTCGCCGCACTTTTGGAGCCGGGCCATTGGCTGGTACATCATGGCGATTGTCGACGTTCTCGACTTTTTACCGGCCGATCATCCGAAGCGGGGCATCGTGATCGGGATATTTTACCGCTTGATGGAGGCGATTGTCCGGGTGCAGGATGAGGCGTCGGGATTGTGGTATCAAGTGGCGGATCACGGGGGCCGGGAAGGCAACTATTTGGAGGCTTCGGGATCTGCGATGTTCGTCTACGCCTTGGCGAAAGGCGCAAGAAAAGGATATTTAAGCGAATCCGCGTTTGCGGCTGCGGGCAAAGGGTTCCAGGGCTTGCTGGACCGCTGCGTCGAAGAAGATTCGGACGGCAGTCTGCATGTGAATCAAATATGCAGCGTCGCCGGGCTCGGCGGAACACCTTACCGGGACGGCTCGTACGCCTATTATATTAGCGAGCCCGTACGCCGGGACGATCCCAAAGGTTTCGCGCCTTTCGTCATGGCTTGCCTGGAAATGGAGCATCGGAGGGAGTGACGTTGTTTCACATTCTCATTGCAGACGACGAATACATCGAAAGAGAAGGCATCAAGCTGTTGATCAACAAATACAAGCTGCCGCTTGCGGTGACGGAAGCCGAGAACGGCGAAGAGGCGCTGGACATTTTAGCAGCCCGCCCCATCGATATTTTGTTCACGGATATCAAAATGCCGTTCATGGACGGCCTGGAATTATGCCGCAGAGCCAGAGAACGTTTTCCGGAGCTGAAAATAATGATTTTCAGCGCTTACGGCGAGTTCGAATACGCCCAGCGGGCCATTCATTACAACATTTTTTCTTATTTGCTCAAGCCGGTTGACGTTCACGATTTCGTCAGGGAGTTTACCCATGTCATCGATTTGTGCAAAAAAGAGCAGGAGCAGACCAAGGAAACCGTGCTGCTCGAAATGATCGACAGTAAGCGTGCATCCGCCCAGCTCGCCGAGCGGTTGGCGTACGCCGGAATGGATTTCAGCGATAAGCGGACGCAAATGATTCTTGTCGATTTTGACAATAACGTGTTTGACGTCAAGCATGACGACTTCCCGGAGCGGGTCCGGGATCTCATCGCCGCCCCGTTCGAATATGCGAACTTGAACGAGAGCCAAAGCTTGCTCTTCATTTTGCATGAGGAGGGCGAGCTGAACGGGGAAGAGCAGCATCTTCTGGGCGGCAGGCTGAAGCAGCGGATAACGGAATCGTACGGGGAGCGGGTCACGCTCGTCATGGGCAGTCCGGTACAAGAGGCGCCGCAGCTTGCGGAACAATTTGAACGCATGGAGCACTTGCTGGAGTACAAGTTTTTCTTTCAGGAGAGCACGGTTCTGTACATGGATGAAACTCATGGGAAAGAAGAACTGACGGATGCGATTCCGAAGCTGATGGATACGATTTATTGGCATTTGGACGCAAAAGACGATTTCGGCTTTCGCAAAGGGGTCGAGCTTTTTTTCAAAACGGTTGACGGCAGCGGGCAGCATTCGGCCATTTACATTAAATACATGTGCGTCGAATTGGCCAAAAAAATAATGGAGAGGGCAGGGGGAGCGGACAGCAGCGAGTTTCGTGCCTGTGTGGAGGACATATTCGGCTCCAGATCCTTGGCCGAGGCGAGGCAGCGGCTGCTGACCGTGATGGGCATGCTGAACCGCGTGTCTGACGAGCGCGGCCCGGAATTTACCAAAAAAGTCATCAAAGACATATTGAAGCTGATTGAAGAAAATTATATGTTCGACATCAGTCTGAGGTGGATCGCCGACAAGGTGTATTTGACGCAGACGTATGTAAGCTATTTGTTCAGCAAGGAAGTCGGGCAGACGCTGATCAAATATATGACGCTCGTCCGCATGCAAAAGGCCGGGGAGCTGCTCAAAAGCACGAATATGACGATTGCCGATATTAGTGCGCAGGTAGGCTTTATGAACGATTCGTACTTTTGCAAAATTTTCAAAAA
Source organism: Paenibacillus sp. sgz302164 (assembly GCF_056120505.1). Classification (NCBI taxonomy): domain Bacteria; kingdom Bacillati; phylum Bacillota; class Bacilli; order Caryophanales; family Paenibacillaceae; genus Paenibacillus; species Paenibacillus sp. sgz302164. The sequence goes on along the minus strand of NZ_JBVYOL010000001.1, from coordinate 545,077 downwards.
CCATTACGGCATCAGTCCGGCCAAATTCAGAGAGACGAAGAGCTGATATGAGCACATTTTTGACCTACTTTCAAAATCTCAGGTTCAAGCAGAAGCTGTTCATTTCCTATATGGTCGTGTCCATCATTCCGGTTATCGTGCTCGGCGCGTTTTCCTATTATCAGGCCAGCCGTCTCCTGCTTCAGCAGGCGAAGCAAAGTCTCGACGGTTCGGTCAGCCAGATTGCGGAGACGATCAATTACCGGACAAAGCAGCATGAGTCGATCATTAATTCAATCACGCAAAACATCGTGTTCAAGCAAATTTTTATCGATAATTACGGTGACTTTCCCGTTCTGTACCGTGATTACGTCGACCCCTTTTTCAGCAATATTCTTGATTTCAACAAAGATATTTTGCAGATTTCCGTGTTTACGGACAATCCGAATATTTTGCGCGGGGAATACATTTTGCCGCTTCAGCTGACGAATGATTTGCAGTGGGCGGCCCGTCAGGCCGGCAGCAAACAAACGCAGTGGAATATCGTGAACGGCAAGCTGTTTGCCACCCGCACGTTTGCCGGCGACAATGCGCCGTCCGGAGGGAAAGCTCCGGCCGTTCTGTTTCTCAGCATTGACGCGGACAGCATGTTCAAAGATCTGGACGAGATCAAAGCGGATGCCTACGGCGTGCTCATTGCCGACAAGCAGGGGAAAGCGGTTTTGTCCAAAAGCAATCGCATGAGCCCGGGGGTGGACGAATCTTCCGTTTTGTCGCAAAATTTGCACGATAAAATCGGCTATTTTTCGCTGGACCGGACCGAATATATGTATATTGCCGAGGACATCCCGGAGCCGGGCTGGAAGCTCGTTTATTTTACGCCGAAGAACGGCATATCCGTCGATGCCAAAAGCATCGCGAGCGCTGCGGCGCTTACCGCCGTCATTTGTTTGGCCGTGCTGCTTTTCATTATTTGGATGTTTTCCAATACGTTTGTGAAACGGATTATTCATTTGAACAAGAAGATGCTTATCGTTGAGAACGGGAATTTGAAAATCGACGTGTCCAGCCGTTCGCACGATGAAATCGGGCAGCTGACGAACCGGTTCGGCAAAATGCTGAACAACATCAATACGCTGATCGAAGAAGTGTATCAAAGCAAAATCACGCAAAAAGAAGCTGAATTGAAAGCGCTGCAAACGCAGATCAATCCTCATTTTTTGTACAACACGCTATCGATTATTAATTGGAAGGCGCTGCAAATCGACGCGATGGAAATCAGCCGGATTACGAATACCGTTTCCCGCTTCTACCGTACGGTGCTGAACAAAGGGCGCAGCTTCATTCCCGTGAAAAATGAAATCGACAATGCCAAGGATTATATGCACATTCAGCTGATTATGCATAACAACAATTTCGATTTCGTGTGCGATGTCGACGAGGCGCTGCTGCGGTACGACATGATCAATCTCGTGTTTCAGCCGATTCTCGAAAATGCGCTCGAGCACGGGATCGACAAGCTGAGAAAAGGCAGCGCGAGAGGCCGCATTCTGCTTCGCGGATACGTGGCCGGCGATGATCTGGAGTTCGCCATCGAGGATAACGGGCCGGGCATGAGCCCGGAGCTGGCGGGCGAAGTGCTGACGATGAATACGACCGGCTATGGGCTAAAAAACGTGCACGACCGGATCCAGATCCGCTTCGGCCAGCCGTACGGGCTGCGAATCGAAAGCGAGGCGGGCAGAGGAACTATAGTTTATGTTGCTTTTCCGAAATATATGGCTGCAGAGACGCCTCCGCCCGGAGGCCGCCTTTGAATGCGAAGACCCCCTGCCAGCCGGGACAAAACCCGGACAGCATAGGGGTCTTTTTGCTGCCGCTGCACTGCGAACATCCGTAAAAAAATGATACGTATCGAAAAAATGTTGGATTTTTGCCGGACCGGCCATTTGCTACAATTCAATCTGTAGGGTGCAGAAAGGAGCTGAACGCAATGGATAACGGGACAACGCCCCTCATCAAGCTGATCCGCAGGGATAAGCTGCTTATTTTGATGTTTTTGCCGGTGTTTCTTTATTACTTCATTTTTTGTTATTTGCCGTTGCCGGGCATTCTCATCGCTTTTAAAAATTTTACGCCCGGGCACGGAATATTCGGAGGGGAATGGGTCGGTTTCAAATGGCTGATCCAGTTCGTCAATTCGCGGTATTTTTGGCGGCTTATGCGCAACACCTTTTTGCTCGCTTTTTACCCGCTGATCTTCGGGTTCTCCATTCCGATTTTGTTTGCGATTTGCATTGTGGAAATCAAACAGGGCCTATTCAAACGTTTTGCCCAAACGGTCACTTATTTGCCGCATTTTATTTCTACGGTCGTCGTCGCGGGCATGATCATCAACTTCCTGTCGCCGACGGACGGCATCGTCAATACGATGCTTGTGAAGCTGGGCATGGAAAAAATCAATTTCATGATGGCTCCCGAATGGTTCCGCCCGATCTTTACGGTGTCCGGCATATGGCAAAGCTTCGGCTTCAGCTCGATCATTTACATTGCCGCGATCATGGGGATCGATCAGGAAATGTACGATTCCGGCAAAATCGACGGCGTGAACAAATTTCAGGAAGTGTGGCACCTCACGCTTCCGAGCCTGAAGCCGACGATCGTCATCCTGCTGCTGCTGTCCATCGGCGGCATTATGAGCGTCAATTTCGAGAAAGTGTACCTGCTGTACAACGGGGCTACCTATGAAACGGGGGATGTGATCTCCACCTACGTGTACAGGCAGGGGATCGAGTCGCAAAACTTCGGGTTCGCCACGGCTGTAGGCTTGTTCAATTCGGTCATCAGTTTCATACTCGTTTATTTCGCCAACCAGATGAGCCGTCGTGTGAACGATATGTCGCTTTGGTAGGGTGTTCGCGGAAAGGAGGCCGTTATGGTTAAATCCTGGACGGACCGGAGCTTTTATGCGCTTGTCTACGGTATAGCCATTATCGCCGTTATCGTCACTTTGTACCCTTTTTTTTATGTCGTCAGCATATCGATGAGCTCCGTGGAGGCGATCGACAACAAGCTGGTCACGCTGCTGCCCGTCGATCCCAGCTTTGACGGCTACCGCATGGTGCTCGGTTATTCGGAACTGTGGCGGTCTTATTACAACACGATCTGGTATACGGTCGTAGGGACGCTGTTCAACATCGTCGCGACTTGTCTTGCGGCTTACCCGCTGTCGCGCAGGAAGTTTTTTTTGCGGAGAAAGCTCAATTTTTACATCGCTTTTACGATGTATTTTTCCGGGGGACTCATCCCGCTCTATATGGTCATTACGGAGCTCGGGCTTTACAATACGCGCTGGGCGATGGTGCTTCCCGTCCTCGTCAGCACGTTCAACGTCATGATTTTGCGCTCGGCCTTCGAGGGTATCCCGAATGAAATTTTTGAAAGCGCTAATATGGACGGGGCCAAAGATTTCACTCTGCTGTTCCGCATCGCGATACCGCTTGCCAAGCCGACGCTTGCCGTGCTTACGCTGTATTATGCGGTGGCGCATTGGAACGACTTTTTCAGCGCGCTGTTGTATCTGGGCAAGCAGGAGCTGCAGCCGCTGCAAATTTTTCTCCGCAGGGTGCTCATTATGGCTTCGCCGGAAATTATGCAGAAGATGGGCGGAGAAACGGCGGCCAAGGCGCTGGCGGTTTCGACGCTGCAAGTCCGGTACGTCTCGATTGTCGTCAGCATCGTGCCGATCATTGCGATTTATCCTTTCATTCAAAAATATTTTGTGCGCGGCATCACGTTAGGGGCAGTAAAAGGGTAGCAGTGCATCCTTACCGTATAAAGCGCAAGCGTTAGGTTAGCCATCTTAAGGAGGGTCACGAAAGATGAGAAAAAGACTAAAGAGCGCAGCGAGTTTGACGCTGATCCCGGCGCTTGCCGCCGCTCTCGCCGCGGGCTGCACGGCAGGAGGCGCCGCCGATCAAGCGGCAAGCCCGGGCGGCGGCGCGAAGCAGACGGATGCGGGGACAGGCGCGTCATCCGCAGTGTTCACTTATACCGGGAGCGGGCCTATTGCCGACAAGCCGGGCACGCTGAAAATTTTGGCGACGAACGCCTGGACGAACAACGTCGATCTGAAGCAGGCTCCCATCGTGCAGGAAATCGGCAAGCGGGCCGGCGTAACCGTCGATTGGGAACTGCTCCCGCCGTCCACGTACAACGACGCGATCAAGCCGCGGCTTGCCGCCGGTGCGGATTTGCCCGACATCGTGTACCAGCTCGATCAGGATCAGACGATGAAGAACATCCAGGGCGGTCTGTTCAAGCCGCTGAACGAATACATCGATAAATACGGCGTGAACATCAAGAAGCTGTTCGCGAAGTATCCGGTGCTAAAGGCGAGTCTGACGACGCCTGACGGGAAAATCTACTACATCCCGCAGCTCGCCGTGACCAAAAACTACATGCCGACGTTCATGGTCAACACGAGATGGCTGGATAAAGTCGGCTTGAAAGAGCCGGCAACGCTCGACGAATTCACCGACATGCTGCGCAAATTCAAGACCGGCGATCCGAACGGCAACGGCAAACAGGACGAAATTCCGTTCTCCGTTCAGCCGAACATGCTGGGGAATGCGTTCGGTCCGGCATTCGGCCTTGATTTGGCGAATAATTTTTACGCCGACAACAGCGGCAAGGTGCATTATTCCTATTATGAACCGGCTTATAAGGAATATTTGGCTTACCTGAACGGCCTCTATAAAGAAGGGCTGCTCGAATCCGATTTTGCCAGCACGACCTCCGACCAAATTACTTCGAAAATTTCGCAAAATTTGACGGGGGTGACCTTCAATTTCAGTTGGTATACGTCGATGGTATACAGTAAGCTGTTCAAGGACTATGACCCGAACACCCCGCTTATTAAAGGCATCGCGCCGCTGAAAGGGCCTCACGGCGATCAATTCTATCTGGGCAGAAATCCGATCACGGGCATTTTCGGCATTTCCAAAAATGCCAAGGACCCGGAGCTTGCCTTTAAATTTCTGGACTATGCGAGCAGCGACGAAGCCAAAGAAATTTATGCCTGGGGCCTCAAGGGCCAAACCTACGATATCGTCGACGGGAAAAAACAGTTTACCGAAAAAGGCAAAGACAACGATTTTATCCAGAAGTTCGGCATTAATCCGGTCAATTTGCCCATTGAGCAATCGGTTGAGGCGACAGATGTTTTGGTTGCTCCCTGGCACGCCAAAATCGACAAAGAGATGGAGACATATATCAAAGCTCCGTTCCCGTTCGTTTACGCGCTGCAAGAAGAGGCCAACACCGAGAATACGGTAATGCCCGATGTCACGACGTATGTGAACGAAATGAACATCAAGTTCATTACCGGCAAGGAAAATCTCGATCAATTCGACAAATACATCAAGACGCTGAAGAGCATGGGCGTCGAGGATGTCATCAAGGGCCGTCAGGCTCAATATGATCGATATACGGCTGCTGCTGCGGTCGGGAAAAAGTAAGGTCCCGGATAACAAGACACCACGATTCTCTTTCAATGGCCCTGGCACTGCGGGGAGGATTCGTGGTGTTTTCGTTATAAAAAAATATCAAGGAGGGAATTTCATGCATTTGAAAAGATTGTCGGCAGTTGTTTTAACGATGGTGACGGTTTGTTTTGCTTTGCTGTCGTCGGTGTCGCTCCCGAATCTGGAAATACCGAAGGCGGAGGCGGCTTCGAACACGGGAGGGTATTCGACCGCGACGGGTTCCACGGAAGCCGCCGTTACGGTCAAGACGCTGGCGGAGCTGCAGAATGCGTTTAACAACAAAAAGCATCATATCATCATTTCCGGCAATATTTATGGCGGACCGAAGCTGACGACGCTGACCTTTGCGAGCACGGACTGGAACAATACGACGATCGAGGGCGCCAGCGGCGGCGGAGCCGTGCTGCAAAACATCCAGCTGAAATTCAGCGGCGAGCTGCTGCCCACAGGCACGAACATTGAAAATATCGTGATCAAAAACATTACGTTTTACGGCAACATCGCCGATCTTCAAAACTTGAGCGGATCGGAAATTGTGCCCGGCGGCGTCGGCACCAACTATTTGGGACTTTCGTTCCGCCGCACCACCAATGTGTGGGTCGATCACTGCACGATCTACAATACGAGCGACGACCTGATGGTCATTTCGCAAAAATCCGACAATGTCACAGTGTCTTACTGCCATTTCTATTTCACGGCGAGCTGGATGAACATGAATCCGAATCCGAAGTGGAGCTGGATTTCCGGCAGCTATCAGGATCTGGCGTCGGAGCGCATTGCGATGGTGATAGGCTCGAATGCCAGCGATTCCTATACGAACGGAGGCAACAAGCTGCACGTCACGATGCACCATAACTGGTTCGGGCCGTATATGAAAGGGCGCCCGCTCATGCGCGGATTTGTCCATCTGTACAACAATTACTTCGACAACAGTACGACGCCGAGCGGAACGAATTCGCAGGGCTCTTCGCAAGCGCAGTACAACGCCAACCAGATCGGCAGCGGCAGCGTCATTTATTCGGAGAGCAATTACTTCTACAAAACGAATCAGAGCAATCAGATCGGTCTTGACAGCTCCTCCGATCCCTATAAGTTCTACGAGCGGAATAATACTTATAATGCGACCACCGGCACTTCGGCAGCGGGCGCTTCGTTCCCGGGCTCGCTTCCGTTCCCCTACAGCTACACGCCGGATTCGGCCGGCAGCGTGCCGAACCTCGTTCAAGCGAACGCCGGCCCGCATTGATGAGCAGCCGCAGCAGTCCCGTTACGGGGCCGCTGCGGTTTCCCTTGTTCCGGCGGGGCGAGAGAACGGTTTCATTAAGCGCGGTCATGAGTTAGAATGGAGCTTGGAGTCTGTCCGATGAACCACGTAGAAGGTATATGTATGCAAAATGACAGTAATTCCGCCGGACAGACTCCTTGGAGACGATTAGGCGGGCAGCCTTGCAGCCATTTTGTGCAAACGGTTTCAAATAGGCGGAAGGAGAGACTCGGATGAAGAAAATCATGTATACTGCCCTTTTGTTCACGCTGGTTGCGATTGCAGCCGCCGCCATAGTCCGCTATGCGCAAAGAGGCAGCGGCCAACTTCCTATTGAGCAGGTGCACCCGGCTATGCAGCCGACTACGCTCAAACTTTTGCTGCCGCTTGAAAAGCCCGCCGCCCAGGACGAAGTGATGGAGGCGGTCGAACGGAAATTGGCCAAGGACGGCCTGCCTATCAAGCTGGAATTCACCTTTATCCCGTACGATCAATACTGGAATAAAGAATGGCTCATTGCGGCGAGCGGCGAACCGTACGATTTGGCTTTAACCGCCTATTCCAACATTTCCGATTTTGTTTCAAAAAAAGTGCTGGCTCCTTTGGACGGCGCCCTGGCTCATTATGGGCACGAAATTGTTCAAAATACGCCCGATTACGCTTTTCAAGGCGTTACGATCAACGGCCGCGTTTACGGAATTCCAAGAGTGATGCCGATTTCCGAATTTCAAAGCTTTGTTCAAATCAGGGGCGATTTGCGAAAAAAATACGGCCTGCCCGAAATCAGGACGGCGGCGGATATGGATGCGTATCTGGAGACGATTGCCAAGAGCGAGCCGGGAATTACGCCCTACTTTTACGACACGGGGCGGTTTCTTTTGAGGGAATACGGCGATGTGGCTTTTTTTGCAGGCAGTTACCTCAATGCTCCCGTATATATCGACCCGGCAGATCCGCAGTTGAAGGTAAGAAACACGTATGAATCGGACTTTTTCCGCAGCATTATGGGCAAAATGCACGAATGGCAGCATAAGGGGTACATTCCTTACGGCCCATCCGACACTTCGCAGTACCCGGACCCCGAGGCGGCTTTTAACGGAGGGCATATCGCAACTACGTGGAGCGTCGTATTGAAGCAGACCGAGCGAATCGATGCTTTCAAAGCGGCGAACCCGGACGGCGAGCTGGAAAACGTGTATTTGCACCCGGAAAAGCCGAAATACATGTTCACTGGGGCGGATAACATTCTTTCCGTTTTTTCCACCAGCAGGCACGTGAACGAAGCGGTAGCTTTTGTCAACTGGATTAGGAGCAGCCAGGAAAACTACGACCTGTTCAGCTACGGAATCGAGGGCGTCAATTACCGGTTGAAAGACGGAGCCATCGACTATGACGGGATAGCCCCGGAGCACCGGTACAATCCGATCAGCTGGGCGTGGAACGATATCCGATTCGAGCGTTTCAGCAAATACATTTCGCCGGAATATGCCGGTCAGCTGCGCAACTGGGATAAGGAAGCGGCGGCTTCCCCGACGCTGGGTTTCGTGCCGGATCTGGCGCCGATCAAATCCGAGATCGCCCAGCTGAACGTCATCATAGCGGAGTACTTGCCCCGGCTTTATGACGCGAATGTCGACTGGGACCCCACGATGGAAAAATTTAGAGCGAAGCTCAAAGACGCAGGCATCGAACACGTCATCACCGAGATTCAACGGCAGTTCGACGCCTACAGAGCCGATAAACGCGCGAAAGCGAAGTAGCTCCCGGCGCGCGGAGCGGTGTCGCAAGAGGGAGGGAGCCGTGCAGCTCCCGGCTCGTAGTGCGGCGTCGTAAGAGGGAGGGAGCCGTGCAGCTCCCGGCGCGCGGAGCGGTGCGTCGCAAGAGGAAGGGAGCCGTGCAGCTCCCGGCGCGTATTGCGGCGTCGTAAGAGGGAGGGAGCCGTGCAGCTCCCGGCTCGTAGTGCGGCGTCGTAAGAGGGAGGGAGCCGTGCAGCTCCCGGCGCGCGGAGCGGTGCGTCGCAAGAGGAAGGGAGCCGTGCAGCTCCCGGCGCGCGGAGCGGCGTCGCAAGAGGGAGGGAGCACGCAACTCCCAGGCGCAGCTCCCGGCACATGGTGCGGCGTCGCATGACGGCGGTCGACCACATGCGGGCCGGGCCGTCATTGGTCTTTGCTTTGAAAGGACAAGGCTACGTCCATGAAGCCGTCTTTATTTCCGATGATCGCCACATCGGTTTTCCCGTTTTCATCAAAATCGGCAACAACCATGCGCCCGTCCGCCTTTCCCCAAGGCCCGAACGAGGATAAAAACTTATACTCATTATCGTCCGTCTGGAGGTACACGGCCGTTTTGAGGTGAGCCGGGTCCCACCGCAAAATATCCTCTTTGCCGTCCCCGTTGAAATCGCCGAATCGCAATTGACCGTAATCGGTCGGGATATTCAATTGCGTTTTTTTCGTTTTCCACTCCATGGCCGCCGGGTCAAAATCGATCTGTAATCCTTGTGACGAATCTTTTTTCCCTATAAAAATGGACTGCCCTCCTGTCTTGTTCCCGTTTCTGACCAATAATTCCTTGGTTGAATCGGATTTGAACAGGTACGGTTTGATCGGTTTCACCGTTCCGTTGTGCACGTAAACCCCCAACAGCCGTTTTTGATCCTGAGACAGTCCGGCCAGCACGCAGTCGCCGCCCGGCATCCGCAGCTCGTTCAAAGCCGTCCAGCGTTCGGCCGGAATCGTCCATGTGCGGTTGAGAACGAATTTCCCCCCGTCCGAAGCATAGCTTTCCAGCTTGCCGTTCGGATGAACGACCCACAGCCCTTTTTTCCTGACGCCGTTCGTGCCGTTAAGCGTCAATGCGGCGCCGTTCGCGTAAGCGATCGTCGCCCATGCTTGCGGCGCAGGTTGGACTGCGTTCCGCGCTGTATTAAACTGACCGCTCGTCACCATAACTTGGCCTGATTGCCGATTCCATGCAACGATATCCGCCTGGCCCCTTCCGGCGACATCTCCAATTTGCAAATTCGCCGGTTGGTCGTGCCCGACCTCGACGCGCTGTGCCGGAGTGAAGGGAACATAATCGTGAATGGAATAAAATTGATAATTTAAGGACGATAGTCGGACGAGCAGCTTTTGGAGCGTGCTTTTATTTTCCGCCGGGTATTTGTACTCGGGCAAGCCGTCCCGGATAACGGGCGATCCTTTGCCGTCGACAACCGGAACCAAATATTTGAATTCAAGAAAGGGATGATAAAAAAATGAATTGATCCGGTTCGTTTTACCTAATTGCTTTAAAATGACATTCTCGTTTTTATTGTCGGCAATATAGGTCATCGGTGTCGGGACGTGGACAGACCCCAGGGATGGAGCGCCGTATCCTGTGTTGGCATCGTTTTCGTATTGGGCGGCAGGAGGGTCGGGGTTGAGCTTCATGTCCGGCTGATAAAGCAGGCCGAAATAAGCCCGGAAAACCCGGTCCTGCTCCGGAACCGTATGATAATGGGGAGCCTCCCAAAATTCGGGAGCAAAGCCGGCACGCTGAAAAATGCGGAGACCTTCGTTCACGCGCTCTTCGGCGAATGCCGTTGTCGCCGTTTCCGGCAGCCCGGTTACGTTGAACTCGTTGCCGAGCCCCGAAGCGTGCTGACCGTCGTCCCGGCGCGTTTCGCCCGCCTGATGCGTATATCCGTGCATGCCCAGGGCTGCGCCGTTTCGAACCGCTTGTGACAGGAGCTTGTTGAAGGATTGTATATATGGCAGATCCATCTGATCCAAAGATCGGTCATAACGTGAGCCGTCCTGCGAAAAATTAAGCCACCTGGGGATAACCGCCAAGCTGTAATGAACGTGCTGCTGCTGCAAAAACTCCAAAACAGTCCTCAGCTTGCCCAAACCGTCCGGCGTTGCGTAGTAGCCCCCTGGACCGATATCTTCCAGCCGCATTAAAACAAAACGCGGGTTATATTCCGCTCCCTCGGCTGTAATCAATTGATACACCCCGATGAAAATGCATAGCGAAATCATCCCGGACAGCGCGTATCGAATCCACTGATTTTTGCTTATTAAAAACCTCATAAGGGGCTCCCTTCACGTTGCAAATCCAAGATCAATACTATATTAACAGAAAATTAGTTCTATGAGACTACTTCCCTCCGCAAATCTTGCGAAAAATTTAATAGGGCTGTCCCACCAGCAGCCCCTGACGCCAGACAAGCCGGCTTTATTGCAAAAAAAGCGGTGGAAGGCAAAGTAGAGCGAGCATTGGGGCGGGGGAAAAGCACTCAGCGTCCGGCTGCGTAATCATGTAAGGGGGGCGTGCTAGTGAGTGTCATGTAGGAAGCGTCGAGCGTGGAGTGTCGTGTAGGTGGCATGAGTGGTGGGGACATGCAGGGGGTGTAATGAGCGTCGAGCAGGTGGGCTGGGGAGTGTCATACAGGAAGCATCGAGTAGGGGGTGATTTGTAGGGCGACATGTAGGGGCGTTCAGGGAGTGTCATGCAGAAGCTTCGTGCGTGGAGTATCGCATAGGTAGCATCGAGTAGTGGGTGACATGCAGGGAGTGTCGATCAGGGGGGCGTGTAGGTAGAGCATCGAGTAGGAGGTAACAGGCAAAGAGCGTCGTGTGGGGGGGCGAGTAGGGTGAGCAAGGGGTATCGAGTGCCGAGCTAAAGCACCTATCATCCCTACGGAACACCCGCGGGATGATTATTTTTGCCGCGCATAGACGGTGCGGCCGTTTGTGGAGCGGCTTGGCGCCCACAAAACCTGCAAAAGTGCAGGAATTTTCTAAGGTGGCGGCACTTTTGGAGGAAAAGCCTGCGAAAGTGCAGGAATTTCCGAGCACAAGGGGGTTTAGGCAGAAATTTGGCGAAAAAACCTGCACATTTGCAGGAATTGTTCGAAGCAGGGCCTTTCAAGCGCAAAAACCTGCACTTTTGCAGGCTTTCTGTGCGTAGCCGGTGATTTTTAGCGAGAGGGAGAGTGGAGGGTCGCCATGGTCCGTGTTGGTTGAGCGAGGGGCCGAGCCGGTCGAGTAAGAGGCCGATGGCCCTCACGGGTCGAGCCGGTCGGGCAAGAGGCCGCGCGACCCCTGCGGGATGAGCCGGTCGAGTAAGAGGCCGCCGACCCCCACGTGCAGAGCCGGTCGAGTAAGAGGCCGCCGACCCCCGCGGGCCGAGCCGGTCGGGCAAGAGGCCGCCGACCCCCGCGGGCCGAGCCGGTCGGGCAAGAGGCCGCCGGCCCCCGCGGGCCGAGCCGGTCGGGCAAGAGGCCGCCGGCCCCCGCGGGCCGAGCCGGTCGGGCAAGAGGCCGCCGACCCCCGCGGGCCGAGCCGGTCGGGCAAGAGGCCGCCGACCCCCGCGGGCCGAGCCGGTCGGGCAAGAGGCCGCCGGCCCCCGCGGGCCGAGCCGGTCGGGCAAGAGGCCGCCGGCCCCCGCGGGCCGAGCCGGTCGGGCAAGAGGCCGCCGGCCCCCGCGGGCCGAGCCGGTCGGGCAAGAGGCCGCCGACCCCCGCGGGCCGAGCCGGTCGGGCAAGAGGCCGCCGACCCCCGCGGGCCGAGCCGGTCGGGCAAGAGGCCGCCGGCCCCCGCGGGCCGAGCCGGTCGGGCAAGAGGCCGCCGGCCCCCGCGGGCCGAGCCGGTCGGGCAAGAGGCCGCCGGCCCCCGCGGGCCGAGCCGGTCGGGCAAGAGGCCGCCGACCCCCGCGGGCCGAGCCGGTCGGGCAAGAGGCCGCCGACCCCCGCGGGCCGAGCCGGTCGGGCAAGAGGCCGCCGGCCCCCGCGGGCCGAGCCGGTCGGGCAAGAGGCCGCCGGCCCCCGCGGGCCGAGCCGGTCGGGCAAGAGGCCGCCGGCCCCCATGGGCCGAGCCGGTCGAGCAAGAGGCCGCCTGCCCCCGCGGGTCGAGACGTTCGAGCAAGAGGCCGCGCGACCCCTGCGGCCCGCAGCGCAAGCTCGGGCGCACCACGGACGCTCCCGCAAAAAAAGACGCCGCAGTCCCGCTTGCGCAGTGGTACTGAAGGCGTCTTTTGTCGGCCGGGATTATTGGCCGGCTGCTCCGCTTGCAATTTCGGCGAGGCGTTCCTTGATCCGCTCCGTGCATACGCCGCCGTGGTAGGAGATCGTGGTTTCGATGTCGAAATCGAGCAGTTTCGCTACGGATTGCAGCGCGGTCTCCATGTCCGGCGTAAAGGCCTGGTTGGGCGGCATGAGCACACCGTCAAGCGATGTCAGCGCATCCCCGGTAATAAGCGTTTTGCTGGGTATATGGTACAAAGAGATATGATCCGGCGTATGGCCCGGTGTGAAAATGACTTGAATGCCGCCGCAATAAGGGAGCACGTCGCCGTCCTGTAAAGCGACATCAACTGTTGAAGGCGGCACGATGATTCCTCTCTTGATCAAAGGCTTTTCCCCCGACAAGTAAGGCTTCGCCAGCTCGTGCGCAAGCACTTCCACCCGTCCTTCCGCAGCCGCGATCAAATCGGGCAAGCTGCCGATATGGTCCAAATCGTGGTGGGTGATGATGATTTTCGTCAGTTTTTCGAAAGGGGCGGATTCCTGCGCCAACGTACGGCGAATAAGGTCCAGTTGACCGGGAATGCCCGTGTCCACGAGGATCGTTTCGTTCTCGTCCCACAGCAAAGCCGCATGCACGACAAACGGATTCCCGCCGGCGTCCATCTCCAATTTTACCGCTTTAATTCCCGTATTTCCCGACAACCTCAACACCTCCGGCTTAATTTGAAAGATTCGTGAACGTCAAGACCTGCACTCTCTTTCATTATAAAGACCGGATCGCCGGTTATCAATTTGTCCCGTCTTCAGCGCCGTAAACAAACCGTTCGACTGCCGAAAGCTTGTCCGGGGACAGCGGTCCCGAATTATCGAAATAAAGAATGGAAGAGGCCGGCAGCTTCCACCGGATATCCCGGCGGACGAGAGAGCGGCTGAAATCGCTCCAGTTGTCCAGCTTCCACACGTCGATGACAAGCCCTCTTTCCTGAATGCGCCTGCGGTACGACTCTTCTTCGGGGAGAAAGACGAATACCGCTTTAGCGTCCGTATCGTCAGGCGACATTCCCGCTTGGGCGAGTTCGTTCGCCAGCCACAAGGGATCTTCCGTTTCCTTGGTGAAGGGCCCGACGACGAAAGCGTCCACGCCGAGCTGCACATTTTCCAGTGCGGCGTCCATCGTGATGCGGTAGCCCAAATCGCGGCAGTAGGTTTTGTAGACGGGCGAATCCCGGTCGTTCGGGTCCTGCCCCGACAAGGTCATGACCGTTTCCGCGGCAGGTCTGAGCAAGGTGTCCATATCGAAAAAAGCCGCGCGGCGCTTGGCCGCAAGCGCTTTGGCGAGCGTCGTTTTCCCCGCTCCGGCAGGGCCCAAAAAAAATACGATTTTGCGCATGTGCAGCCTCCATCGAATCCGGCGCCATTTGTGATGAATGGCGTTTTATGTCTAATTATAAACCGGCTTCAGCCACTGTCAAACGAAGCGCGATCACTATCGGTTTTGATTGAAGCTCCGGCCCTCATGTTTTTTTATGGCTTGCGTACCTCGAGGATCTTGCCGAGCAATTGCTCCCTGGAGGGGGAAACTGTCGCGCTATCGTGGTGTTCGTAAAACCCTCGGCCGCTCTTGGCCCCCAGATTTCCGGCTTGAACGAGAGATTGCAAGAGAGCAGGCGGCTCCGATGCTTGAGACAGCACGGGGAATAACTGCTCCGTTACTTTCAGCCAAACATCGAGTCCGCCGTAATCCGTGATCTCGAAGGGACCGTTTATTGCCCAGCGAAGTCCAATCCCCTCTTTCACAGCGGTATCGATTTGATCGACGGTTGCAGCACCTGTCTGCAGCAGGTGAAGCGCTTCCCGGAGAAGTGCGGCTTGCAGCCTGTTGGCAATAAATCCGGGAATATCCGATTTCAGGATTATCGGAACTTTATTGCAGTCTCTTAGAAGGTCATACAATTCGCTCAGGAGACTTTTGCGGGTTTGGGGAAGTCCAACCAATTCCACCAACGGGATGACGGCAGCGGGATTGAAGAAATGCATGATCACCAGGCGATCGGCGAAAGGCACCTTGCCCGCCAAACTTTCCAAACTGAAGGACGATGTATTGGAGGCGACGATCGCGTCCGGGTTGATGACGGAAGCAATCTGTTGATACATTGCGATTTTGAGCTCAAAATGCTCCGGGATGCATTCCACGATGAGATCCGCCCCGCGAACCGCTTCATTCAGGTTGGAGTTAAATTGGATATCGTGCTCTTCCGATGCAAGCCGAATTTTCTCTTGGGCGGCCAGAAGGGCAGAGGGGTAAGGGTCATGCAGGACAATCCGATGCCCGCAGTCTCCGAATACCTGTGCAATGCCGCATCCCATTGTTCCCGCGCCAAGAACGGTAATTTGCCAACGTTTTTTCATCGCTTTCCCTTCTTTTTCGTTAATATGGATGTAAAACACAATTGTAAGCAGTCATGATTCTTGAAGATTATTGTAAACGGTCTCATACTACTAGGTAAAATGCAAATATGGTATATCTATTATTTGATTTTGGAATAAATCGAAAGGGTTTGGTCGTAGAGGGGATGATTGGTCAGACGATTATCGAAAAGTGATTTACAAGATATTTCCTGTATGTTATGTTTGAAATGAAACATTGGTTTTATTCAATAAAACATGATGGGGGCCGTTATGAAGTTACTGACTTTTTTTAAGGACCGGGAACAGCATTTTGGTGTTCATACCGGAAAAGGCGTGCTCGATGTTTCGGGAGCGATCGAGATGGCTTCCCGGGATAACCTCGTCCCTCGGACGATCATGGAGGCGATCGAGGGCGGGGCGGAAACGCTGGACAATCTCCGGCAGTTCGTCGAGCGGATTCTCATTGATGAGGAGCGATCCTCGCTGCTGCTTGACGAAGCCGATTTAACGATGGGACCTTGTGTGACGCATCCGGGCAAAATCATCTGCGTAGGTCTCAATTACCGGAAGCATGCGGAAGAATCGAAAATGGCGATCCCTCAGTACCCGATCCTGTTCAACAAGTTCAACAATTCGCTTACCGGTCACGGGGCTGATGTCGCGCTGCCCAAAGTGTCTGCCAAAGTGGATTACGAAGCGGAGCTCGCGATCGTCATCGGCAAAACAGCGAAATACGTGCCGAAGGAATCCGCGCTCGATCACGTTTTCGGTTACTGCTGCGTCAACGATTTGTCCGCACGCGATCTGCAAATGCGCACAAACCAGTGGCTCCTCGGGAAGTCGTGCGACGGATTCAGCCCGCTCGGGCCGTATCTCGTTACTGCCGATGAAGTCGGCAATCCGAACGACCTGGCGATCCGGAGCATCGTCAACGGTGAACTGCGGCAAAGCTCCAACACCTCCGATATGATCTTCTATTGTGACGAGATCGTCAGTTACATCTCGCAGCACATGACGCTTCTACCTGGCGATATTATCCTCACCGGAACGCCGGAAGGCGTCGTTCTCGGTTATCCGGAAGAGAAGCAGGTGTGGCTGAAAGACGGGGATACGGTGACCGTCGAAATCGAGAAGCTGGGCTCGCTGACGAACAGGATGGTTGCGGAAGCTTGATGAAGAACAGGGAGGAGAAGGATTTTGGATACTTGTCTGGAACTGGTTGCAGCCGGCAGAGCGATGCTCGGGGAAGGGCCTTGTTGGGATGCCGAAAACCGGATTCTGTATTGGGTCGATATTACGGGCAAAAAGCTTTTTACCTATGATCCGCTTACCGGTATCCGTCATGAAACCGAATTTAACCGCTTTATCGGGGCGGTCGTTCCGAGGACTAGCGGCGGGCTGATTTTGGCTATGCAAGATGGATTTCATGCGTTCGATCCGAAAAGCGGTGTCCTGACAAAGCTGTGCGATCCCGAAGCCCACTTGCCGGACAATCGCTTCAATGACGGGAAATGCGATGCCCTCGGACGGTTTTGGGCTGGAACGATGAGTATGAAGGGCGAGAAGGAGTCCGGAACTTTATATTGTCTGGAGACAGATTTGAGCGTTAGAGCGGTCGTCGGCCAAGTCGGCATTTCCAACGGGATCGGCTGGAGCCCGGACAACACAATCATGTATTTTATCGATTCGGGGACGAAGCTGGTTTCGGCATTTGATTTTGATTTGCCTGCAGGAACGGTAAGCAACCGGCGGACGGTTGTGACGATTCCGGAGGGCGACGGACTGCCGGACGGCATGACCGTCGATGCGGACGGAATGATATGGATCGCGCATTGGGGAGGGGGCAAAGTTTCCCGATGGAATCCTTACAACGGCGAGCTTCTGGAAACTGTCCCTGTACCGGCATCGCTCGTCACATCATGCGCGTTCGGCGGCGAGAAGCTGGATGAATTGTTTATCACGACGGCAACAGAAGGGCTGGATGATCAGACCTTGCGCGGGCAACCGCTTGCCGGAGGATTGTTCAGGCTTAGGACACATGTAAAAGGATTGCCGGCCAACCGTTTCGGAGGGTAATCACATAAGCAAGAGGACATGCAGGACATTCCGCTGCGAGAGGGGGATTACATTGTCATTGTTTCTACAGGATCTCGAGACCCCGGCCATCGTGATCGATTTGAACCGGCTGGAGCATAACCTTCGCCGGACGGCCGAAATTGCGGCGAAAGCCGGCGTGAAGCTGAGACCCCATATCAAGACCCATAAAAGCGTCTGGATTGCCAAACGGCAGTTGGAGCTTGGCGCATGCGGCATTACCGTCGCCAAGCTTGGCGAGGCGGAAGTGATGGCGGACGCCGGCATTCACGATATTTTGGTCGCGTATCCGATTATCGGCAGGAGCAAGCTCGCGAGGCTGGCAACGCTTATGGAGAAGGCGAAGGTGATCGTCAGTGCGGACAGTACTGAGGTGGCCGCCGGATTGTCCGGGCTCGGGCAATCGATGGGCGTGCGGATTCCGCTGTATCTCGATGTCAACTCCGGTCTGAACCGCTGCGGACGGGAGCCCGGCGCCGAGTCGGCAGAGCTTGCGCTGCGCATCGGGGAACTGCCCGGCATCGACCTTATCGGGCTGATGACGCATGCAGGACACGTTTACGGCAAACCGACGGCGGAAGACTGCCGGGAGATCGCGCATGCGGAAGCGCAGGCGCTGCGTATGACGCAGGAGCAGCTTCGGCTCCAAGGGGTGGAAGTGAAGGAGATCAGCGTCGGCTCTACTCCGACCAGCAAGTTTGCCGCGGAGCTTCAAGGCATAACGGAAATTCGTCCGGGCGCTTATGTGTTCGGCGACGGGTCGCAGCTGTATCCCGGCACGATTACGGAAGCGGAATGCGCGATGCGCATCTATGCCACCGTCGTCAGCATGCCGCGTCCCGGAACGGTCATCATCGACGCAGGCTCCAAGACGCTGACGACGGATATCAGCCTGCATCGTCCCGGGTATGGCTACATCCCGGAGCATCCGTCCGCCGTCATCGAACGGCTCAGCGAGGAACACGGCATCGTCCGCACATCGGCCGATTGCCCGCTTCGGATCGGCGATGTCGTCTCGATCATCCCGAATCATTGCTGTACGGTCACCAATTTGCACGATCAATTGCTGGGTGTGCGGAACGGGAACTTCGAACGCTCGATATCCGTTGATGCGCGCGGCAAAATCAAATAAGCGAAGGAGTAAACGTCTATGTCTCAATGGATTCATTCCGATCAAGCCCCTGATTTCCCGCTCCCATTCTCGCAAGCGCTGCGGGCCGGAGATTTCGTCTATGTCTCCGGCCAGGTAGGCGTCGACCCGGAAACACGCCAATTGGTCGGCACTTCGATCGAAGCGCAGACCGAGCAGTGCCTGCGCAATATCGGGGCGATCCTGGCTGCGGCGGGCTTGACCCTCGACCATGTTGTGAAAGTGAACGCGTATCTTTCACGGCTGGAGGACTTCCCCGGCTACAACCGGGCGTATGAAAGCGTGATGAAGCGCCCGTTTCCGGCGCGCACCTCGGTGCAATGCGGCATCGGCGACTATTTGGTGGAAATCGACGCCGTCGCGTACGTTCATGCCGTGCGCGGTGGAACGCAAACGAAAGGGTGAAACGCGTGGAGCCTGAAACGTTATCCCGCCGTATCGGCCGGTGGGTTCAAACGCATCGCGAAGAAGCGGTCGAGCTGGCGAGCCGGTTGATCCGCATCGAAAGCGTGAATCATCCGCCCGGCGGAAACGAACAGGCCTTTCAGCAGGCTGTGGCCGATTGGCTGCGCACGGAAGGCGCGGAAGCGGATGTGTACGACATCCGCTCGGTGCCGGGGCTCGAAGCGCATCCCGCCTATATGCCGGGAAGGGATTACGCCGACAGGCCTAACGTCGTCGGACGATTCCGGGGGGAAGGCGGGGGAAGGTCGCTGTTGTTTTCGAGCCATGCGGATACAGTTAGTGAAGGAAGACGACCATGGCGTTTCCCTCCGTTTGGCGGCGTGATCGAGGACGGCAAGCTGTATGGACGCGGCGCATACGACATGAAAGGAGGCTTGGCTGCGTCGCTGATGGCGATTCGCTGCTTGCGCGATTTGGGTGTAAAGCTGAAGGGCGACGTCATCGCCGAAAGCGTCGTTGATGAAGAGTACGGCGGCTCCAACGGTGCGCTGGCTGCCCGTTTGCGCGGACCGGATGCGGACATGGCTGTAATCCCGGAACCGAGCAATTTGAAGCTGTACCCTGCGCACCTGGGAGGCGGTGCTTGGAAAGCAACGTTCACGGGCAAGAACGGCATCGTCTTCAACGGCGAACAGCTTGTAAACGCATTGGATGCCGCGGTCGACTTTGTCCGGTTATTGCGGGAGTTCGGGGATTATCTGCGAAACCGGTACCCTGTGCCCGATTTATGGCGCCGCAGCAAGGAGGCGGAGGTCGTCGCGTTTCAGATCGCGACCGGGGATCCGAATCGCGAAGTGCCGGAAATGTCCGACACCGGAGAGGTGCGGTTCTGGATCGAAGGATATCCGGGGATGACCGGAAGCGGGATCATCGGGGAGCTTTGGGCGTATTACGAATCCCGGCTGGACGCTTTTCCGATTCTTCGCTCGTGCCGGCCCGTCATTTCGCCGATGATCCGTTATCTCGAGGCGAGCGCTATGCCGGATGACGAGCGCTGCCGGACTTTTCTTGAAATCGCCGCATCCGCGGGGGAACGGTCGCACGGAAAAGCTTGCGGCGAACTCATGGGAGCGCCTTTTACCTGCGACGCCTTCATGTTCAATTTGCACAGCAGCACGCCCGCCCTCGTCCTTGGTCCGGCAGGCGGCAATGCGCATGCGCCCGACGAGTATTTGGAAATTGACAGCTACCTGAGCCTCATATGGTGGTATGCGGAGCTGACGGCGGATTGGTGCGGCGTGTGCTCAACGGATGAAGGAGGGGTTCGGTAATGGGAAAACAGGAGCCGGTTCGGATCGCCGTCGCGGGCATTTTGCATGAAACGAATACGTTTGCGCCCGGGCGGACGGAACTTACGCAATTCAAGGGAGAATGGGTCGCAGGGCGCGATGCATTTTACGATCGTTATAAGGGTACCCGTACTTCCATGGGCGGCGTCATCGACGCGGCTCTCAGGCATGGAGCCGAGCTGAAGCCGGGTTTGTATGCGGCGGCTACGCCCAGCGGGATGGTGAGCGGCGCAGCGGCGGATGAACTGATAGAGGCTGTTGCCGCATCGATCGATCCGGAAGCTTCCGGCCTCGTGCTCATCATGCACGGTGCGATGGCGTCCGAGCAGTATGACGATCTTGAAGGAGAATGTCTCCGGAGAATCCGCCAAAAGCGCGGCGCCGAATTTCCGATCGCCATGACGATCGACCTGCACGGCAATGTCAGTCCGGCGATGGTGCGTCTTGCGGATGCGATCGTCGGCTACGATACGTATCCGCACGTCGATATGCACGAGCGGGCGGAAGAAGCGTTCGATCTTCTGATGCGCATCATTCGCAGGGAGATTTCGCCTGTGCGTGCTTATTCGCATACGGGCATGCTGGTAGTTCCTCAGGCGATGATGACCGATGAGGGGAGCATGCAAATGCTCATGGACCGGGCGTTTGACATGGAAACCGATCCCCTGGTACTGAACGTGACGGTTGCCGGCGGATTCCCTTATTGCGATGTGCCGGATGCGGGAATGTCGTTCGTCGTCACGACGAACGGCGATCAGGCGCTCGCCGGCCGGTACGCCGCCGAGCTCGCGCAAATGGCGATCGACATGAAAGACCGGTTCGCGATCGATCAATTGCCGCCCGCCGTCGCGGTTTCCGCGGCGCTGGCCGAGCCGTCGGGCCCCGTCATTCTCGCCGAGGGCTCCGATAATGTCGGCGGCGGTGCGCCTGCCGATGCGACGCATGTGCTGTCTTGCTTGACGAACGTCCCGCAGAAGGCGCTAGTCGTCCTCAGGGACGAGGCGGCAGTGCGCCAGGCGTTCGAGATCGGCGTCGGCGCCGTCTTCGAAGGCCCGGTCGGAGGCAAGAGCGATCGGCTGCATGGCGAGCCGGTCATGGTGAAAGGCAAGGTGCGGCTCTTGTTCGACGGGAAATACCGGCATGTCGGATCGTATATGACCGGTCAGAGGGCGGACATGGGGAATACGGCAGTCGTCGAGTGCGGACATTTGACGCTGGTGCTGACGGAGAAGCGGGCGGCGCCCTGGGATTTGGGCCATGTCCGGAGCGTCGGCTTATGGCCGGATGACTTCCACATCATTGTCGTCAAATCGGCCATTGCCTGGCAAGCCGCGTTCGGACCGTTCGCCAAATGCGTCATTCACGTCGATTCGCCCGGATGCTGCAGCGCGAATTTGCGGCATTTTGAGTATCGCCGGGTACGGAGACCGGCTTATCCGCTCGATACAGAGCCGAACCCTACGTTCGGCTGATTAAAGGAGGGACAACAGATGTCCAAACAATATGAGACGTCCAAACGGCTGTTGGCCGAATCGCAACGTTATTTGGCCGGAGGAGTGGCATCCTCGCTGCGCAGCGCGATGAAGCCGACGCCGCTGTTTGCGGAGTCCGGCAGCGGACCGCGCGTCCGGGATGCGGACGGCAATGAATATATCGATTACCTGCTCGCCTATGGTCCGCTCATTCTCGGTCATGCCCATCCGTCTTTGACGGAGGGCGTGGGCGAAGCGCTGCGCAGCGGTGTCACGTATGGCTTGCAGCATAAAGGCGAGATCGAGCTCGCGAAGCTGTTGACGGAGCTGCTTCCCTGCGCCGACCGGGTCGCGCTCAGCGGCTCCGGAACGGAGGCCGTCATGCTGGCGCTCCGTCTTGCGCGGGCCTACACGGGCAAACGGAAAGTCATCCGGTTTCACGGCCATTACCACGGCTGGTCGGATGCGATTTTCACCTCGTTTCCAAGCTCCGATATGCGGCAATCGGCGGCAGCAGGCGCAGCGGACAGCTACGCGGCTCCCGGAACCGGCGGGCAAAGCGGGCTCAGTCTGCAGGACATCATCCTGCTGCCCTGGAACGATGCGGAGACGCTGGAAGCGGTGCTGCGTCGGGACAAAGACGATATCGCCGCCGTCATCACCGAGCCCGTCATGTGCAACTCCGGATGCATTCATCCGAAGCCCGGCTATATGCAGAGGATGCGCGATTTGACCGACGAGCTCGGCATCGTCATGATTATGGATGAGGTGATAACCGGTTTCAGGCTCGGTCTAGGAGGGGCGCACGGCAAGTTCGGGCTGATGCCGGATCTGGTCACGATCGGCAAAGCGATGGGCGGGGGCATCGCGATCAGCGGCGTTGCCGGAAAGGCGGACATCATGGCGCTGATCGAAAACGGAGCCGTCAGCCATCTGGGCACGCTGAACGGCAACTGCGCGGCGACGGCGGCCGCCTTGGCAACGATTGGGGAACTGGGCAAAAACGGCGGAGCGGTGTACCGGCACATGGAGCAAACGGCCGACAAGCTGGTGCAGGGCATCCGGTCGCGGCTGGCCCGGCGAGGCATTCCCGGGTTGATCAACCAGGCGGGCCCTGTGTTCCACCTGATGTTCACGGATGAAACCGAGGTGGAGGATTTCGCCTCGTTCAACAAGCGGGATGCGGCCCGATACGGCAGGTTCGCCGAGCGGCTGCTTGAGGAAGGCGTGCTCGTCCGGTCAAGCGGATTGTGGTATGTTTCGGCGGCGCATGGCGAACCGGAAGTCGCGTCTACGCTGGAGTCGGTCGATCGGGCGTTGGCAGGATTGTAATCGCCTGGTGTCCGGCAGGTCGGATTTTAGGCGTCATTCCAGCAATTGAAGAGAGGGTTAACGAGATGAGACTAAGCGGTAAAATCGCTTTGATAACGGGAGGCTCCGCGGGAATCGGCAAAGCGGTCGCCGTCCGGTTCGGAGCGGAGGGAGCCCGCATCGCCATAACGGGACGGGACAAGGAGACGTTGGAGCTGGCGGTTGCCGAAATCAAGGAACAAGGCGGGGACGCGATCGCGGTTTGCGGCGACGTGCAAAAGGCGGCCGATGTGGCTGCCATGGTCCGGACGGTTTTGGACGAGTGGGGGACGATTGACGTGCTGGTCAATAATGCGGGAATTTGCAGCACATCCCCTTTCCTGGAAATCAGCGAAGAGGATTGGGACCGGCACATTGCGATCAATTTGAAAGGCACGTTTCTCGTCGGTCAGGCGGTCGCACGGGAGATGGCGAAGCGCGCTGGCGGCGGCTCGATTATCAACATGTCGAGCGTGAACGGTCTTGCGGCGGAAGCGGATCAGGCGCACTACAACGCGACCAAGGGCGGCATCAACATGCTCACCATGTCGATGGCGCTGGAGCTGGCGCCGCTCGGAATACGCGTCAATGCCCTGTGCCCGGGATTGATCGAGACGCGGCTGACCAAACCGCTGATCGATAACCCGGCCGCGATCGGACCGTACCTGCGCTCCATCCCGATGGGGCGCGTCGGCCAGCCGGATGAGATCGCGGATGCGGCGCTGTTCCTCGCCTCCGGCGATTCGCGCTATATGACCGGCCATTGCCTGGTAGTTGATGGAGGGCAATACATTAAGCTATCTTAATAATGAACGGTCTGACTTAAGCGGCAAACGGAGGAACGAGCAATGAACAAGGAAGAGGAAGAGAAACAGGGACGCTATACGATCCAATCGATCGACAAAGCGTTGGATCTGATCGAGCTGCTGGCCGATCGCGGATCGCTCAGCCTGATCGAATTGACCGAACTGCTGGATCAGCCGAAATCGTCGACATACCGGATTGTGCTTACGCTTGAAAACCGGGGATTCATCAGCCGCAGCGACGAGGACGGCAAGTATTGCCTCGGGTATAAGCAGTTGATGCTGACGCGCAACCTGCTGGAGCGGAATACGCTCCGCTCGGCGGCTTTGCAGGAAATGAAGCGGTTGTCCGAACGGTACGGAGATACGGTCAATTTGGGGGTTTTAGTGGAAGGCAGCGTTCTTTATGTGGAAATTATCGAAAGCACGCATGCGCTGCGCATGACGGATTCCATCGGATCCCGGTCGCCGTTTCACGCTACTGCGATCGGGAAGGCGATTGCGGCGCATTTGCCGCAGGACGCCGTTCACGAACTTGCGGTCCGCTACGGGCTGCCTGCCATCACGCCGAATACGATCGTATCGGAGGATCGGCTGTCCGCGGAGCTGGAACAAATCCGCAAGCAGGGCTATGCGCTTGACGATCAGGAAATCGTCGAGGGCGCCAGATGTCTAGCGGCTCCTGTGTTCGATCTGCATGGCAGGCCGCTCGGGGCGATCAGCCTTTCCGGCGCCATGCATCGCTTCGGAGCGGACAAGGTGCCGGATATCGCCGCGCATTTGCGGGAAGCGACTGCAGCCGCTTCCCGGAAGCTCGGATTTGTGCCGGGCACCTAAAGAAGTTCGGATCGATTTTTATCGAAGATAAGCTTATTTCGTGTTCCAAGCGCGGGGCACGGATTAAGCTTATTTGTCGTTCGGGAATGAGAAGCTCGCGATTCCGGCTTCAACGTTCACGAGAGCGGGGATTGAGTTCTGTTCGTTCGCGCTTTAGCCGAGCGGGCATATTCGGAAGGAGACATCCCTGTCGATTTCTTAAAATCCCTGGAAAAATAATGGATGCTGGCGTAGCCGAGCATGGCAGCGATTTCGGTAAAGTTGAACTGTTCTTCCCGAATGAGCGTCTTGGCTTCCTCGATTTTGAGCTGCTTAAAATATTCGAGTGCTCCTGTGCCGGTATGGGCCTGAAAAATTTCCTTCAGACGACTTTTGCCGAGATGCACTTCCTTTCCAAGGTCTTCCAGCGACAATGCGGCTGAAAGGCGGTTTTTCATATAAGCGATGATTTGCCGAACGATACGCTGTTCGGTCTTTTCCTGCTGCATCGAAGAAAGTCTCGGAGGTTCCTTGCTCAGGGCGGTATTCATCTGATGACGGATCAGACGGATCATAAGAATCTCCAAATACGATTTCATCTCCTGTTCGCTGGCGAACGGCGCATCGGAATTTCGCGAGAGAAGGTGAACGGCCGGGTCGTCGAATGGCGGATGAAATGCCAGAAACCCTTTTTGCAAAATCAACGAAAGCAGGTCGCGCTCCTCGTTGCCGAGCGTCATCACCTTGTTCTCCAAGCAAGCCATATGAGGGGATGAGCATTCGAACGAAATGACGATGAGATTCGGCGGCTTATGCTGCTGGCCGACTCGTACGGTGTGAAACTCTCCCGGCTTATGGAAAATGATCATGCCCTGCTTCAATTCGAGCGTGCGCTCGTCGGCGCGTACCTCTACTTCGCCTTTGTCCACATAGAGAAACTCCCAAAAATCATGCTGTTCGCCTGCAAACGAATACCCTTTCGCATATTCAAAATAGTGAAAGGAAATCAGTTGGCGGATGGACAGCGATTCGGATAGCGACAGCCGCTTGAATTCCAAAAGGATCAGCCTTTCTGAAGAATACTCTTCTTCTATTATAACAGAAGTACAAAGATATCGGCTTATTTGATAAATGCGGATCGTTGCTGCGAATTTATAATGAACCTATGAGGAGGAGATAGAAGTGAAAAAAGGGATCAACATTTGGTCGTTTCCCGGGGGCATGGATATTTCGGAATGTATAAAGACAGCGAAGGATGCGGGCTTCGAAGGCATCGAGCTGGCGCTGAATGAAACCGGGCCGCTAAGCCTGGACAGCACGTTGGACGAAGTGCGCGCATACCGCAAGCTTGCCGATGATACCGGCATCGAGCTGACAAGTCTGGCGAGCGGTTTGTACTGGAGCTATTCGCTCACAAGCAATCAGGCGAATGTTCGCGAAAAGGCGCAAGACATCGTGAAAAAGCAGCTGGAATTTGCCTCCGTTCTAAGCGTCGATACGATTCTCGTCGTTCCGGGAGCGGTAGGAGTCGACTTTATTCCGGATTCGGAGGTCGTTCCGTATGAAGCCGCTTACGAATATGCGCTGGAGGCTTTCTCCAAGCTGGCTAAAGAAGCGCAAGCGCGGCAAGTCGCGATCGGCATCGAGAACGTATGGAATAAGTTTTTGCTTTCCCCGCTTGAGATGAAGGGCTTTATTGACAGCATCGATTCGGATTACGTCGGTGCTTATTTGGATGTCGGCAATGTCATTTATTCCGGGTATCCGGAGCATTGGATCCGCATTTTGAACAAAAGGATCAAGAAGGTTCACTTTAAGGATTACCGCCGTACGGCAGGAGGTCTGCACGGATTCGTGGACCTGCTGGCCGGAGACGTGAATTACCCCGAAGTTGTCAAAGCGCTGCAGGACGTCGGCTACGATGATTACGTGATTGCCGAGATGATCCCGCCGTATACGCATCACACAAAGCAAATTGTATACAATACTTCGGCTTCAATGGATGCCATTCTTGGAAGGACGGTGCGGTAATGCTCAAAATCGGAATCGTCGGTTTAGGATTTATGGGAAGAACGCATCTGGAAAATTATATTCGTCTGGAAAAGGAAGGCTTGCCGATTCGCGTCACAGCGCTTTGCGATATCGATGCTGCAAAGTTGGAAGGGCAATTTAGCGGAGGCAATATCGATTCAGGCTCATCGGAAATTGATTTCAACCGTTTTGCCACATACAGAGCGGTTGGTGAAATGCTGGAAAAGGAACAGCTGGATATGGTCGATATCACGCTGCCGACTTTTTTGCATAAGGACGTTTCCGTTCAATGCCTGAACAGCGGCGTACACGTATTATGCGAGAAGCCGATGGCGCTCAGGGCCGATGAATGCGAAGTGATGATCCGGGCAGCCGAGGCGAACGGGAAGCAGCTGATGATCGGACAATGCTTGCGGTTCTGGCCGGCGTACGAATATTTGAAAGAACTCGTGGACAAACGAACATTCGGCCTTGCGGTCAGCGGCTATTTTTATCGCTGCAGCAGCACGCCTACATGGGGCGCATGGCTCACGCAGAGGGAGAAGAGCGGCGGAGCCATGCTCGATATGCACGTTCACGACACCGATATGATCAACTGGCTGTTCGGCAAGCCGCTGGAGGTTTCCGCTCATGCGCGAAACAGGATCCCGGGCAGCGGATACGATATTGTTTCCACCCACTATAAGTATGAAGACGGTAAAGTGATTAACGCTCAGGCGGACTGGACTTTGCAGGGGGATTTCGGCTTTGAAATGGGCTTTCGAGTCAATTTCGAACACGGCAACGTTCTTTTTAACGGGGAAGGATTGAAGGTCAATCCGAATGATGCACCCGGTTTCCGCGCCGAACTTTCTTCGGATCTGGGCTACTATTTTCAACTCCGATATGTTGTCGAAGCCCTGTTGAATGAACGGCCTATGACGAAGGCAACGCCGCAAAGCACGATGGGCAGCATCGAGATTGTGGAAGCCGAAATCGAATCTGCCGACAAGAACGGCGCGTGGATGAAAGTGAAGCAATAAGGGAAGATGAATCTGCACGATTATTCTACATGGAAGGTGTGTCTATATGAAGAACTTTAAGGTTGGAATTATTGGCTGCGGCAATTTGGGGAAAATCCACGCGAAATGCGTGAAGGAACTGGAAGGGATGGAAACCGTAGCTTATTGCGACGTGTTTGAACAAAACGCTCAAGCGATGCTGGAAGAGTTTGGCGGTCATTTGGCGACGAGCGATACCGAGATTTTTTTTAACGACCCTGCAATCGATGTTATTTACATCACTACGCAGCATGATACGCATGCCGAGTACAGTATCCGGGCCTTGGAAGCGGGAAAGCACATTCTGGTCGAGAAGCCTTTGGCCATGAGCGTCGAAGACTGCATCCGAATCGGCGATGCGGTCAAAAAATCAGGCAAGAAGCTGTTTACAGCATTTAAAATGCGCTATTACGAAATGCTATTGAAAGCGAAGGAACTTATTCCTCAACCCGTTATGGTAACGATGCAAATGATGGACGACCGATGGGGGGATCTGATCTGGGCGAATGATCCGATTAAAGGCGGAGGCAATGTTATCAGTCAGGGATGTCACTCCGCTGATATCCTTCGTTTTGCAGCCGGGGGCGATCCCGTCGAAGTATACGCTGCCGGGGGGAATTATTACCAACCTTCGGGTGTTATTGATAACTTGACCGCCGTATTTCGTTTTGATAATGGAGCGGCCGGCAGCCTCGTTCAAGGGGATTGCGGTACGCCGCCCTTAGCAAGCAAGTTTTTCATGCAGTTGTTTGCCGAAAATAAATCCATTACCATTTCCGACCGCTTGACTACATTGACTTATCAAGAAGCAGGTAAGGAACCGCAAATTTTTAAAGGAACCGAATCAGGCTTTCTCGAAGAAAATCGCGCATTCCTAAAAAGTTTGCAAGAGGATACGGCGCCAACGATCGATCATGTGGACGGCTTGTACGCTACTCTCATGATTATTCAAGCGATTGCCTCATTGCAAAGCGGCAGACCGGAGCCGATCGCTTCCCTGGTTCATCAAAACCGGCAAGGCGCTTTAAAATGATAAAGCGAATTGAAGCAGCCCAACATGCTGTCGATCGGGAGCCGCTGCTGCTGCCATTCGGTTTTAAAGGGGAATACTTGACAGAGCTGTGGCAATCCATGGTTTATTTGCGCGATGAATCGGGAGCGTCCGGTATCGGGGTCGGAGTCCAAAGCATCTTATGGTCGGATGCCGATGTGCTTTCGGGTTTTGGGGAGCGAAAAGGAAATGAGATCATGAGCGCGATGACAAATTTTGCGCTAACGAAGGCGCAGACGATCTCATTTGAGACGCCAATCGAACTCATGGAGAAGCTCCTGCCGGATGTATATGAATACGGGAAACAGATCAGCGGACTTCCACTGCTGCGGAAGACGTTTGCGCTTAATGCGCTTGTTGCTTTGGATCAAGCCGCTTGGGCATTGTATGCGCAGGAAAAAGGCAGTCCCCGTTTTATAGATTTAGTCCCGGAGACGTATCATCACACGCTGAGTGCGAAACATACCCGTCTCGCCAGCATACCGCTTATCGGATACGCTCTTTCGGAGAGTGACATCACGAAGCTGCTGCAGGACGGACACTTTCTTTTGAAAATAAAAATCGGAGCCGATCCCGATAAAGACGATGATCCGGATAAAATGCTCGCATGGGATCAGCAGCGTTTGGAGACGATTCACAGGATTGCGGGCGACTACGGTTCCGAATATTCGGACAATGGAAAGATTTTATATTATTTGGATGCAAACGGGAGGTATAAAGAAAAAGATTGCCTGCTTCGCTTGCTTGAGCATGCGGATCGGCTCGGCGCTCTCGATCAAATTGTGCTTTTTGAGGAGCCCTTCATGGAGGGTTATAAAATTGATGTATCCGATATTCCCGTTCGCTTTGCTGCCGATGAAAGCATACATAATGCCCAGGATGCCTTGGAAAGCATCGATTTGGGATATGGTGCATTTGCATTGAAGCCGGTTGCGAAAACGATGAGTATGAGTCTGCAAATTGCAAAGCTGGCCAGTGAGCGGGGAGTACCTTGTTTTTGCGCCGATCTGACCGCAAACCCGCTGCTCGTTGATTGGAACAAAAATTTGGCCGCACATCTGCCGTCCTTACCCGGTCTGAAAATCGGCGCCTTCGAAACGAACGGAAATCAGTATTATACGGGATGGGCCGAGCTGTTAAAGCGGCACTCCTGCAGCGGAGCATCCTGGATTGAGCCGAACCGCGGAATGTTTACGTTGGATGCTGAATTTTACGAGAAAAATGGAGGAGCGCTTACCCGCAGCCTGTATTATGAATCAAGATTCGATAAGCAGCTCTAAACTTATCACATGAATGAAACGGAGACTGAATATGAAATCGTTGCGCATCGGATTGGTTGATCTGGATACCTCTCATCCGGGCAGTTTTGTACCTATCATTCGCTCGTTAGGCCATCAAGTAGTAGGTGTATGTGACAAAGGCTCGATTAATCCTCCTGGCTATGCGGAAAAGTTTGCCCTTGATCACGGGATTGATCGGGTATACGAGTCTTTGGAAGAGATGGCCGGACAAATCGATCTGGCATTTATTCACAGCTGCGATTGGGACGTTCATGTTGAAAGAGCGCTTCCGTTCGTAAAGGAGGGGAAAGCCGTCTTTATCGATAAACCGCTCGCCGGAAATGTTCGCGATCTTCGTCAACTTCAGCAGTGGATAAGGGAGGGGGCGGTCATCACGGGTGGTTCTGCCTTGCGGTACGCGCACGAAGTACGGGAATGGGTAAACAAATCCATACCTCGGGAGCAATTCATCTATGCGCTCGCCGGCTGTGCCAATGACGAATACAATTATGGCATTCATGCTTTTTCCATGCTTCACGGACTCTTGGGTCCGGGGATCAAAAGCGTGCGGCACTTGGGGAATTCCGGTCAAGATCAATACGAATTGTATTGGTCGGATGGGCGTCGGGGGATCGTTAACGTGGGTGCAACGGCCAAATACCATCCTTTTTATGCAACAGTAATTACACAAACCGATGTGGAGTTTATGAAGGTGGATAACAGTCAGCTTTACCGGACGCTGCTCGAGACGGTTTTACCGTACTTTAGCGGAGAAGCGCCGGCTCCTGTAGAAATCGAGACGCTGGTTGAAACCGAGTTAGCAGCTTTGGCCGGCAAACTGTCCAAAGAGCAAGGCGGACGGGCAGTTGAGCTGCAGGATGTTTCGCCGGATTACACCGGATATGATGGTGCGGCGTTCGCAGCATATTATCGGGGACTGAAATTTCCATCCAAATAAGTAAGCGCACAAAAGCCGTCATGGAAATTAGTTTTCCGTGACGGCTTTTCATTCATAGCAGAACTTCTTTTCCGGTTTTGGAAGATTCGTATATGGCGGTAACCACTTTTACCGATTTGCGGGCTTCATGTCCGTTTATCATAGGTTCTCTGTCAAGTAGAATGGAATCAATCAAATCCTCGATCAGGATGGAATGGCCTTCGTGCGAAATTTGTTTAGGATCGGCTCCCGGCGCCATTTCTTTGGAGCCGGCGGGTTTTTCCGCCCCTCCATGCATAAACTCCCAGGTTTGAATGCCTTTATCTCCCCAAATGATCGAGCCATTTTCACCGTGAATTTCAAATCTTGTTGCTTGTGCGGGATAAACGGAAGTCGCTCCTTGAATGACACCGTATGCCCCGCTTTTATACTTGACTACGGCTACTGCGGTGTCCTCCACCTCAATTTCCCGCACCAGTGCCGCCGAATAAGCAAAGACGGAAGTCATATCGCCCATGATCCATTGGATCAAATCGATCCCGTGCACGCCTTGGTTCATCAAAGCGCCTCCGCCGTCTAACGCCCAAGTGCCCCGCCATCCCGCACTTCGATAATATTCGGGACTGCGGTAATATTTCAGATAGGCATCGCCCAGTACCATGCGACCCAGTTTGTTTTCCTGCACCGCTTTGCGGGCGGCAATGGCCTCGGGCATCGTCCTGCGCTGATATGCACAGCCAAGCTTCACTCTATGTTTATCAACCGCATCGATAATCCGGTCAATTTTATCCAAGGTAATATCCAGCGGTTTTTCGCAAAAAACATGTTTTCCCGCTTTTGCCGCCTCTACTGCAGCCCATTCATGGAGTCCGCTTGGCAAGCAAATACAAACCGCATCAAGACCAGGCAATTTGAGCATGTCGCTCAAATTGGAAAATATATGCTTCACGCCGTACCCCGCTGCTAAACCGGAAGCTGTTTCCTTCTTGTTGCCGCATACAGCGAACAACTCTGCTCTTGGGTTTTCCTGTATCGCTTTTGCATGAAAAGCGGAGATCGTCCCGGTTCCGATAATGCCGAATCGAATGATTTCGCTCATATTCATCGCCTTTCCAAGGACAAGATGAACCGCACCTGTTCGTCCGCATCAAGGGTTGCTTTTACGGCAGTTAAAATGTCTTCGCTTGTCAGAATCGAGGGGCTGCCTTCAATACGCTGCAAAAAATCTTCCGTAATGGTTGTCGAAGGCTCTTCGAGCTCCGCTTGAACCGGCGCTTCGGTATGTGTGGCGTGAAACAGCAGCGGACGATCTTGGTTGCCGTTTGCGAACGGATCCCCTGACAGCCGCAATTCGGCGCAACCATTCGTACCGGCCACGAAAATTCGTCCGTCGCCCCAAGTCCAGCTTCGGCCCGGCGTATGCCAATCGGCATATAATTGGGCGGTAATGCCACCTTCCATGATCACTTGCAAAGAGGCGGAATCATAGAATTCCGGATACTCCGGCAAAATATGCTTAGCGACGAAGCCTACGGAATGTCCGATCTCTCTGCCGGTCAGCCAGCGGAGCAAATCAAAATCATGGATGAGAAGATCGATGACAATTCCTCCGCACTGCTCCTTGGAGAAAAACCACTGCGGCCGCCGTTCCTGACGCAATAAGTGCGGTTTACGCATGCCTATGGATACCAGTTGTCCGAGTTCCCCTTGATCGATCAGCTTCTTCAAGGAATAGATCGCAGGGTGGAATCGTTCCGTCAGCAGCATGCCTACTTGAATGTTTCCTCTTTCCATGACGGCCTTCAAGCGTTCAAAGCCCCTTCTGTCCGTCACTGCGGGTTTATCAATCATGATGTGTTTTCTTTGCTGCTCGCATCGCTCAATGATATCGATTTTCTCGTTATTTATGGCAGAACTGCCGATAAGGTCGACATCCTCCGCCAGCAGCCTTTCGTGGTCGCGCAATAGAGGAACTTGATATTTGTGCGAAATCTCAGACGCAAGTCCGATATTGTTAGATTCATATATACCGGCACATTCATGGCCCAATGCAAGCATTTCCTTGATGAAAATCTCGATATGAGCGTGTTCGCAGCCCATAATGCCAAACACTGTCTTCTTCATGCATGGTTCTCCTTTCCAACTAAACGGCCGCTTTTATATACACGGCATATGTCCAACTTGTTCTGAGCCCAGGTACATGTGATCAAATCCCCGGGAGCGCCGATCGACAATCCTTGGTGCGAAGGAAGCTTCATACATGCCGCCGGTCGAACGGAAGCCATTTCCCAGCCTATTGGCAAGGAGCAAATTCCCGATTTCACCAATTGTTCGATGCCTGACCGGAGCATCTTGACGGAACCTGCCAACAAATCGGGGTTATCCGCAAGATGCAGCCTTCCGGTCTCCGTCAACACCACGCGTCCTCCGATGTGCGTTGTGTACTCACCCGGTTCCATTCCGCTTAAATAGACGGCATCGCTTACCAGTATGAGCTGCTCGCTCTTAGCCTTCATAAAAACCTTCAAAACAGAGGGCGGGAGATGGAATCCGTCGGCAATAACGCACGGCGACAGCCGGTCTTCCGCCAATTGATCCCATATATAGTTCGGATGCCTGGGCAGAAGGGGATGCGATCCGTTTCCGAGGTGAGTCGACATGGTTGCTCCTGCTTGAACCGCCCGCTCGATTTGTTCGGAATTTGCGGCTGTATGTCCGATCGACGCGACGACACCGGACCGGACGCACTTTTGGATAAAATCCGGCGCCTCATCATACTCGGGCGACAAGGTCACGATTTGGATGGAGCCGTTTGCCGCCTCCTGCCACTTTTGGAAAGCCTCCCAGTCGGGAGGTTTAACAAATTGTTTATTATGCGCGCCCCTGGGACCGTCAAGCGGAGATATGAAAGGACCTTCCAGATGAATGCCTGCAATGCTTCCGGCTGTCAGAGGATCGGTCATACATGCCTTTGAAATGGCGCGAACACTATCCGCTATGTACTCGTCGCCATGGGTAATCACAGTCGGAAAATAAGTTGTGACGCCTTGTCCCCATAATTTTTCGGTGATGTGACGAACATCTTCATCCTTGATCGGAGGACTATTAAAATCGATTCCGGCAAATCCGTTGATTTGCAGATCGACGAATCCGGGACCGACCCATGGAAGCATAGAAGGGCTTTCTCCAGGTTTTTGCGTTATCGACTCTATGTTTTCAATCAGCCCGTCACTCATCCATATCCGAATCGCTTCGCCGGTTTGAAAGTGCAAGCCTTCCACAACGGAACGATCTTTCATTCGTCAAGCTCCCCGTACGAGTCCGAGTCCACATACAAGGTACAATCAGCGTGCGTTCGCAGCACGGAGGCAGGACACGCAGTAGTGATCGGGCCGGATAAAGTTTTTTCCACGGCTTCCCGCTTTGTCGGCCCCGGGACCATACAGAACAGATGGCTTCCGGACATCAAAGCCGGAATGGTCAACGTTAAAGCATGTGTCGGAACTGAGGCAAAATCAGGAAAACAGCCGTCATTGACCTGCTGCTGCCGGCAGGCTTCATCCAACTCGACCGGTTTGACCCAGGCTTTATCGGAAAAATCGGCTACCGGCGGGTCGTTAAAGGCGATATGCCCGTTTTCCCCAATGCCCAAACATACAATGTCAATGGGAGCTTGAATCAGCAATTGTTCATATCGGACGCACTCTTGTGCAATCGAATTGCTGCTGTCGATCAGATGAAGCTCTCCGGGCTCGACGATATCGAACAAACGTTCTTGTAAAAATTTGCTGAATCGTTGCGGCGAATCGCTGGAAAGACCGATATACTCATCCATATGAAATGCGGTTACCCTGGACCAATCGATATCCTTATCGGCAGTCAAAAATTGCAAAAATTCGTTCTGCGACGGAGCGGCGGCGAATACCATCCGAATCCGCTTCTTCTCAAGCAGCAAATGCTTCATTTTTTCGGCGACGTCTAGTGAGGCCGACATTCCCAGTCTTTCGCGATTTTCGTAAACATGTACTTTCAGCTTATCCGCTTCAAATGTTTGAATTGGGCCAGTTTTGATTTCCAAGGTTTCTCGTCACCTCATCATTTAATTGAAACCGGCGGCTGCCAAGGTTCCTTATCCCCATTCCACCGTCCGGAATGTACCGGTTAGTGCCGACTCATGCGCCTTCAAACACAGAAGCGCGCTTGATAGCCCGCCTTCCAATGGCGTCAGCGACGCGGATGAGCCGCGCATCAGGCCGATAAAGCTTTGCGCAAGCGCGGTATCGCCGCCGAAATGACCTTCTCCGGCTTCGAGCTGATACGTTTCCACACGGTCGGTATGATGCATGAAGACTTGCACCCGTCCGGTCATAAAGTCGAATTCCAGCGTTCCTTTGTAGCCAAGGAACCGCGCGCCGCGGGTGCCGGCTTTGCGCCGCACAAAGAAATTTTGCGAATACGACGCGTGCATTCCGCTCTCATAACGGATTAGCGCGCTTCCGGAATCTTCATTGCCCGTATCTTCGGCGAAGCAGCAATACGGCCAGGCCTCCGCATAGGGCAGTGAGACGGTGCTCTCCGGACACGTCCGGTTCTCTTCGCAATCTGCACATTTCAGGCCGGCCGGTCTCGAGCCTTTGAAAACTTGCTTCGATGTCATCGCGCAGACGCTGACCGGCCTCTGGCCGATGACGTAGGTCAAATAATCGAAATCGTGGGTCGCTTTTTGCAGAAAAAGTCCGCCCGTTTCGCGCTCGTCACGGTACCAGCTGTGAAAATAAACGCCGCCGTACGGTACGTTATTGACGGCTTGAACATGCTCGATCGTACCGATTTTCCCGGAATCGATGATTTCCTTCACCAACTGCACGATGGAAGTGACGCGAAGCGGGAACGAAACGAGGACCGGAGGCCGATCATTCGTCTCATAGCCATGCTTCAGCCGGAGCAAATCGTTCATCGTCGTCGCCACCGGCTTCTCCAAAAAAAGGGGAATGCCGCTGGGGAACACTTTCAGCGCCATTTCCGTATGCAGCGAGCAGCGAGTGCCGATCAGGATGCCGTCCGGGCGGACGGACCGGATCATTTCCTCGGGCGTGTCGAAGAGCGGGATGTCGTTTCCGTTCCGATCCGTTCGCGGGATATCCTTGCGAATCTCTACGATGCCGGCCACCTGGCAGCCGGATTCGGCTTTTTCGATTTCTTTGACCACAGCGCGCATTCGCGAGCCGTATCCGATGACACCTATTCTCATGGTGAGTTTCCTCCAAATTACGGACTAATGTTTATTCATAAGATGCGAGAAACGGTTCCAGCACGGCGAGCGCTTCTCGCTGGAGCGGACCTTCCACGCCGTAGAAAAAGCCGTGTTCCGCTGCGGGAAAGAGTGTCACTTCGGACCGTTTGCCGTACATCTTCAGCTTTTCGCTCATCTCGTAAATGAACGGATGGGGGAAGAACTGTTCCTTGCCCGCGATCAGGAACAGGAAATCCGACGCGTTGTCATCGACCCGGGCGATGGGGGACGCCTGCCGGAACAGGTCGGCTTCCTCCCCATAGGACGCGCCGATCACGTCTTCAATATCTTTTTGGATCCCCTCGTGCATCGGCTCCCACGGCTCCAGCTTGCCTGGTCCATTGATCGATACGCAGGCGGCCGGCTTCCGCCAGTCCTTGGGCTCGGCGGCTCCTGTCCACTCGCTCGGGGAAGTAAGCGCCAGCAGAGAGGCGAGATGCGCGCCTGCCGAGCTTCCGAGTACGGCGAACGTGTCGACGGCCGGCCATTGTTCGCGGACATAGGCGACAAATGCCTCATAGCCGGCGATGACGTCGCGCATTTGCTCGGGAAGCTTGAACTCCGGCGAAAGCCGATAGCCTGCCGATGCGCAAACGTATCCTTTGCGGGTGAAATGCTGCAGATGCAAATGGAAAGCATCCCTTGCGCCGGCGCGCCAACCGCCGCCGTGGATATAGAAGAGGGCCGTGCGGCGGTTAACTGCCGCCGGGCGCGCAATATCGACGGCTCTTCTCAGAACGATGTTGTCATCATAGTAATGCGTGATTACATCCACTTTCGGGTCCCCCTATCCTTTTACTGCGCCGAGCGTCGCGCCCTCCATGATCCACCGTTGAAAGAACACGAACATGATGACGGAAGGGACTAGGGCGATCGTGACCCCGGCAAACATGGTCACCCAATCCGACGAGTACTGCATCATCTGATTGGCGTGGTACATATTGACGCCGATCGTATATTTTTTTTGATCGCTCAAATAGATGAACGGCGTGAGAAAGCTGTTATACAAGCCTAAAAATTTGAAGATCGCCACCGTCACGATACCCGGTACGGCCAGAGGCACCATAATGCGTCCGAATACTTGAAAAAGCGATGCGCCGTCCATAAACGCGCTTTCCTCAAGCTCCTTCGGCAGCGACTTCATGAAGCCGGCCAGCAGCATCAGGAAAAAGACGTTTTCGCCCAAGCTTTCGAGAATGATAAGCCCCGTCAGGCTGTTCGTCAGGTGCAAGTCGCGCATCAGCACATACTGCGGGATCAGCGCGTTAATTCCAGGCAGGAACAACGAAATCATGATCGTTCCCCAAATAAACGTTCTGCCTTTAAATTCGATTCTCGTCAGCGCATAGGCGTTGACAGTTGTCAGCAGCGTGCCGACGATAAGGCTCACGCCGACATAATACAATGTGTTGAGCATCGCTTCGCCGATTCCGAATTTCACCCATGCTTGTTTGTAATTGACCCATTTCATCACTTCCGGCAGCTTCCAGACGTCCATGAAAAATTCCTGGTTCGTTTTAAGCGATTCATAAAAAATCCAAAGCAGTGGAAACAATATGGTCATTGACCAGACGATCAGCAAAATCCACCATAGCAAATCGACGGCCGTGCGTTTTTCGTTCACAATCCCTCATCCTTTCCAAACATGCCCCCGGCAGCTTCCGTCACGACTCAATATTCAACAGTCCGTTCGGGTAAATATTTGTCCATCAGCAGCTTCGCTATCACGAGAATGACAAACAGAAACATGCCGACGGCCGAGGCATACCCGTAGTTGTGGGACTCATCCCCGAACGCAAGATTGAAAATGTAAAGCCCGATCACGTTCGTCGATCCGGCCGGACCGCCGTTTGTCAAAATCAGCTGCTTTTCGAATCCTTTCAGTGACCCCAGAACGAGAAATAATGCGCTGACGCGAACGATCGGCATAATCAGCGGCATCGTAATCCGGAACAGCCTTGTCATATGGCCGGCTCCGTCCAGCAGGGCCGATTCGTAGAGCGACTTCGGGATCGTCGTCATGGCGTTTATGAAGATGATGACGTACAGGCCGACGCCGCCCCATACATATGGCGGAACGATCGCCGCGAGCGCTGTTCGCGTCTCCCCGAGCCAGTAGTAATTTCCGATCGGAACGCCGATCAGCCGCAGCAAACCGTTCAGCAGCCCGAACGATCCGTCGTAAATGAAAGCCCAGAGAAGGGCGATGACGACCGTCGGCAGCACGTTCGGGAAGAAGAAAAGCACTTTGAAGAACGAGGTTCCTTTGAATCCTTTGTTCACCAGCAGATAGGCCAGCAAGAGCGAAATCAGGATGACGGAAACCGGAATGACGGCCATATAAAACAAATTATGAAGCAGAGCGTTCCATACGTTTTTGTCCTGGAACAAGGCGACGTAATTGTCGAGTCCGACAAATTTCGGCTCGGAAATGCCGTTCCAGTTCAGCAGGGAGTAGTAGATCGACAACAGGTTGGGATACAGCGTGAACAGCAAGTACCCGCCGTAGGCCGGCGCAATAGCGAGCAGAAGAAAAATAAGCTTCTGAGAGCCGGCTTTTTGCAGCCGCTTTTTCGCTTTACCGGTATACGCGGACGCGCTAACGGTCGATGTTGTATCGTTCAATGCGGCAGCTCCTTTCAAAACGGTCTGAATTTTCAAAAAAAGGAACAAGGGAGAGGGCTTCGCACTGGCTTCGCGCCCCCCCCTTGCGGTTTTATTTCTTTTGCGCTTCGATCGCTTTTTGCATCAGTTTTTCCGCTTCCTCGAGCACCGGCTTCGGATCTTTTTTACCGGACGTAATCTCGGTCGTGTTATCCAGAATCAGCTTCATGGATTGCTGGTAACTCGGGTCGGACAGGGTGCTGTTACGGGTGCTGCCCGACATCTTCGTTTTGTTGAGCTTCATGAATTCGAGCATCGCCTTCGGGGCTTTCTGCAGCTTGGCCGCGCGCGCAGCGTCATCCGAGAAATCTTTGCGCACAGGGAGCTGGCCGCCTTTTTCGGCGATGAATGCCTGAACGTCCAAATTCCACATCCAGACGTTGAACTCTTTGGCCCATTTTTTGTTCAAATCCGGCTTGGCCGCCCAAATGAAATGGCCGTTTGCGGCTGCGGAGCGAATCCACATCGTACTGTCGGGCTTATCACTCATCGGCACGGACATGAAGCCCCATACGAAATCTTTCGGGATGGAATCCTTCATTTCATTCTCCACATAAACGCCGGTCGAAACCATCGCGGCTTGCCCCTGGATCATTTGCATTTGCGATTGCGTATGGGTCAAAGCCGCCACACCCTCCGGAAAATACCCTTTCTTGCCGAGCTCGAAAATGCGGTTCCAAAGCTCCAAGCTTTCGGGGGCCGTATGCTGCGGCAGCTTGAAGTTGGTGTAGTCGTCCTGGTACTTGCTGCCGTTCAGTTCGGCCAGTTCGAACATTTTAACGGGACCGAACGCATTTTCGATGTAGCCCGGGTATTTGCCCGGATACGTGATCGGAATCATGCCCTTGGCCTTGATATCCCCAAGCAGCTTGACGAATTCGCTCCACGTCTTCGGATTTTGATTCCAACCGTTCTTCTCGAACAGCGTTTTGTTGAAAAACAATCCGGAGCCGCTGCCGGCTGAGGGAAGTGCATACAATTTCCCCGAAAACCGGTAGGCCGCCGATTCGGGTACTCCGTCGAGCGCCATTTCCTTTACCGTTTTCCCGCTCATGTCATACAGCTTATGATTCCACAAATCGTCCTGCGGTTCGAGCTTGCCTGCGGCTACGAGAGGGATGAGCGCGTCGCCGCCGCCGGGAAGGTTGCCGTTGAACATGTCGAACATGTCTGCGTCATTGCCCGCGGATATTTTCGTGTTGACGACTTCGCCGATTTTCGGCGAATAGACGACTTCGAAGCTGACGTTCGGAAATTTTTTCTTGAACGTATCCATAGCGTAATCGATATATTCCCTGCCCATGCCGCCTTCGAAAAAGCCGAATTTCAGCGTAACCTTCTGATCCTTCGGCAGTCCGTTTTCCGGGTAAACGTCACCGCTCTGCGTGCCTGCGGCCGGCGAAGCCGACGATTTGCCGTCGCCGGTATTCCCGGCTTCCTTACTGCTGCACGCCAGCGCGGAGATGGAGAGCATCGCAATCGTAAGACCGACGGAAAGCGTTTTGTAAAGTCTGTTTTTGTTCACGGCAAATCCCCCTGTTTATGTTATGGAGTTTTGTAAGCTAGCGTATAATCGTCAAGATAAATGCCGCCTGTCGTAAAGCCGTCGACGATGGCTACCATTTGTACCGTAACGGCATTATTCGGTATTTGTCCGGTGAATTCGATGTCCGCCCATGTTCCCGAGGTGGCGGCGATCGGCTTCGCAACGGATTTCAGGGTCGCAATGTTTTTGTTGTTCGCATCCAGCATATTGAAGGACAACTGGATCGTCCCGGTCGTCGCGGTTCCCGGCGGCGTGTAATAGTAAACCCGGGAAGTGACGGTGCCGGCCTGATCGACAGCCACATTTTGCACGGGGCCGCCCCGTGCCATATTGCTCAAGAGCAGGCTTGCCGTTCCCGTTCGGGAAACGCCTTGGACGCGCTTGATCGTTCCCGTCGACGCTACCCAAGACTTCCAAGGGGGAGCATCTGTCGTTCCGGACTCGAACGATGCGTTGTCGTTCAACTGCGGCACTCCCGAAACGACTTGCTTCGCCTCGAAGTCGTCGAGATACAATTCGCCGCCTTCCTGAAATCCGTTGACGGTGACTTCGATTTTCACATTCCGGACGGCGTTGCCGTTAACCGCTGCCGGTATATTGTTAAGCAGTCTGATTTCCGACCATTTGCCGAGCGATCCGGAAAACGGCGCCTGCGGGCTTTGCAGCGACGAAAGCACGCTGCCGTCTGCGCCCAGCAGATGGAAGGACAGAAAAATCGTACCGACCGATTGCGTCTCCGGGGTTACATAGTAGCGCAAGCGCGCGGCCATCGGCCCCGGTTGGGCGGGAACGGTCTGGCTCAGCCCTCCGTAATAGAAGTTGTGCACGTATATGCTGGCGTTGCCCGAATACGCGAACCCTTCCTTACGCTCGAACTTGCCGTATTTGACGATCGACGGCGTCCAGTTCGAGGCTGTGTCGGTCCCTTGCTCGAACGATGAATTTGCAACCAGTGAAGGCGCGGTTTCCAAGGAGCTTAGCAGCCGGGCGTAATCGCGCAGGGCGGAGGGCTCCGGAAGATTGGCCAGCGCCGCCACCCGTTGCCGAACCGGTCCTCCCGCAGGTTCCTGCGTTTTCATGTAATCGGCTAACTGCCAGAACGGATTCTCGTTCCAACCGCTCCAGACGAGCTTGTATATGGTCGGATCGATCGGGTGATAAAGCAGCAGGTCGGTCTTGAATTCTTTAACCAATTCAAGACGTTTGTTCGCCAGCCGGATGTTTTCCTCCATCGTTGCTTCGACCCGATCCAGCATTTGCAGCGCTTCCGTTTCGCTCTTCGGCGGCTCGGTTTGTTTCGGATAGCTGAGCGCGGAAGCCTCATAGTATTCGAATGCGCGCAGCAGCATGCGGGCTCTCGCTTTCTGCGGGTCCGTCACCGCTTTGGCCAGCACGGATTCCAGCAGTTGACGGCTTTGGGCAATCATATTATCCGTCACCGCATTCAAATACAGCGGGGAATTGAACCAAAGGAATGTCGTTCCTTTACGGCTTTGAAACCAGGGAGTGCCGAGTACGTCCACTGTCCAAAACTTTTCCCAGATCGCATAATAGGCAGCCAAATCGGAGGCGGCCGCAGGTCCGACGGCTCTCACATACCATTCGCTCAGAAGCGCATCCACATCCTGATACGGGTTCCACTGCAGATGGGCGCTAACCCAGGGCTTCGGTCCTTCGCCCCAATTGGTATACAGCTCCGCGTACTGGGCAACCGTCCCGTGTTCCTTGGCATAGCGGTAATTGTCAGCCATCAGGTGGGGATAATTTCGCGGCACCAAATAAGGCGTTCCGTATATATAATCGTACCAGCCGATGCTGGCCGCCTTGGTATTCCACTGTTCATGCGTTTGCTTGCCCTTCTGGCTGACCGCGCTGTCGGCCCAGGCCATCCGGTCTTTGGTAAGGAACGGGACAACCCGCGGATTGAGCGGGAAGGACGGAGGATCGTTCACTTCCTGATAGGCGAGTACGCCGAACCACTTGTCGGGATATACCGCCAGAACTTGCTCGACAACCTGATTGACCCACCCGTAATAAATATCGGACATATCCGGAATGCCGAGCGAATTGTTCCGGTGCGGGTTAGCGGGGTGGTTCGGTTCCGCTTCGCAGAAACCGCCTCCGTCGTTTACCCCGAGCGAGTACGACGTCTCGTTCGGATTGTTCCGGAAGTACTCGACAATAGTGTACACCGCCGCCTGCACCGTGCCCGGCTCCGTAAAGCAGGGCTGCCAACCGGTCGAAACGCCCTTGGCCGGAATATACCTTTGGCCGTTCCGCAGCGGATAAAACTCGGGATGCGAGCTTCCGTAAGTCTCGGACGGGAACAGGTTGTAAAGATTGTGGTGAAAATTGATGCGGGTTT
Organism: Paenibacillus sp. sgz302164; assembly: GCF_056120505.1. Taxonomy (NCBI): domain Bacteria; kingdom Bacillati; phylum Bacillota; class Bacilli; order Caryophanales; family Paenibacillaceae; genus Paenibacillus; species Paenibacillus sp. sgz302164. The sequence goes on along the minus strand of NZ_JBVYOL010000001.1, from coordinate 502,223 downwards.
GCAGCCGGTTGCGTTCCGACCATGTCCGCTCTTCCGGTTTCGCGTAGGACAAGGACAGCGGGCTGAACGTCCGCGAAAGGAAGGCCGGTTCTTCCCGTATATCGGTTCTCGGCACCGCAAGATCGGTCCGCTGCGGCACATCTTCGCCGTCCGGTCCGGGCATGAGCCATCTCACGCCGACATAACGCTCGAGAAAATCATAGACGCCGTTTTTCGTCCCCCCGCTGCTCGGCCCGATAATGGTCAGGCTGTTGCCGTGCGGATGGATGACAAAGCCGTCGCTGCCGAGACCCGCCAATGACGCCGTCACATGCGAATCGCCCCCGGAGGCTGTAGTCCCGACGTATATGCGCAAATATCCGTTCATCGGCCCGCCGCCGGTATGCAGCTCCGCTTCGTTCATTACCGCAAGCGAGGCCCCAGTCGATTTGCCGACATATTCGGCAAGCGTATCGGCCGCCGCTTTTGTCCCCTCGTCCGCATCGGCGGCGATCAGGATGACGGCATGCGCTTGTCCGCCCCTGACAACTTCCAGCGGATGCTGACCCTGCAGCCCTAGCTGATCTAGCTGATCCTGTTGGTCCTGCCCAAAAGCGGAAATCGGCATAAAGGTAAACAGCAGCACGATGACAATGAATAACGAAATTCGTTTTGTTACCCGCATCCCCCATCTTCCCTCCTCTTCATAACTTCATACATACAAACCGGTCTCCAAATGACCAAACCCCCGTGCTGTGTTCCGTATCCTGTGCTTGCGTCCAACACATCCCCCCGAATTGATTTTGGGTCTTTCGGCATTAACGATAGCACCGCCGATGCAAGCCGTATATATAAGTTTTTTTACCGGATAGACGAAAATTAAAATGGCCGGTGCAAGTAAAAAAATGCCCGGGCCGGTATTGTCGGTGCATACCGGCCGCAGGCCTTATCTGATGATTTTTTCAGCTGCGACTTTTTTTAAAATCTCTTAGTCAGACCGGGCCCTTACGGAAATTTCCCGGCGTGCTGCCCGTATATTTCTTGAACGCCCGGATAAACGTAATCCCGTGCAGATAGCCTACCTGTTCCGCAATTTCCTGCACGGTCTTGTCCGGGAATTCCTTGAGCAGGACGATCGCCTTTTCCATCCGGGTCTGCGTGACATAGTCGATAAATTTGACGCCGAATTCTTCTTTGAACAGCCGGCTCAAATAGCTGGGGGATAAGCCGAACTCGCTTTCCAGATGCGCATGGGACAAGTCGGGATCGCTGTAATGATCCAGAATGTACTGTTTGACATCGAAAATGAGCTGATGATTATGCTTGTTGGCGCGCACCAGCCGCATCTGTTCCGCCGTTTGCTCGAGAATGCCATGAAACTCGCGAACCATCGCTTCGGCCGTCTCGCGCTGCCGCAGGGTGTCGTTAAGCCGCTGATGCGGGCCATCGTTCCATACAGCCTGCAGTTCGTCGGGAAGCTCCGCGATTTCTTTATGCAGATGATCGAGAAGATAGTGCAGCAAGCTGTTCAGCTCGCTTTTGGAAAACAGCTTCAGGCGCAGCGTCTCGTCCAATTCGTGATAATGCGTCTTCCACGCCGGGTCTCCCGACCGGAAAGCCTGGCAAAGCGAGCGAATGACCTGCAGCTGCCGGAATGTTTCGCCCTGCGGCTTCGTGGAGAGATCGGAAGACATGATCAGGCGGTTGGTCCCCAGCGACGATTTGTAGGCCAGCGCTTTAGCCGCGCTTTGGTACGATTTGACGGCATGCGCGATGTCCGTCTGTGCGGTTCCGATGCCGATCGTAACGGTAAAAGCTATGTTCGTCTCCACCCATGAGCGCAGCTTCTCGACCGTTGCGATCGCGGCTTGCTCGGTTTGTTCCGGCGACCGGAGCAGGTAAAGTACCCCCATCCGCCGCTCGCCGATCCACTCCGACCAAACGGATAATCCGTCCGCTTCGACAATTTCTTGATAGGCCATCTGGATGACCTGCTTGAGCAAGTATTGGTCGGGGCGGCTGAATTGCTTGCCGAATTCGCTGAATTCGTCAATCTCGACCAGAGCGATGAAGAAAAGGCGGCAATCGAGATCGATCCCGACTTGCTCCGATTCCGTCTTCAAGCCGGCAAATGTACCTTCCAAAAGCTGCAGGAACAGATGCCTTTTCCGGTAACGCATGTTTTTCTTGTTTTGCTCCTCAAGCAGCCCCGATTGAGCGAGCAGTTCTTCGATGGCCGTCTCGATATATTTGAATTCGTCGCCCTTGGGCTCAAGCAGCAGAGCCTGCTGCTTCTGCACGGAATATTGAAAGATCCGGTTCGTTATCGTCCGAATCGGCATATAATTCCGTCTCGTCACATAGACGAGCCAAACGATGCCTGAGGCAATAACCGCAAATCCGAATGCAACCCACAGGTAGAACAGCGAGCTGACCCATTCCGCAATGCTGGCGCCATAGATGCCGCTGCGAATCGTCCATCCCGTATAGTCGGATTGTACATGCGACCATTCCTTGCGGTTTTTGGCGCCTGAAGCGGCTGACGGTTCCTGCAAACCGTCCGAATCCTTGGCGGCGAAGACGGTTCCCTTGGAATCGATCAGTTCCAGATAATTGAGCCTGGAATCGGTCATGCTGCGGATCAAACCGCTTAAATGATTCGTGCTGACATTGACGACGATCAGGCTGCGGCTGGAAAGGTCGGCGAACTTGACGAGACTGACAACCTGGCGCGGTGCGGGGTCATTGAGCAGCTCGCTGAATGCTCTTCCGTCGGTCCAGCGGAAAGGCAGCAAGCTCGATACATTACTGCCGACAAATTGCTTGTCTCCGAAATCGTCCAATTTAACGAACGTGTTCGGTGTAAGAATCATGTTATCTTCGGAGCGGTAAAAGTAGATGGAGTCGATCAGCCGATTGTTCTCCATCATTTGGCGCAATACGGCGGCCGTCTGATAATCCGTATATGTGCGGGTTTGCGAATCAGCCGATTTGAAAAAATCTTTCAGGGGTTCATTGTCAAGAATTTGCTGAACGAGGTACTCGTCAAGACCGCCAAGCGAGCTGTCGATCGATTGCATGACATGATGGGACAGCACTTCGTTTGCTTTTAATGCGGAGTTTTTTGACATTTCGCTGATAGTCAAATAGGCGATTAACAAGAGGGACAAGCTGATGACGAAAAAAACAGGCAAATACGAGAGCAGCATCCGATAAAACAAATTTTTCCGCATAAGCGCCTCCTTCCGGTTTCCTCATCTGCATCATAATGAAATCCGATCCTAAATGGCAAGAGCGAATTTTCCAGGGAAAGCTATTTCAATTCGCGGCAAATCGTATTAACATAATATCAACATAAGTATCAACATAGACATGATACTGTGATTATTCGGCATTGGACGGAGGGGAAATTGTGAAGCGGGCAATGATCGGAGCGATTGCGTCGACAGTAATTTTGGCCGGAGTAACGGCTGCATTTTTGATGAAACATGATTCTTTTGCCGGACGTAGCGACGATTCACGGCAGTCCAATCCGGATGGACGGTTATCTTTGCATATCCTTGTAACCAGACCGGATTCCGCTTCTCTGCCTGTGCCGTCGCTCGATTTCGTCCGGCAGGCGATCGAAACGAAGTTTCGCGTCCAATTAAAAGTGACGGCGATGACAGAAGACGACTACAAGACTCGGCTGGCCGCTTTGCTTGCCGCAAACGACCCGCCCGATATGTGGCTTGGGCTCGGTTCGGACGGAGGCGCGTCCTATGCGTTGGACAACGCCCTTGCGGACATGACGCTGTTCGTATCGCCGACAACGATGCCGAACTATTTCAAATATTGGATGAAGGAAGAAGAGCTGCGCCAGTACCAGTTTCACAACAAGTTCATGCGCGCTCCGGTCCCTTACGACAAACAGGCGTACAGGGCTTACTATATCCGCAAAGACTGGCTGGACCGTCTCGGACTGCCGGTTCCCGATACTTACGATGCCTACGTACGGACGCTTCAAGCGTTCACTTTCGACGATCCGGACGGCAATGGGAAAAACGATACGTACGGCTTCACCGCCTCCGGCGGCGGTGTGAGCTTGTCTACGGATTGGCCGGAATACGTCAAGAACGGGCTGCTGTATCCAGCATACTACGACGGGAAAAGACTCGTCGATATGCAGATGGACGAACGTGTCGGCCATGTCGTGGACGACATCTTGAAAGTGATAAATGCCGGAGTTGTGGAGCCGGACTGGTTTTTGAACAAACGAAACGATACTGTCGATAAAGCGGTTCGCGGCAAGGTCGGCGTCGTGTTGGGGAGTACAACGGACTTTGCCTACGACTCCAACCCGAATAGTCTCCAAACCCGCAGCAAAGCCATCGATCCGCATGCGGACTGGGTCCCGTTCAATCCGTTCGGCCATGAACCGCTGCAGGCTGCCGTCATGCCGGGTTCGCCGTTCGTGTTCTCGAATAATGCCGCCGGCCTGAATCCGGACAAACTGAAGCGGCTTGCCGAGATTCTGGATTGGCTGTGCGGGGAAGAAGGATTTTTGCTCACTCATTATGGACTTGAGGGGAAACATTATACGCGCCAGGGGAATACGATTACACTGATTCCATCCGCGATCGAGAACGATATCGTCAAGAAAGGCAATTTTCTCAACATTTGGGACTTTTTCACGCCGAATGCTCCTCAGGCTTTGGGCCTTACGGTGAACGATCCGCGGATGACGGCAAGGGACGCAGCGATTTCCCGGACGCTCGCCGACATTCCCGTACACGAAGGCATAGGAACAACGTTGACGCCGCCGCTCGGAGTAAGCGCCGAAACGATGCGCGACAAGCAGAACGAACTGCAGGTGAGAATGCTTTTTACGGATAAATCGGGGAAAAATTGGCCGGCCTACCGCAAGGAAATCATGCAAAACTACAACGGCAACGAGATATTCAGTCAGTATGACATCAAAATCCGTGCGGCCCGCGAAGGCAAATAACGTTCTGACGAAGATAACGGTTGACAACGGTCGCCGATATCGGAGTCAGAACGTTTTTTTTCCGCGGTGGACAAAGCTTATTTTAGAAAAAGTCTATATGAGTTAAAAATAATCGCACGTTTTGCGCGGTTATTTTGATTTTTGCTCATGTTTTCAAAAATGTTATATATACTGCGGCGGCATGTCATGGTACGTTAATTGGCGTAATCGATTCAAAAAGGATTGCGATTCGGCCGGCCGATGATCGATCCCCGCTAATCACTACTCGATGCATTGAGGGAGGGATTGGGATGAGTGTTGAAGAAACGGACAACAAAGGGATGAGCAGAAGGAAGATGCTTGCCGCTATAGGGGCGGCAGGACTGGGCGCGCTGGCGGGCAGTGCGCTGCTGGGAGTGCAGCCCGCGTATGCTTCGACGGTCGGTTGGATGAATGTTAAGGATTACGGTGCGGTTGGAAATGGCAGCACGGACGACACTTCAGCCATTCAAACGGCGGTTAATGCGTGCGTGACAGCCGGCGGGGGAGTCGTCTATTTTCCGCCGGGAGACTACAAAATCACGGCAGCCATTCAACTATCCGGTCTTCAGCTCGTCACCAATTTGACAGGCGCCAAATTCCTTACGTTGAAGGGGGAAGGGGAGAACTCCCGGATCGTCGCCAGCGGCATTTCTTACATGGTCACCGCCAGCGGCACGAGCAATATCGAGGGAGTCCGGTTCGAGAGTTTATCGTTTTACAGCCCGAATCGAAGCGCTTCCGCCATCGACTGCTCGAAATTTTTGCGTTGGTCCGCAGAAGACTGTTTTTTCATCTATCTCAATAACGGCATTCGATCCACGAATGCGTCCTCCATCTGGGTATGCCGCCTGCAGAACAATCGCTTCGAGAGCTGCAGCAGCTTTGCCATCGACATTCTCCAATGCTACGATTTCACGATTGCCGACAACATCATCGAGAATTGCTGGGGAGGCATTAAGATCGGCGCGCCGAGTACAGGGCAAAGTTTTGCCGGTAACACCATCCGAATCGAGAATAACGTCATCGAAGGCATATCGATCAACCCCGCTATCCAAACTTCTACTTTGATTGCTTCGAAAATAAGCGGGAACTATTTCGAGGCCAATTCCGGCGGAGATATCGAAGTTCATGACGGTCCTCAATTAGGTTTGATCATTGAAGCGAACAGCTTTTCCCCTACTTCAACGCAAAAAAGCCAAACGCCAACGTATTATCCCGTCAAACTATCGCTGCCTAACGGCGTTCACGTGATTAGCAATTTCAGTACCTATTGCCTGGTCGGTGCGGTCGATTCCGGTTTCAATACAAACTCATGCATCTTTTACCACGGCAACGTCATTTCTACAGGGTCCACATACATGGAGAACGCTATCGTCGCAAACTTAGCCAAGCTCTCGCACGTCCAAGCCAATCAAGAGTTCGGCTTGTCCGCGACGAAAGGATTTTACCGGAACCATCCCTCTTACGGAGAACGCTACATCACTTACGGTACGACCAATCCGCAGACGACGCCGGCGAACTACGGGAGTCGAACGTGGAATGCAGGGGATATCGTCATCAATTACAATCCTGCCGCAGGAGGGTATATAGGGTGGGTTTGCGTGGCCGGCGGATCGCCGGGGACGTTTAAAGATTGGGGAGCCATACAGCCGTAGCTTTAGCGGAATCGGAACGGCAGGCAATTTGATCCGACATTGAGAGGGGGTTGTTTCATGTTACCTTTTAAAATATTTCCGACTGCAAGTGGTAACATGCATCATTCTCTTCCGCTCCGGCTCCATTCGGTCGGGTACCACAGCCAGCCTCCGGTTCATCACCCAAACGGCATACATTTCTGTCAGTTGATCATCGGAAAAAGAGGCAGAGGATTGTTTCGAGTGTCCGGCGAAAAAGAATTCGTGCTGAATAGCGAGCAGGCGGTCATCATCAAGCCCGTAATCAGGCATGAATATCGCGCGTTGGATGACGTGTGGGAGACAGCGACCCTTTGGTTTGATTGCAATCCTTTCGTTTTATCGCAATTTCGCATGCAGACGCATAAGCCTATGGAATTGCTCTCCTCGAAACGAGCGATGGAACTTATTGAGTTATTATGGTGGCAGGGAGGCGAGGAGGAAGGAGTGGCATCCAAAACCTCCGAGTTGATTTATTCGCTGCTGCTGGAGATCAAATTGCAATCCGCGGGATTTCAAGAAAAGGACTCCAATCCTGTATTGACGACACAGAAAGTGATGGACTACATTCATATGCATTATGCACGAAAGCTGACTCTTGACGAACTTTCCAATTTTTCCGGTTATACGCCTCAGCATTTAAACCGGATTTTTAAAAAGGAATCGGGCTGTTCCGTCTATCAGTATATTTTGAGGATACAGTTGGAACAGGCGGCGAATATGCTTCGAAACCAAGAAATGACCGTGGAGCGGGTAGTCTATGAAGTGGGGATGGAATGGAGATCTTTTTACCGGCTGTTCCAAAGGATGTACCAGGTTTCTCCGGGTGAATTTCGGAATCAAGTAAAACGCAGAACATTCGGTTCATAATACGAAATACCGTGAGCGAATTTAGCTTGCGGTATTTTTTTATTTCTTTAGGGGTTGTTCGTTCATTTTCACCATAATTAGGTTCAATTCGTACATAACAAATTGTTATCGATTTCGCTAGAATGAGCGTATCTACACAGAAATACTTTAGAGGGGGATAAAAAGATATGAAAAAAAGCTTAAAAGTGATCGCTTCCGCAGCTTCAGCATTCTTGATGTTCACATCGGCAGCAATGGCTGACACAGCGGCAACAACCGGCACTTCCGCTACTGCGACTGCAGCAGCCAAAACATCCGCCGATTTTAAAGATCTGGCTAACGTTGATGCAAGTCTGAAAGCAAAAATTGACGCCCTGCTGAAAGCCGGCGTGATTGAGGGCGTATCTGCCGATTCCTTCGGCATCGACCAAAACATGACTCGCGCTCAAGCTGCAAAAGTGCTGACGCTGATCTACAACGTTAAAGTTGACGATTCCGTTAAAACTTCCGGCTTCTCCGACGTTAATGCTGACGACAAAGCAAACGGCTGGGCAATTCCTTACATCGAAGCCGCTAAAAAAGCAGCTCTTATCGACGGTGTAACGGACACTGCCTTCGCTCCCGGCGACAAGGTTACGTTTGGCCAACTCGCTGCTATGCTCATTAAAGGTCTTGGCAAGAAAGTTGACGTATCCGGAACTCCTTGGTACAAAGATGCAGTCGCTCAAGCAGCAGCTGACAAGCTTCTTCCGGAAGGCGTTGACGGCGCTCAAGCTGCCACTCGCGCTGACCTCGTAACAGGCGCGTTCGGCGGACAAGAAGCTTTTGCTGCTCAAAACAAGCCTGCTGCAGTTTCCGTTAAAGAAGTTAAAATTACCGGCGTGAAGACGGTCCAAGTTATTTTTGACCGCGACGTTGATACTGCAAAAGCTGCGCTGTCCCTGAGGAATGGTTCGGCAGCTGTAACAACAACAACCAAATGGTCTGACGACAAGAAATCGGCTGCGCTGACTCTGACCGATACGAAGCTGATGGCAGGCGAGTACACGGTAACTCTTGCCGGTTTGGATGCAGCTGATATCAAGACAGCAACCGGTACCTTCACCGCTCAGGACGAAACCGTTCAAAAGCTGGAATTCGTCACGACAAGCGATTCGATTGCTTACACCAGTCATGCTGCCGTAACGCTTAAGGCTACGAACCAATATGGCGAAAATGCTTCCTTTACATCCGGTGCCTACTCTGTAATTGCTGGAAACAATAACGATGTTCAGCCGATTATCAGCAAGAATGATGATGGGACACTGAAAATCAAGATGAACACCAAGAGCCTGACGAATGCACAGCAAAACGTATCTGTCATCCCGGTGAACGTATGGTTCATCGATACGCACCTTTCGGTCAGCAAAAACTTCACTCTGGGCGTTGCGCCGTTTGTAACTAAATTGGAACTCGGCGATGTAAAATATACGACCGGTACGGCGATCAACAAGTTGGGAGAAGTGGCTGCGATTGCCTTGAAGCTCTATGATCAATATGGCGGCCTTATCGGAACTGACAGCGACGCTTATTCCAGCGCCAACCTGAACACTCTTTTCACTCCTTATGAAAGCAACCTGCAAGTGGATAAGACGTATGTAAACACGGATCATCCGAACGATCCTTTTGTTCGCGTGTATCTGCTGAACGATCTGGAGAAGTCCGGCGATTACAACCTGCAAGTTTATTATCAAGGTTCATCAGCGACTACAAAGATCAGCGTTAAATCCGCAGCGGTCGCTTCCAAAGTTGTTATCGGCGACTTAGATGGCGTAATTGCTTCCGGAGATAGCGATGTTTATATTCCGATTCTCGCGTACGATGAAGCAGGCAATCAACTGAGCACTGATGACCTGATCGCCGATAAGAACCGCGATCGCATTCATTTGTCGGTTTCCGGTGCAGGTTATGAAGCGAAGATCATGAACACGGGTGACAAGAAGGGGACTATTCACATTCCTATGGTGACCGCTCCTGCGAAGAGCGTTATCACTGTCACGGCATACATTGCAACAACCGGTGCCAGCAGCACATCTACGAAGAATTATACCATCGCTGATGTCCGCACTCCTGATCGTCTGAAGATCGCTACTGAGCCGGCTAAGAAAATCGTTGCCGGAACTAACTCTTACACGCCGTTCGTTGTTCAAGCTATCGATCAAAACGGTTCCAGCCGCGATAATTTCTACATCCTTAACAACGCTGGCGCAATGGTAACAACCGCAACTCCAATTACCGGTGTTCCGACGTCCACCACTGATGTCCTGACTGCCGGCGTTGTCGGTAGTGTATACTACTATGCGCGTGTTACTCAGTCTGGAACGAACTCGACTAACTTTATGATTACACCGTCCGCCGATAACAAAGTAAATGCGGATCCGGGCGTTCCAACGACACCGGTTACCGGAAGCGGTGCGGCTTCTACCGTATCACCCGCTAACTTCGGCAGCCTGCTGAACAAACGTTTGGCGTATTTCGATCTGGGTAATGGCACCTATGCTTATAGGATTACCGACTTCGACAGACTGAACGACACTTATCGTATTTATGCTTTTCCAGGTGCTAACGGCACTGTAACGTTCAAGGTAGAATTGGTTAAAGCTTTGATTACTGCTGTCGATGCGTCAGGCAACATTACTGCAACGAAAGAAACAGTAATAGATACTCAAACAAGAAGTGTAGACGTTGTTCCAAGTACCACGGATCTGACATACTCGCTTAACAGTATAGCGACACTTTGGAATGCACTGGATAGCGGGGTTATCAAGGATACCAGCTATGTAAATTCAGCCGGAACAACAATAACGGTTGATGATGATGCGGTGCAAAAGGCGGCTCCATACAGCAAATTTGCTCGTGAAATCACGATATCCGCTAAACATGCATCCGGCGATGCAGTTGCAATTCCGAAGAAAATTACGGCAGTTGTTACTTCCAATCCAAGCGTCGCTCAAGCAGTTTATTGGACCAACCCGGCTACTAATGATCAAAAAGCATACGTCATCGGTAAAAAAGCCGGTACAGCCATAGTCAGCGTAACATTCCAGGCCAATGACGGAACGCAAAAGCAGTTGTCCACTACAGTAACGGTTAAGGGCGATGCACTGACTGCTGATTATCTGAAAAATGGGAATACCGGCGTACAAGCCTTCACATTTTCTACAGCCGGTGTAATTGCCAACGCATGGGATGCTATGAACTTGTCCACTTTTGACAACTATAACGTAGAGTACAATAAGCAGGCAGCCCTTCAGTACAACTACTTGCTGGGTGTAACGTTCTCTTTCTCAAACGTGAAGCCAATCAATAGCGCTCTTGCACAAGGTTCTATTTCCATCGATCCATATGGCAACATCTCCACAACCGGCGGCAACGTAACCTTCGACGTAACAGCTACCGCGCCCAACGGTAAGTCCGTGACAACCCCGATCAAGATCAACTAACGATTCAAAAAAAAGGAGATCCTTCCGGGATCTTCTTTTTGTCTCATTTGTTGCCTGGGGGGCATTTCCCGTGCTCTTCCTGCGCGAAAAAATCCCGCACATACTGCACCCAGCCTCTGGCGGCGTAAGAGAGGTAGCTGTTTTTCCGCCAAATGATGGCGATGTTCCACTCGATAGTGGGCTTGACAGACGGGATGACCGCGATTTGCGAAGGATCGAGCTTGTGGCAAACCGTCTCCGGCAAAAAGGAAATGCCGTGATTGGCGGCGACCATCTCGCTGATAAAATCCCACTGCGTGCTTTCGTACGCGATGCTCGGCTCGAAGCCCTCGCGAATGCACGCTTCGCGGACGCGGTCGTACAAGGCGAAGCCTTGGCGGAACACAATGAACGGTTCCCCGGACAGCTCGCCGAGAGCTACTTCGCTTCTGTGAGCGAGCGGATGTGCGTTATTAACGATCAGCATCAGCTCCCGCTCGACCAGCGGCACGATCTCGAAAACTTCCGCGTCGACAGGCAGCACGACGATGCCCAGATCAATGCTTCCGGCGAGCAAAGACTGTTCGATCTGCCTGCTGCCCTCTTCGATAACTTGAATATCGACTTGCGGATGTTCGTTTCGAAACCGGCTGATGATTTTTGGAAAAAAGCTGGAGCCTACGACGGGAGGCAGCCCCAGTTTGAATTTGCCCTTTTTCATTTGGGCGACGTCCGCCAATGCGGCGGAAAAATCGTCGATCGCTTTAAAAATGAGCTGCGCATGAAGGTGCGCCACTTCGCCCGCATCGGTTAACCGAACCCGCCGCGTGGAGCGGTCCAGCAGGACGACGCCGAGATCGTCTTCCAGCGTTTTCAGCATTTTGCTTAACGTCGGCTGCGATACGTGGAGGTTTTGGCTTGCTTTTGAGAAGCTGACTTGATCGGCTATTTCCCGGAAGTAGCCCAGCTGTCTTAGATCCATAATGAACGCACCTCTTCATTTATAGCATTATCGCATAAATATTATTCAATATATGTATTTTACCTATAAAAGACAGAGGAGTAAACTGGAAAAAGAAAGCGTTTTACACAACCGCATTTATTATGCAGGAGGTCATAAAAATGAACCCACGCGACGTTGTCATCGTTAGCGCGGTGCGCACGCCGATCGCCAATTTTAACGGCGCATTGAAGGATGTGTCCGCCGTGCGGCTCGGTTCGGTCGTCATTCAGGCCGCTCTAAAGCAGGCGGCCATCGAGCCGGCCCAAGTGGACGAGGTGCTGATGGGCAACGTGCTCCAGGCCGGCCTCGGGCAAAACCCGGCGAGGCAAGCGCTTTTGGCGGCGGGCCTGCCGCAGGAAATTCCGGCCGCGACGATTAACAAAGTGTGCGGCTCGGGGCTCAAAGCCGTACATCTCGCCTGGCAGTCGATCGCATGCGGCGAGAGCGACATTGCCGTCGCCGGCGGCATGGAAAATATGAGCCAGGCGCCTTATTTGCTGCCCGGAGCGCGCGGCGGCTACCGGATGGGCGACCGGAGCGCCGTCGACAGCATGATCCGCGACGGCTTGTGGTGCGCGTCGGGCGATTATCACATGGGCGTCACGGCGGAACATTTGTGCGACCGGTATGCGCTCACCCGGGAGCATCTGGATCGGTTCGCGTGCGAGAGCCAGCGCAAAGCGGCGGAGGCTGTCCGGGCCGGCCGGTTCAAGGCCGAAATCGTTCCCGTTGAAATCCCGCAGCGCCCGGGTGCAGGCGCCAGCGCCGGTGCCGGGCCGGTCGTGGTCGACGCGGACGAGTATCCGCGCCCGGACACGACCCCGGAGACGCTGGCCCGCCTGCGTCCGGCTTTTCAAAAAGACGGCCGCGTGACCGCCGGCAACTCGTCCGGCATCAACGACGGCGCCGCCGCGCTCGTGCTCATGAGCGCGGCCAAGGCCAAGGAGCTCGGGCGGAGGCCCCTCGCTGCGATTCGCGCCAATGCGGCGGCAGGCGTAGACCCGGCCCTGATGGGCATCGGTCCGGTGCCTGCGACGCGCAGGGCGCTGGAGAAAAGCGGGCTGACGATGGCGGATATCGGCCTGATCGAAGCGAACGAAGCGTTCGCCGCGCAGTCGCTGGCCTTCGCCGGCCATTTCGAATTCGACCCGGCCATTTTGAATGTGAATGGAGGGGCGATTGCTTTGGGGCATCCGATCGGGGCCAGCGGGGCGCGCATTCTCGTTACCCTGCTTCATGAAATGAAGCGCAGAAGCGAAGTCAGGTACGGCCTTGCCGCCCTGTGCATCGGCGGGGGCCAGGGCATTGCCACCATTGTGGAAAGGTGGAACGAATAAACCGTGCGGGAGGCTATGGAAGCATGAAAACCATCTTAACTTCTTTTGCGGAAGCGGTTGGCGATATACAAGATGGCGCTACGCTGATGGTAGGCGGATTCGGTCTGGTCGGGATTCCGGAAAATTTGATTCTCGCTCTGGCGGACAAAGGAACAAAGGACTTGACGGTCATTTCCAACAACTGCGGCGTCGACGACTGGGGGCTCGGCTTGCTGCTGCGAAACAGGCAAATCAAAAAAATTATCGCCTCCTATGTAGGCGAAAACAAGGAATTCGAGCGCCAGGTGCTGGCGGGCGAAATCGAAGTGGAGCTGACTCCGCAGGGCACGCTGGCCGAAAGAATCAGGGCGGGAGGCGCGGGAATCCCGGCCTTTTACACGCCGGCAGGGGTCGGAACCCCCATCGCGGAAGGCAAGGAAATACGCCGGTTCAACGGGACGGATTATATGCTCGTCCATGCGCTCACCGCCGATTTCAGCTTCGTTCGCGCTCATGTGGCGGATACGATGGGCAATCTGGTCTATAACAAAACGGCGCGGAATTTCAACCCGATGATGGCTGCGGCGGGGAAAGTGACGATCGCCGAGGCGGAGCGGCTGGTCGAAGCCGGGCAAATCGATCCCGAACACATTCATACGCCGGGCATTTACGTGCAAAAGCTGATCACAGGCCGGCAGCAAAAACGGATCGAAAAACGGACGACGACAGGATGACCCGCATAATAATGGGGAGGAGCAACGACGATGGAAGAAAAACAGCTTTCATTGCGGGAGAGAATTGCAAAGCGGGCGGAAAAAGAAATTGAGAGCGGTTTCTACGTAAATCTGGGCATCGGAATTCCGACGCTGGTCGCCAATTTTATTTCCGCTCATAAGCAGGTCGTGCTGCAGTCGGAAAACGGGCTGCTCGGCATCGGGCCGTACCCGGCTCCGCACGAAGTCGATCCCGATCTCATCAACGCCGGCAAAGAGACGGTGACGACGATCCGGGGATCGTCTTTTTTCAGCAGCGCCGATTCGTTCGCCATGATTCGTGGCGGGCATATTGACCTGGCGATTCTTGGAGGCATGGAAGTGTCCCGCAGCGGGGACCTGGCCAACTGGGTCATTCCCGGCAAAATGATCAAAGGGATGGGCGGCGCGATGGACCTTGTGCACGGCGCCAAGCGCATCATCGTCATCATGGACCATGTGAACAAAAACGGGGATCCGAAAATACTTGACCAATGCACGCTGCCTCTTACGGGCAAGCAGGTAGTGAACCGGATCATTACGGACCGCGCGGTCATCGACGTAACGCCGAACGGTCTGCGCCTCGTCGAAGCGGCTGCCGGATATACGGTTGAAGACATTCAGCGCGCCACGCAGCCGAAGCTTTTCATAGATGAACATATTGTGCTCGACGCTTATTGAAGCTATGCAAAATAAACAAGAATAAACAAAATTACGGTACCGGTCTCTTGCGCCATTCGTGCGTGCAGAGGCCTTTTTTGTTTGACAAAGCCCGCTCCCTGCAAGAATTTCTTGACAAAGAATAGGGTGGGGAGTACTATGGTTTTACAAATGTAATTAATTAAAACATATGTAAAAGGAGGGTCCGCAAGTGGCTGTAAAGTTCATTCAGAAGACGGAAATGTCTACGGAAAAATTGTTGGATCTGTACTATCAAATGTGGCTTGTGCGCTATTTTGACGAAAAAGTGGACGAATTTTTTGCCAAAGGTCTTATTCATGGAACGACCCATCTGTGCGTCGGGCAGGAGGGAACGGCTGTAGGAGCTTGCGCCGTACTGGAAGAGAGGGACAAAATTACAAGCACGCATCGCGGGCACGGACATTGCATTGCCAAAGGCGCCGAAGCGAGCAAAATGATGGCCGAGCTGTTCGGCCGCGAAACCGGCTACTGCAAAGGAAAAGGCGGCTCCATGCACATCGCCGACGTCGATAAGGGAAATCTCGGAGCCAACGGCATCGTCGGCGGAGGCATCCCGATTGCCGCCGGAGCGGCGCTTACCTCCAAGATGAAAAATCTCGGGTACGTTGTGCTGTGCTTTTTCGGCGACGGAGCGAGCAATGAAGGAAGCTTCCATGAAGCGGTCAACCTGGCGGCGGTTTGGCAGCTGCCTGTCGTTTTTTTCTGCGAGAACAACCAATACGGCATGTCCGGCCCGGCCAAAGAGATGATCGGCGCCGAGCATATCGCGGACCGTTCCAAAGCTTACGGCATTCCCGGCGTTGTCGTCGAGGGAAACGATATTTTCGAAGTGATGCGGGTGACGAAAGAGGCGGTCGACCGCGCGCGGTCCGGAGCCGGCCCGACATTGATCGAAGCGAAAACGTACCGCTGGAAAGGGCACTCGAAAAGCGATGCCAAAAAGTACAGAACGAAGGAAGAAGAGCAGTTCTGGAAAGAAGAAAAAGATCCGATCGTCCATATGGCTCAAAGATTGCTGGACGAACAGGTAGCTTCGCAGGATGAACTGGCGCGGCTGCAGCAGCGAGCGCTGGAAGAAATCGAAGCGGCCGTGAAGTTCGCGGAGCAAAGTCCGATGCCGTCTATGGATGCTCTTGAAGAGGACGTATATGCATAAAGCCGGGGAATCACGGCCGGGAGGAGAACAAACATGAGGGAACTCACCTATTTGGAAGCGGTTAAAGAAGCGATGTCGCAAATGATGAGGGAAAATGAGGACGTTTTTGTGCTCGGCGAAGACATCCGCGTATATGGCGGCGCTTTTGGCGTGACGAGAGGGATGATCGAAGAATTCGGTCCCGAAAGAATCCGCAATACGCCGATTTCGGAATCGGCGATCGCAGGCGCGGCCGTCGGGGCGGCGCTGACCGGGATGAGACCGATTTTGGAGCTGCAATTTTCCGATTTTATTACGATCGCTACGGATCAAATCGTCAATCAGGCGGCCAAAATCCGCTACATGTACGGCGGCAAAGGAAAAGTGCCTATGGTGCTGCGCACGCCTGCAGGTTCCGGAACGGGCGCAGCCGCGCAGCATTCGCAAAGCCTGGAGGCCTGGATGGCGCACATTCCCGGGCTGAAGGTCGTTCAGCCGTCGACGGCGTACGATGCCAAAGGTTTGCTGCGGGCGGCGGTCGAGGACGATAATCCCGTCATTTTTTACGAGCACAAATTGCTGTACAGAACGAAAGGCCCGGTTCCCGAAGAGCCTTACACATTGCCGCTCGGCAAGGCGGATGTGAAGCGCAAAGGCAGCGATGTTACGGTAGTCGCCACGTCGATTATGGTTCACAAGGCGCTGGAAGCCGCGGAATTGCTCGACCGGGAAGGCATCAGCATCGAAGTCGTTGACCCGAGAACGCTCGTTCCGCTTGATATCGAAACGATTGTCGAGTCTGTCAAACGCACCGGACGCCTGGTCGTCGTCCATGAAGCGGTGAAGCGCGGGGGATTCGGCGCGGAAATCGTCAGCCAAGTGACGGAAAGCGAAGCGTTCGATTATTTGGATGCACCGATACAGCGGCTGGGGGGGATGGCGGTGCCGATTCCGTACAATCCGTTTTTGGAAAAGAAAGCGGTTCCCCAAGTCGACGATATCGTCCATGCGGTTAAATTGACGCTGAAGTAAAGCGGCAGGAGGCCTGAGCAACATGTTGAATGAAGTGTTTATGCCCAAGCTGGGCATGACGATGGAAACAGGAACGATCATCAAATGGTTCAAAGAGGAAGGGGAGGCGGTCCGGCAGGGCGAGGTGCTGCTGGAAGTTTTGACCGACAAAATCAATATCGAAGTCGAAGCCTACCACTCCGGACTATTATTGAAGCGTTACTATGAGGAAGATTCCGTTGTTGCGGTTAATCATATTATTGGCTATATCGGCGAAGCCGGCGATCTGGCCCCCGACGGCCCGCCGGACGCCGCAGGCTTGGCGCAGGATAGCGGCGGCGCCACGCAGGAGCGGGATGCGGCGGCAGAGCAGGATGCGGCTGCCGCGGCTTCGCCGGACGGCCAAGAAGCGGCCCGCCCGGCGGGCAAGCCGCGCGCTACGCCCGCAGCCCGCAAAGCCGCTCGGGAGCGCGGCATCGAGCTGGCCGCGGTTGCCGGCAGCGGCGCGCACGGGCGCATTCACCGCACGGACGTCGAGCGCCACGCCGCCGATGCTGCGGCCGCGCAGCAAGTGCTGGCGACGCCGCTTGCGAAGCAGATCGCTGCAGCCGGCGGCCTGCAGCTCGACGCGATCGCGGGCAGCGGCGACCGCGGCAAAATCGTCCGCGCGGACGTCGAGCGCGCGCTTCATGCAGGCGCGGCGAACAGCGCCGCCGCCGAGCCGTCATCCGCGCAGGCGGGTACGCAGCGCACGGTCAAGCTGCAGGGCATGCGCAAAATTATCGCGCAGCGCATGGCGCAAAGCGCCTTTACGGCGCCGCATGTCACCCTCACATCGACTGTCGATATGACGGCGGCCAAGGCGCTGCGGGCCGAGCTGCTGCCGGTTATCGAGCGGCAGACCGGACTACGCATTTCGTATACGGAAATTTTGCTTAAAGCGGTTTCAGCCTGTCTGGTTCGCCATCCGCTCCTCAATGCGCGCTGGAAAGACGACGAAGTCGTGCTGAGCGATCGCGTCAACATCGGACTGGCCGTGTCCGTGAAGGATGGCCTGATGGTTCCGGTTATTAACGGCGCAGAGCAAATGGGACTGGCCGAATTGGTCAGGAAGTCGAAGGAGCTGGCGGCCGGCGCGAGAGACAATAAGCTGAAGCCGGAAGATTTGAGCGGGGGCACGTTCACCGTAAGCAACCTGGGGATGTATGCGGTCGATTCGTTCACGCCGATTATTAATCAGCCCGAGGTGGCCATTCTTGGCGTGGGCCAAATTCAGGATCAGCCTGCGGCTGTTGACGGCCAAATTGCCATTCGCCCGATGATGACGATCAGTCTGTCGTTTGACCATCGGGTTATTGACGGCGCTCCTGCGGCGGCATTTTTAACCGATTTGAAAAACGTGCTGGAGCATCCTTTTCAATTACTAGTCTGAGGTCTGAGGTGAAAATCTAATGAACGCTTACGATTTGGCTGTACTTGGCGGAGGCCCGGGGGGATATGTCGCCGCTATTCGCGCCGCCAGGCTCGGGCTATCCGTTGCGCTGATCGAAGGGTCCGAGCTCGGCGGGACTTGTCTGAACCGGGGCTGCATTCCTTCGAAGACGCTGCTCCATATGGCGGAAATCGCCGAAGCGATCCATAAAGCGCACGATTGGGGCATTCAAACGGGTCCGGTCTCTTTTTCCTGGAAAACGATGCTGGACCGGCAGTCGCAAGTGATCGGGCAGCTGCGCAGCGGCATCGCCGGGCTGCTGAAAGCGAACAAAATCGCCCACATCCGCGGTTGGGGCAAACTTATGGGCGCCGGTGAGATCGCCGTGCAAACCGCAGAAGGGGACATCGCAGTTAGCGCGCGGAAAGTAATTCTGGCGACCGGCTCGAAGCCTTTTGTGCCTCCGATTCCGGGACTGGCCGAAGCCTCGCACTATACGAGCGATACGATTTTTCAAATGGAGCGCATTCCGGCTTCGCTGGCGATAATCGGGGGCGGGGTCATCGGCGTGGAGTTCGCAGCGATGTTTTCCGCGTTCGGCTCCGAGGTAACGGTCATCGAAGCTGCCGAACGCATCGTGCCGGGCGAGGATGAAGCGGCTTCGCAAGCGCTGGCGAAGGCGCTCAGGCAGCGCGGCGTGACGATTTTGACGGGCACGAAAGTCGAGCATGTCCGGCAGGCGGGTGCGCACGTCCATATTGCTGCGTCCGGGAAGTCGAGCGAGCTGTCGGCGGAAGCGCTCTTGGTCGCAGTGGGGCGGGTGCCCAATCTCAAAGGGCTGGAGCACTTCGCTTTGGAAATGAACGGCCGCTATGTCAAGGCGAACGAGCGGATGGAAACGAGTGTGGATAACGTATACGCCATCGGCGATCTCATAGGGGGATGGCAGCTCGCTCACGTTGCGAGCGCGGAAGGCTTGGTCGCCGCATCGAACGCGGCCGGGAAGCGGGAATCCGTCAATTACAAAATTATTCCCAGATGCATATACACCCATCCGGAAATCGCCAGCGTCGGCATGACCGAGCAGGAGGCGAGAAACAGCGGGCTGCCCGTCAAGGTGCACACCTACTCGCTGAGGGGCAACGGGAAGGCGATATCGATGGGCGAATCGGACGGATTCGTCAAACTCATCGCCGATGAGCGGTACGGCGAAATTTTGGGCGTTACGATGGTCGGGCCCCATGTCACCGATATGATCGCTACTTCCTCCGCATTTATGCATTTGGAGGGAACGGCGGCGGAATGGGCCAAGCTGATTCATCCGCATCCGACGGTGTCGGAAGCTTTCTTTGAAGCGGCCAACGGATGGCTGGGATTGGGAGTTCACTAGAACGGGAGGAAGATATGATGATGAACTTGAACAAAAAGCTGCTGGAGCTTGACCGCCGAGGCGGGGTTATCCGCGTGGGCCTTGTGGGAGCGGGCCAAATGGGAAGAGGGATGATCTCGCAAATCGAGAGCATGAAAGGGATGCGCGTGGCGGCGACGGCCGACGTGCGCGTCGAGAACGCCCGCAACGCGTACCTGCACGCCGGCGTGAAGCCGGAGCGGATCGTGGAGACGCGGGAGCTGGAAAAAGCGGAGCGCGCGATCGGGCAGCAGCACGTCGTCGTCACCGACGACATGCACCTGCTGCTGGCGCTGCCGAACATCGACGTGATCGTCGATGCGACCGGGGTGCCGAGCGTCGGCGCGGAAATCGCTTGGAAAGCGATTTTGAATAAAAAGCACATCGTCATGCTTAACGTCGAAACGGACGTAACCGTCGGCCCGCTGCTGAACAAAATGGCGGCCTCCGCCGACGTCGTCTACACGGGCTCCGCCGGGGACGAGCCGGGCGCGGTGATGGAGCTGTACAATTTTGCCGACGCCATCGGCTTCGAGGTTGTGGCGATCGGCAAAGGCAAAAACAACCCGCTCAACGTGCAAGCGACGCCGGATTCGGCGCGGGAGGCGGCGCTGCGTGTCGGAGCGAACCCGAAAATGATCGCTTCGTTCCAGGACGGGACGAAGACGATGATCGAGATGACCGCGGTCGCCAATGCGACCGGATTTATACCCGACCGGCCGGGGATGCACGGCCCGAGCGCGCAGGTGAGCGAGCTGACGGACATATTGCGGCTGAAGGAAGACGGCGGGATTTTAGAGCGGACGGGTGTGGTGGAGTACGTCAACGGCGTCGCGCCGGGGGTGTTCGTCATCGTCACATCGGATAAGGAAGAAGTCCGGCATGAGATGGAATACTTGAAAATGGGAGCAGGCCCGAACTACGTGCTATTCCGCCCGTATCATTTGACGAGCCTGGAGACGCCGCTGTCGGTGGCGAGCGCTTACTTTTACAAGGAGCAGACGATTGCGCCATGGAAAGGGCTTGTAGCGGAGACGGTAGCGGTCGCGAAAAAAGATTTGCAGCCGGGAGACCGTCTGGACGGCATCGGCGGGTTTACGGTATACGGGACGATCATGACGGCCGCGGATGCGAAGCAGTGCGGCGGTCTGCCGATCGGACTCGTGCAGGCGCAGACGGTGAACCGGGCCGTCAAGGCGGGAGAGGTTATTACCTACGACGCCATCGAGCAGACGGAGCAGTCTGTCATTTGGGAACTGAGAAAGCTGCAGGACCGAGAAGGCTATTGAGAAACGCGCCCGGCCGGAGTTGGCGCGTCCGCTCTTGGCCTTTTGGCTGTGCGGAAATTTGCTGCAAACGAGACTGCACGTACGTTAGAGCAGCGCATTCCTATTTGTTAGTGCGTAGAAAACTTGCAATAATCAAATTGTTATGAAAGCTGCGGGTTGGGGGAACCAGAGGGGCGCAGCACTGCCCAGCGTTCGCACCACGCACAGCACCCAAGCGTTCGCATCGCTTGAAGTTCCCAGCGTTTGCACCGCGTAGCACCCAGCGTTCGCACCGCTTGCAGTTCCCTGCGTTCGCATCGCGCACAGCACCCAGCGTTCGCACCGCTTGCAGTTCCCTGCGTTCGCACCGCTTGCAGTTCCCTGCGTTTGCACCACGCGCAGCACCCAGCGCACGGTGTTACGCTGCATGACGTCGGTCGGTCGACCACTTACTGGGGCCGCTGGAAAACCTGCAAAAGTGCAGGAATTTCCTGTAATAATGGTCCATTTTAGCGAAAAACCTGCAAAAGTGCAGGAATTTTCGCTAAAAGTGAACCTGAACCCATCTCCCCGCTGAAAAGCCTGCACATTTGCAGGAATTTTCCATGGCCGGCGACCAAGAGCGCAAATTCATGTATTTTTGCAGGTTTTTTTCGTGCGGTCAGCCAGATTGTGGTATCGCCCTCTGACGTGGGGGTTTTTCAAGAGATTTCATGGCCGGCGACCAAGAGCGCAAATTCATGTATTTTTGCAGTTTTTTTCGTGCAGCCAGACGGATTGTGACTATCGACTCGGACGCGGGGGGGGTTCAAGGGCGCATTAGGAGCAAAAAGCCGCACAATCTTTCACAGGTTTTTTTTCGCGCAGCCGGGCAGAACTTTTCCGCACCCGACACAGCTAGGCGGGTATGTGCGCCCAGCTCCTGCTTACGGGTTTCTCGGCAGCCTGCGGAATCAGGCGGTTTTTGCTTAAACAGGGCTTGCTTCGGCTTGCTGAAATCGGCGAATCCACCTTCGGCGCAAACCGGCAAGGGTGGATTTTTCCTCATTGAAGGAATGGAATCTGTCCTATATTATGATATAATCTGGGTATTGATTACGGGTGATGGGATTGATCTATGATGACTGATGAGGAAAAGAAATTTTTGCTCAAAATTAGCCGGATGTACTATTTCGACGAATGGACGCAAGCCGAGATCGCCAAAAAAATCGGCGTTTCCAGGCCGATTATTTCCAAAGCTTTGCAGAGAGCCCGCAATGAAGGGCTGGTCGAAATCATTATTCACGACGACGGCTTTCCGACGATCGATATGGAGCAGGAAATTGAAAGCGTTTATTCTCTGGAAGACGTCATCGTCGTGCCTACGGCCGAAATGCCCCCAGAGATGAGCAAAACCGCCGTTTCCAAGGCTGCTGCGGCGTACATCGCCAAGCACCTGAAGGACGTGTCCAGGCTCGGCGTATCCTGGGGCAGAACGCTGCACGGCATCGTCAAGGAGTTCCCGAGCGACGCTTACGAGCAGCTCAAAATTATCCCTTTGGTAGGGGGGATGGGCTCCAACCGGATTGAGCTCCATTCCAATCAAATCGCCTTCGAGCTGTCCAAAAAATTAAGCTGCAGCTGCGAGTCGCTGTACGCGCCCGCCATCGTGGAAAGCGGCAGCCTGCGCGATCTGCTGCTGCAAACGCCGACCGTCGCCGATGTGCTGGAAGAAGCGAGAAGCATCGATATGGCCGTTGTAGGCATCGGCAATCCGTTCGTGCAGTCGACGATGGAGGAAATCGGGTACCTGGCCCGGGCGGAAATGGAAGATATCCGGCAGGCCGGGGTCGTCGGCGACATCAACTCCTGTTTTATACGCGCAGACGGTTCCATTGCCACCAATACGATCAACGAGCGGGTCATCGGCGTCAATGTCGAGGATTTGCGCAAAGTAAGCAAAGTAGTCGCGGTTGCGCAGGGCACCCACAAAGTGGAGAGCATTCTGGCTACGCTTGGCGGAGGATACATCGACGTGCTTATTACCGACGAGCAGACAGCGCAGGACCTCGTGCGAAAAATGAATAAAAAGAAGTCGACAATCTCATAATAAAGACGCAAAGGGTTGCATGAATACATGCGATCCTTTTGTTTTCAAGAGAAATATTGTTATTGACACCAAAAATGAAAGCGGTTTATAATACAAATGTAATTAAGTAAAACAAATGTAAATCGAGATTGAGGTGAGGTAAAGTGCAATGGTGGAATTCGGCAATATTGCTGCTGATCATTGCGTGGTTTCTCCAAGTCGCCCTTAGCTTTGTCCAAACGAAACATTATCAGCAAACGGTAAGAACGATGTCGAATCAGGGGTCGGGATTTTTAGGAGTGGGAGTGGTGAAGAGGCGGCTGGGTATCGGATCCGTTGTCATCTTGGTAACGAATCCGGAATGCATCGTTACCCAAGCCAAAGAGTTGACCGGAGTTACGGTCTTCGGACGGTTCAAGCCGGCGAAGGACTTCATCGGACGATCGGTTAACGAACTAGAGAATGAGCGCTCGGCGCACTCGCGTTATCATGCGGTAAGACAGGCCGCGGCCAGAATCAAACAACAGCTCGCCCAACAATAAGGAGGGAACTCGAATGGATTTTCTCGTACATGTAGCGGAAGGGTTTATCGGGATGTTTCAAGCCGGGGGCAAAACGTTCGTCGGATTGCTTACAGGCATTATCCCGACCCTCATTTGTTTAATCACGGTGATCAATGCGATCATCAAATTCGTCGGCGAAGAGCGGATCAACCGCTTTGCCCAAAAAACGACCAAATACGCTTTGCTGCGCTACACGGTGTTTCCGATTCTTGCCGTATTTTTTATGACTAACCCGATGTGCTACAGCTTCGGCAAATTTTTGCCCGAACGTCAAAAGCCCGCTTTTTACGATTCGGCCGTATCTTTCGTCCATCCGATTACAGGGCTGTTCGCCCACGCCAACGCTTCCGAGCTGTTCGTATATCTGGGTATCGCAAGCGGCATTACCGCGCTGAACCTTTCGCTCGGGCCCTTGGCGATCCGGTACTTCCTCGTCGGCATTATCGTCATCTTGATCCGCGGTCTCGTTACGGAATGGATTACGGCGTCCATGCTGCGCAAAAAAGAATCTCAAGCCCTCTAATCGAAAGGAGACGGCAACATGACAACTGGCACAACTTATCAAGCTGTAAGGGTCAGCAAAGGAACCGGCGGATGGGGAACGGGCTTCGTCGTTCAGCCGGATGAGAACAGGAAATATATCGTGTCCGTTACCGGAGGCGGCATCCACCCGGTCGCGCAGGCGATCGCCGATATAACCGGCGCAGAAGCGAAGGATGGCTTCAGCACGGCGATCGAAAGCGACGAGATGGCGTGCGTCATCATCGATTGCGGAGGTACGGCCCGCTGCGGCGTATATCCGAAAATGGGCATCTTGACGCTGAACGTGCATGCGACTTCGCCTTCCGGTCCGCTAATGAAATACATTAACGAAGACAACTTCGTCTCGGGCGTAACCGTAAGCTGCATATCCCCTCTGGACGGAAGCGCGGAAACGGTGCAAGCTCCGGCCGCGGCGCCCAAGTCGGTCGCGGAAATTAAAGCGGACGCCAAGGCCCGCGCTAAGGAAATGTATCCGAAGGGCCAGAAATCCAGTTTTATCGTCAACATCGGCCGCGCTATGGGCAACGTCGTCAGCGTGTTTTATCAGGCGGGCCGGGAAACGATCGATATGGTGCTGAAAAATATTTTGCCTTTCATGGCTTTTGTAAGCGCGATCATGGGTATCATTGTCTACACGGGAATCGGCGATCTGATCGCCAAATTCGTCACCCCGCTGGCCGGCAACCTGATCGGTCTGATCATTCTCTCCATCGTTTGCGCGATTCCGATCCTGTCGCCGATGCTCGGGCCGGGAGCGGTTATCGCTCAAGTCGTCGGGGTGCTGGTCGGCACGGAAATCGGCAAAGGATCGATTCCGCCACAGCTCGCTTTGCCCGCATTGTTCGCGATTAACCCGCAGGTAGGGTGCGACTTTGTCCCGGTCGGGCTAACGCTGGGCGAAGCGAAGCCGGAGACGATTGAGGTAGGCGTGCCGGCGGTGCTGCTATCCCGTCAAATCACCGGACCTATTGCCGTCCTTGTCGCTTACTTGTGCAGCTTTGGCTTGTATTCCTAATATAGAAACGAAAAAACGCGGAGGTGTTGGAGTTGCAAATTTTATACGATGCAGCCATTACTGAAATTGGCGACGATGTCCCCATGATTGTTGAAGAAAACATGTTGATTTTTTTCGATCAAAAAGTACCGAAAGAACTGCACGACGTAGCCGTTCTGCATAAGGACGGAAGCCTTGCTGACGATATCCGGGACGGCGATACGCTGGTGCTTGGCGATGCCGAATATCCGATTATTTTTGTGGGAGATACGGCCAATTCTACGATTCGTTCGCTGGGCCACTTTACCGTCAACTTCACCGGCGATACGTCGGAAGCTTTGCCCGGAAGCATCTACGTGGAGGCCGGACCGGTTCCCGAAGTGAGCGCGGGCTCCTCGCTCCGCTTTGTTAGAGACAAATAAACGAATCCTGGGAGGGAAACCATCATGAATTTGAATCAAAAGCTGCTGGAACTGGACCGCCGAGGCGGGGTTATCCGCGTGGGCCTTGTGGGAGCGGGCCAGATGGGAAGAGGGATGATCTCGCAAATCGAGAGCATGAAAGGGATGTGCGTGACGGCAACGGCCGACGTGCGCGTCGAGAACGCCCGCAACGCGTACCTGCACGCCGGCGTGAAGCCGGAGCGGATCGTGGAGACGCGGGAGCTGGAAAAAGCGGAGCGCGCGATCGGGCAGCAGCACGTCGTCGTCACCGACGATATGCACTTGCTGCTGGCGCTGCCGAACATCGACGTGATCGTCGATGCGACCGGGGTGCCGAGCGTCGGCGCGGAAATCGCCTGGAAAGCGATTTTGAACAAAAAGCACATCGTCATGCTCAACGTCGAAACGGACGTCACCGTCGGCCCGCTGCTGAACAAAATGGCGGCCTCCGCCGGCGTCGTCTACACGGGCTCCGCCGGGGACGAGCCTGGCGCGGTGATGGAGCTGTACAACTTTGCGGACGCCATCGGCTTCGAGGTTGTGGCGATCGGCAAAGGCAAAAACAACCCGCTCAACGTGCAGGCGACGCCGGATTCGGCGCGGGAGGCGGCATTGCGCGTCGGAGCCAACCCGAAAATGATCGCTTCGTTCCAGGACGGGACGAAGACGATGATCGAGATGACCGCGGTCGCCAATGCGACCGGATTTATTCCCGACCGGCCGGGTATGCATGGCCCGAGCGCGCAGGTGAGCGAGCTGACGGACATATTGCGGCTCAAGGAGCACGGCGGGATTTTGAACCAGACGGGTATCGTGGAGTACGTCAACGGCGTCGCGCCGGGGGTGTTCGTCATCGTCACATCGGATAAGGAAGAAGTCCGGCATGAGATGGATTATTTGAAAATGGGAGCAGGTCCCAACTACGTGCTGTTCCGCCCTTATCATTTGACGAGCCTGGAGACGCCGCTGTCGGTGGCAAGCGCTTACTTTTACAAGGAGCAGACGATTGCGCCATGGAAAGGGCTTGTAGCGGAGACGGTAGCGGTCGCGAAAAAAGATTTGCAGCCGGGAGACCGTCTGGACGGCATCGGCGGGTTTACGGTGTACGGGACGATCATGACGGCCGCGGATGCGAAGCAGTGCGGCGGTCTGCCGATCGGACTCGTGCAGGCGCAGACGGTGAACCGGGCCGTCAAGGCGGGGGAGGTTATTACCTACGACGCCATCGAGCAGACGTCCCATTCTGTCATTTGGGAACTGAGAAAGCTGCAGGATCAGGCTCTTCTTACTGGAGGGTTGTAATATGCTGCAAGGAATTTCGGCTTCTGCCGGCATCGCGATCGGCCGCGTGCTGATCGTTGCCAGAGAAGAAAGAAACTTGAGCAAACAAGTTATCGACGAAGCACATGTGACGGACGAAATCAACCGGTTTCTGCAAGCTCTTGAACGAGCGAAAGAGCAGCTGAAATCTCTTATAGACGAGTTGGAGCGTACAGGAAACGTCCAGGAAGCCGGAATTTTGGAAGGACAATGGTTTTTGTTGGACGATCCCGAGCTTAAGCAGGACGTAACCGGCAAGATCGGCGGCGAGCGGGTTGCGGCGGCTTGGGCGGTCCACGAAGTTTTTCAGCTATATGCCTTGGCGTTCGAGTCGATTGAAGATGCTTACATCAAGGAACGAATTGCCGATATGAAAGATGCCGAAAGCCGGCTGCTGGATGAAATTACGGGCGCGACCAACACGGACCTTGGCGCTCTTGCCGAGCCTGCCGTTATTTTGGCCCATGACTTGACGCCTTCCATGACGGCGCAAATGAACAAAACGATGGTGCTGGGGTTCGCCACCGAAGTGGGCAGCCAGACGAGCCATACCGCTATTATGGCCAGAACTTTCGGGATACCGGCTGTGGTCGGCGTAAAAGATTTGCTGTCCGCATTCGAGCAAGGCGACACTGTCGTATTGGATGGAGAAGCCGGCCGCATCGTGAAAAATCCCGACGGCGCACAGCTCCAAGCGTATGCGCAAAAAAGAAGCGAATACGCCGATTTCAGAAAAAAGTTGGACGACATCCGGCATATGCCGGCAAAGACGAAGGATGGCAAAACATTCGACTTATATGGTAACATAGGGAAACCGGAAGAAGCCGAAGCGGTTTTGAAGCACGGCGGCGAAGGCGTCGGGCTGTTCAGAACGGAATTTCTGTTCATGGACAGAAGCGAAATGCCTTCGGAAGACGAGCAGTATGAAGCGTACCGAAAGGCGCTTGACACGATGGAAGGCAGACCGGTGATCATTCGGACGCTCGATGTCGGCGGAGACAAGGAAATTC
This sequence comes from Paenibacillus sp. sgz302164, assembly GCF_056120505.1. NCBI lineage: Bacteria > Bacillati > Bacillota > Bacilli > Caryophanales > Paenibacillaceae > Paenibacillus > Paenibacillus sp. sgz302164. The sequence continues at coordinate 474,285 of NZ_JBVYOL010000001.1, read as the reverse complement.
CTTACCTTCCGATTGACAAGGAATTCAACCCGTTTCTCGGCTGGCGCGCGATCCGTTACTGTCTGGCTGATCCCGTCTTGTTTAAAATCCAGTTGAGAGCTCTGCTGCGCGCGGCCGTTCATGGCGATCTGCGCATCATGCTGCCGATGATTTCCGGCTTGAAGGAAGTGGAGGACGCCAGGAAACTGCTGGATGAAGCGATGCAGGAGCTTGCTGCGCGCGGCGCCGACTTCAAACGGGAAGTTCCCGTCGGCATCATGATCGAAGTTCCCTCCGCGGCGCTCATTTCCGACCGGCTTGCCCGGCATGTGGACTTTTTCAGCATCGGGACGAACGATCTGATCCAATATACGGTGGCCGCGGACAGAATGAACGAAAATGTAAGCTACTTGTACGACGCGCAGCATTTGGCCGTATTGCGGCTGATCGACATCGTCTGCACGAACGCCAAAAAATACGGCAAGCACGTCGGCATGTGCGGCGAAATGGCCGGAGACCCGCAGATGGCTCCGCTGCTCGTAGGGCTTGGCGTAGACGAGTGGAGCATGAGCCCGTCGCAAATTCCGCTGGTCAAGCAAGCGATCGCGGGCCTAACGGAAAGCGATTGCATCCGCCAAGTGCGCGAGCTTTTGAACTGAAACCGGGAAGGAGCACAAAAGATGATAACGCAAACAGTGACTGTACAAAATCATACGGGTCTGCATACGCGTCCCGCCAAAGAAATCATCAAAATGGCCGGCTCGTTCCGGGCGCAAATTACGCTGCAAAAAGAAAACAAGGTGGCGAACGCGGCAAGCTTTATCAGCGTGCTGTCCTTGGGCGCTCCGAAAGGAACCGAGCTTCTGATTAGCGCCAGCGGTGAAGACGAAGAGCAGGCGCTGCAGACGATCGTCGCCTTTTTTAACAATAAATTCGGGGAAGAATAACGAACTTGCAGGCAACTCTAGCTTTGACAGTAGATTTGCCTCTTTCCTTTTTAATGAACGATCGCGGATTGCGGCTTCATCCTGATGTTGCCGTTGCAGATTTAGGTTATACTATGCATAGAGAGAGAAAAGACTGTTTCGGGAGGGAGTGATGTTATGAAAGAGACCGAAGTGAACACGTTCCTTTTTTGCGTCCGCTGCAAAGAAGAGACGGAGCACACCATCGTCTATCTGAATCAACATATCTCTCGTATCGGGTGCGACCGCTGCGGAAGGCACATTGATATTAACATCGATATATCCCATGAAGTATACGACGAGGTTTTAAAAAGAATTATGAGCAAGCCTGTCCGCATGACCGAGGAATACCGCGATCATTTGCGGGAATTTCTGCTTTCATTGCCCGGAAGAATCGTCAGCAAGCCGTACCGCGTATACCGCGAAGCCAGGGAAATCAAAGGCTATTTTAAAAAATACAGCGTTCGGAAAAAGAAACAATAACGGGCTCTGCGGAATTTTCCGCAAGCCCGTTTTTTGCTCGCCGGAGCGCACCGCTTGCGCCGGTTGAGCGGGGACTCGCGGGCACATCCATCCGTGGGCATGGCCATGTGAAGCAGCCGCAGATGAGGCTGGCGAGAACTCGCCACGCTAGAGCCAGCAGCAGTGCATCTGCCCGGATAAGCCCGGCAATGCGAAGAGAACCTGCAAAAACTCTCATGCTGCCGCGGACGTCACCACACAGAATGGTATACTGCGTTTTCGTATAAAGTTCATAGCCAGCAGAAACACCTGCCCGGCAGCGGGAAGAAAACTAGTCAGACTGATGGAAACTCATACGCTAGAAGGTAACACATTTATTCGAAAACGCGAAGAAAACCTGCAAAAGTGCAGTTTTTTGCTCGTCGATACGCTAGCAGTGAAAAATTCCTGCAAATGTGCAGCCATTTCATCGAATCTAGGGGCGCAGCCTCATTTTCAGCGAAAATTCCTGCACAATCGCAGGCTTTTCGTCAAAACGAGCCGCATTCATCGAAAAAGCCTGCACTTTCGCAGGCATTTCAAGCTGCCAGGCCGCTTTTACGGGCGGTTGCGCGCGGTTTATGGCGGCGGCCATGTCCAGCGCCACCCTTCCGGTTGTTTCAACCGAGACCTGGTGTCACGCCCTCAACCGAGGGACTCGGACATCTTAGTTCCGAGGCGGCGAAGTCGGGACGGTGATGCCGTCAGCTGGCTTGAAAGAGAAAATGTCGCGCCATATACCCGTCTGAAGGTCGAGGTCGTTCATGTATGATTCGGATGCGCGTGGGACGAGCCTGTAACAAACGCTTGTTCCAATATCTCCGAAAAACACGCTGTCCGGTCTGTAAAAACGCTCGACCCGATAAAGCTCCAGTACTCGCTGCTTCGCTTCCTCCTTCGAGATGAGGGGCGGCCTTTGCGCCGGATAGGGAATGGCGGAAAGCTTATTGTCAAAAACAATCAGTTTGCCGTCGTAGGCGCTGATTTGCAGTTCAACCTGCTCGTCGTCTACGGAAACCCCGTCCACGCGGCGCTGGTACGTAAATTTGTAGCCTTGCGAAGATGTGACGTTGCCATCCGTTAAGTACAAATTCATGGCGCTTAGCGATAGCTGGTTCGTCATATGGGGCAGCAGCGTCTTCAACCATTGCTCGGCGATAGCTCTGGCTTCCGCCTTGGATATCTCCGGCACGGTAATCCAATCATAGCTTTGCCCGTCTGTGGAGGAGTAGGACAAAAGAACTCCGGTGTCGGCATTCACAGAGGCATATGCGTAGCGGAAACGGTCCTGGTCCACGGTCGGGATTTGCAGCCGGATGTTCCAGTTTCCGTTTATGCCGTCCGCTTGCACCGCTTCCGTCTGTTCAGGAAAAGCGAGCGCCTTCTTGACGATGTCCGCGGCCTGCGCAGAAGTCAGGCCCAGGCCTCCCGAAGGCTGCGCAGACAAAGGCTCTTCCGTCACCGTTCCGGACGAAGACACCTGGGGAGCGACAAGCCCTGTCTCGGCATCGACATACGAGTAGCGCTTGGAGAGAAAGGGAACAAGAGCTTCGCTGCCGCTTGCCTTGCTTCGATAAGGAGTGGTGTACGTCATATGGTCGTACCCGTCATCCGCCAAAACTTGCGCAGCCTCGTCGGCGGAAAGCTTCGACGCGTGCGGATCGAATTGTTGGGCCGGACTCCAGTTAACAAGGTAGCTGCCCACCGTGCCGTCAGGAAGCATCCGGACTTCAAACGTGTCCTGATCATACAGAAGGCCGCCCACGGTTCGGACAAATTTTACGTTCTCTGAAGCATCCTGATCCCGGCGATTACGCAGCGGATTGACCGGCGTTTGATCCAGTGCCCACACGGCATCCGGGTCAGGGCTGTAGCGCTTGACGAAGTCGGCGGCAGTCTGTTTCAAATCCCGCCCCGTACCGGCAGGCGCAGTCGTTTTCGAAACCGGCAGCGTTTCACTCTTCGTGTAAAAATAGATCTTGCCCGTTTCGGCATCCGACCACAGGTTGACCGAACCTGCAATGTGATCCCCGCTTTTTTTCGCCAAGCCAAGGGTCCATATTTTTACATCGCTGCCCGGCGTGAGCAATAAATGGGCCGCGTCGACGGCATACTCGGAAGAAAGCCGCAGTTCCTTGACGGCAGCTGCAGCCGCCTGCTCCTTGCTGATTGCGACCGGCGCATCGTCATTGTTGTTATCCGGTTCCGCCATGCCGCCCAAGTAAGCCCAGCCGTCGCCGAATGCGCCTTGCAGATGATACCAGCCGCTCCCTTCCTCCACGGGCATCACCGTCTGAGCGGGAAGCGAAGCCGCAATCGTCTCGGACTGTCCGAACGGGTACCGGTACAAAATAGTCCCTTCGGGGACTTGAACCTGTTTGCCGGAAGGGGCTAGATGCTTGGGCAGCTTGTAGCCCATATTCAGCCACTTATCGCCTTCCTCCGTCCGCACGTGATACCAGGTCCGCCATTTTTCGAACGTATGCACCGTTCCGGCGGGCAAAGTTTTCCCGGTATTGCGCGACAGGACCGGAGCGTCGAACAAATAAGCCGGCGTTTGAAGCAGCACCGGCAGATCCTCTTGTTCCACATCTTCGAGCACGCCGTGCTGCGGCAAAATCCACTTTGTCCCGAGCCAGGTGGCAATCGGATAAAAGCCGTTGCGCGGCTCCCCGATTGGCGTCACCTGCTGAGAGGCAATTTCGGCGCCGGTCAGGGCGCCCTTGTCAGGGTTATCGTAAAGCTGCTCCGTTCCGAGCAAAACGATGCCCGCCGGCTGCGGTTTCGAGACGCCAACGCCGTCGTCATGCCGGTCTTCCGCCGCATAGGCAGGCGCGGTTCCGAGTACGAGCAGCGCAGTGCAGACCGCGCCGAACAGATGCTTTCCACCATGCATGGAGGCTTCCCTCCTCCTCATAAGTTTGTAAACAATATCATACATTAGACGCGAAATGCCGGGACTAGTTGCATCCATACATGAACAAACAAAACAACCCGAGACCGGCCGAACGGCCGATTCAGGTTGTTTTTCGCACAAGGCCGCAGCCTTTATTTTCGCGACTGTGCACGCAATTCGTATTTTAATGGCTGAGCCAATAGGCAGCGACTAAAAGGGTGTACAAGATGCTCGAAAATCCGATATAAACCGGCTGCTTCAATCTGATCATCCGTTACCAACTCCTTTTTTTGAATATTTGTATGATATCACAAAAGTGTGAATGGAGTATGAACAAGGATGAAGGGCGAAATATAGGCCCTTTTCACCACAAAATCCGGCATCAATAAAAAAACCGCCGAACGCCCGGGAATCCGGGCATTCAGCGGTTTTTTCGGCAAGCGGTTTACACCATAATTTTGCAAATATCGTTTGTAAATTCGACCGGGTCCTGGATCGGCAGTCCTTCAATGAGGAGCGCCTGATTGTACAAGAGCGCCGTGTACAAATTCAGCTTTTCCTTATCTTGCTCGAAGGCGTCTTTCAACGAACCGAACACGTCGTGATTTATATTGATTTCCAACACTTTATCGGCTTTCACGTTAGGGTTGTTCGGCATCGCATTCAAAATCTTTTCCATCTCGATCGTCACTTCGCCGTCGGTAGAAAGGCAAACGGGATGCGATCTGAGCCTTTTCGACGCCCGCACGCTCGTTACTTTGCCCGCGAGCAAGCCGGCCATATGTTCGAACAGTTCTTTGTTGTCGGCTTTCTCCGCATCGCCGTTATCCTGGTTCTCTTCCGCTTCGATACCGAGATCGCCGCTGGATACCGATTTGAATTCCTTCTCTTTGTAATTCATGATCATTTTGATCGCGAACTCGTCGATATCATCGGTAAAATAAAGAATCTCAAAGCCTTTTTCGGCTACCAGCTCCGTTTGCGGCAGCTTCTCGATTCTTTCGTTCGATTCTCCGGAAGCGTAGTAAATGTATTTCTGATCTTCCGGCATTCTCGATACGTACTCGTCCAGCGTGACCAGCTTTTTCTCCTTGGAAGAGTAGAACATCAACAGATCTTGCAGCACATCCTTGTGGGTGCCGTAATCGCTGTAAACACCGAATTTCAGCTGTCTGCCGAACGATTTGTAAAATTGCTCGTACTTGTCCCGCTCGTCCTTTAACAGGCTTTGCAGTTGGCCTTTTATTTTGCTTGAAATGTTTTTGGCAATGAGTTTCAGCTGCCGGTCATGCTGCAGCATCTCGCGCGAAATGTTCAGAGACAAACTTTCCGAATCGACCATCCCTTTGACAAAGCTGAAATAGTCAGGCAGCAGGTCGGCGCATTTGTTCATGATCAGCACGCCGTTTGCGTACAGCTCCAGCCCTTTTTCATATTCCTTGGAATAGTAGTCAAATGGAATATTTTCCGGGATAAAGAGGATCGCCTGGTAAACTACGGCTCCGTCGGCGCTGATGTGAATATGCTTGAGCGGCTTGTCGAAGCCGTACCGCTTTTCCGTGTAGAACTTCTCGTAGTCTTCGGCAATCAGTTCACTTTTGTTTTTGCGCCAAATCGGAACCATGCTGTTGATGAGCTGCTCTTCTTCATAATCTTCGAATTCGTTGTCGCTGCCTTCTTTCAGCCTTTTTCCGGTAATGTCCATCTTGATCGGGTAGCGGATGAAGTCGGAATATTTTTTGATGATCGCTTTTAACCGATATTCCTCCAAAAACTCATCGAAGCTTTCGTCCTCGGTGTTGTCTTTGATTTTCAGGATCACTTCCGTGCCGACCGAATCTTTGTCGTACGGCTCAATGGTGTATCCGTCTGCGCCGGTGGACTCCCATTTGTATGCGCTGTCGCTGTGTAACGCTTTGCTGATGACCGTTACAACGTCCGCTACCATAAAAGCGGAATAAAATCCTACGCCGAACTGGCCGATAATATTGTGCCCGTCTTTCGCTTCGTTATCTTTTTTGAAGGCCAGGGAGCCGCTTTTGGCAATGACGCCAAGATGGTTTTCCAGCTCTTCTTTGGTCATGCCGATGCCGGTATCGCGGATGGTTAGCGTTCTGCTGTTTTTGTCGACCAGCACTTTGATGTAGTAGCTGTCTTTATCAAAGACCAGCTTTTCATCGGTCAGAGCCGTATAATAGATTTTGTCGATAGCATCGCTGGCATTGGAAATCAGCTCTCTCAGAAATATTTCTTTTTGCGTATAAATGGAGTTGATCATCATTTCCAAAAGCCGCTTGGATTCCGCTTGAAACTGTTTTTTTTCCACTGGAGTTTCTCCTTTCAAAATATGAAATGAAGCTGTGACCCTCTGCAGATCACTGAATCAATTTCGCGTTAGCACTCTCGGTCAACGAGTGCCATTCCTTCTTTTTTATACCATTCCTTATTTTTGAAGTCAATACGCTGCTTGGGCTAGCCCGCGATAACCAGGCTGCCCCAAAACCCCCGCGTCAGAGGCGATAACCACAATCTGCCTGGCTGCAGGGAAGAAAAACCTGCAAAATACATGAATTTGCGTCCTTGATCGCTGGCCACGAACAATTCCTGCAATTGTGCAGGCTTTTCAGCGGGGACGTGGGCTCAGGTTCACTTTTAGCGAAAATTCCAGCACTTTTGCAGGCTTTTCGCCAAAATAAGCTAATTTCAGAGAAAAAACCTGCACTTTCGCATGTTTTCCCTACCACGCTGCCTTCTGCCCATTATGTTCAGTTCCACGACTTCACAAGGAGAGGCGCGCGCCTAGAAAAAGCGGCTGTCACTCTAAGCTGGATAAGCAGGTCGTTACCGCCGGCACACTAATTTCTCTCATACAAAAAAGCCGCTAACGCTCGGAAGCCCGAATGTTTAGCGGCTTTTGACGATTATAAGGCATCGGCTTTCTCTTGAATGCTTGTTTTCCGCGGCCTGAACTGAAAATAATAGAACAGCAAAATGCCTGCGTGCAAAGCGGCGAGAACGAGATAAATGTTGCTGAAAATCGAACTATCCGGGTTGCCCGGATACATACGAACAGGGTTCCAGGAAACCGCGGAAGGAAGATCCACCAGTTTGCTATAAACGCCTGCGGCCATTCCCTGGGTAATGAAATTCAACATGGAAAAAAGTCCCATGCCGACTCCGATCCGTTCCTTCGGCAGCATCCTTGAAATCGAGTTCGACATCGCGATCAGCATAAAAGATTGCCCCACATTGCCGAATATGAGAATCATAGCAATAATGACGGGGGAAGCTGCCGCGAAGGCCGAGAGCAAAACAAAGCATGTCAATAGCGACCCGGATGCGACGAAAAATAAAAACGGGTTTCCTTTCAAGTCCGCCAGCTTGCCGCCTTTTCGCCCCAGGATGGCGGAGGCAATCGCCGCCGGAACCATGGCAAAGCCGATCCAGGACGGCGGCAGCTGCTGCACGCGGGACAAAAGCATCGGACTCAGAAAATACAGGGAGACGCCAATTCCGTTGATCAGCACGGCAATCGTCAGACCGAGCGTATAATTTTTGTTTGTAAAAAGCTCAGGCTGAACAAACGGTTCCGCGGCGGACCGAATCCGCACAATAAACATCGCCACAGCAACCACACCGCCAATCAAGTACCACAAGCCCCCGTTCGTGACGCCAAGCAAAAGCAGCGCAACCGCAGCAGCCAGCAAGCTCCCGCCAATCCAGTCGAATTTGCCGGGTACGGCTTGTTCGTCCCGCAAATATTTGCGGTAAAAGGGGAGCGTGAACAAAATGAGAAGAGTCACGCAAAATAACCACCGCCAATGAGCGACACTGACGATCAACGCGGAAATAACCGGACCCAGCGCGCTGCCGAGCGCCAAGCCTACGGCCGACATGCCTAAAGCGGTTCCTCTGCGTTCCGGAGCAAAGTAGCGCACAGGGATGATCGCAGCCGTTGCCGGAATCGCCGCTGCGCCCGCCGATTGCACGCACCTTCCGACAAGCGCCATCCAGAACGATTGGGAGGCGAGGCCGATTACCGAACCGACGGCGAACACAAGCAAGCCGAACGTCAGCAAATTTTTGAGCTTGTACCGGTCGGCCAGCTTGCCGTAAGTCACCGTTCCTATTGCATAAATCAAAGTATAAGCCGAAGAAATCCAGCTTACTTGAGCGATAGTCAGATCGAACTCTTTGCTGATTTGCGGGAGTACGATGTTGAACATCAATGCGCTCATCGATGACAAAGTCAGCGTAAACATCAGAACGCGGATCAATTTCTCGCCCATTTGCCGCTGCGCTTCCGGTTCCATTTCCATTCCTGCATCTCTCCTTCCGGGTACCGTGCATAACGAAAACCAACGTGTGTATGCATGTACTTACTTGCAGATTTTTGATAAAAAAACTAGGGGGATAGCGCCCTAGCGAAGGTCTGTACACTCTCACGGATAAAATCTTCCATGGACACGGCGGGGAACAATGTTCCCTCGGAATTCATATTGCTTACAAACGCACCATAGTTCATACACATGAAAGCTAACGCCTGTATGTCCGGATTGACCCGGATCAGCTTGCCTTTCTCGTACATGGCATTGAAATAATCGATCAACAATTGTTTTAATTGCTCAGGGTGTTTGTTTACTTTTTCCCGGAACCCGGAGAATACGCTGCTTTCCTTGAGCGCGATCTGAATCATTTTCCGGTTGCGGTTCATGATTTCATGGTACGTCCGGCTGATGAGGAGCAAGTCGGCGTACAAATCCCATACCAGCTTTTCGTTAAAAAGCTTTGTCATCTCTTCGGTATAGTGGAAGCGATGAACGGCGGATTCGAGCAGATTTTGCTTGCTGCCAAAATGGCGGAACAGCGTTACTTCGTTCAGGCCGGCCGCGGCGGCGATTTCTTTGGTGGTGACGCCGTTATAGCCTTTTTCCGCTATTAAATCGATGACGGCCGTCAACAGCTTGTCGCTGCTGCTCGCATGCTTATCGATGGACATGTCTCTCCTTTCGAAACGATTGCAAGTAATTACTTGCATTTAGGCTAATCATATTTTGTTTATCTTAAAAAGTCAAGATCCCGGCTGCTGCTCAATGTGCAATGGAAGCCCGATCGCCTGGCCAGTAATAAAACCCCCGGATTCGCACTCCGAGGATTTTATTTGAGAGCCGAAGGGGCAAGCCCCTGGACATGCCGATGCCGGCGATGCGCTCCTCGCCAGTTTTTACAAGTTGATCCGGTTTAGCCGATAAATCCGCCTTTTTGCAGCATTTGCTTAATTTCGTCTTTGGTCATCAAAACATCATTGGCCGAATAATTCCGTGTTTTAAAAGGTGGACTGTCCGAATAAAATTCCTTTAGCTCGGCGCTTTCGTACGTAGGAAAAACGACGATAACCCGCTGATTGTACTCAACCGCATTATGGCTTTCGTATTCGGAAATGAGCAGTTCGTTGATTTTTTCGCCCGGCCTTATGCCAAGCTCGACGATCTCGACATTTTTTTTGCCGGATACATCGATCAAAACTTCGGCCAAATCGAGGATTTTGCAGGCGGTCATCGCCTTTACGAACGTTTCCCCGCCTTTTCCTTCTATAGCGGCATTAATCAGCAGTTCGCTCACTTCTTGCGGCGTCATGAAGAAGCGGACCATTCGCTTATCCGTAATGCCGACCTGATTTTTCTCCTGAATTTGCTTCATGAACAGGTGGAGCACACTTCCGCTTGTCCCCAGGACGTTGCCGCCTCTGACGCACACGAATTTCGTATCCGCGCTCAAATGATTGGACAAAATCATCAGTTTTTCCCCGATCGCTTTGGTCATGCCGTAAAAATTGCTAGGATCGGCCGCTTTGTCCGTGGACATATTGATTACTTTTTTCACCCCGTTCTGCAGGGCGGCGTCGATAATGTTTTGCGTGCCGAGCACATTCGTTTTCAGCGCTTCGATAGGCTGTTCCTCGCAAACCGGAACATGCTTCAGCGCAGCCAGATGGAATACGTAATCAATGCCTGCACACGCTTTGACAGTCGCTTCTTTGTCTCGGATATCGCCGATGGAAAACTGTAATCTAGCATCGTCAAAGGTCCGTTTCATAGCAATTTGCCCTGATTCGTTCCTCGTATATATGACGATTTTTTTCGGATTGTATGCAAGTAGTCCCCGAATCAATGCATAGCCGATAGAACCGGTTCCGCCGGTCACCAAAATATTAGATTGCGTCAGCATGATGTAACTTTCACCATCCTACATTTATTTTTACCACATAAGAATGTTTAAGTTCTTTACAGCGCTAAAGCGTGAAGAACAGCCTTCTTATTGGCGAATAAACCTATCTCATATAAGATGAATACCTCCCAGAATCGCTGTCCAGAGGTGGTTGTTGCCTTCCCATTTTTCCGCGTTGGGCAGTTGAATAGCGCACACCTTTTCCAGAGGCCAATCGAGTTCCACAATTCCGCTGACAGGGGCATGGTTAACGAGCAGAACCCGAAAATCGTGCCGGACGAGCCCCGATAAAACCGTCTGAAGGTCGTAAGTACCCTGAAAATCCCCTTCTGTTCGAATAAAAAGAATGCGCTGGCAGGTATCCGCCTTTTCCAATAAACGTTGGATGCGTCTATCAAATTTAGCTTTTACTTCCGGATAAGTCGCCAGGTTTCCGTGTGGATTAGCGGCTTTGGTGAAATCATGGTTGGAAAGAATGTGATAGAAATCGTCCGATACGAGCAGCATTTCTTCAGTAGCGTCCCCGACCACCCTCAAATTTGCCAATTCCATAAATCCGTTAAAGCGGTTCATCAGCAGCCGGTTTACTTCCGGCAATTGCGGCGATCCCATCCAATCCAACACGCCGGCATAAGGCCGCATGCCGTTCTTTTCAAGCTGAATGGAGGCCAGGCAAAGATCTCCCAAACTGAAAATGGCGTCATAATTTCCTTTCAATTCTGATAATCTCATAACGTTCCAGCTCCTAAATGGTAAGTTTTCATCATACATATCGATTTTGCATGCCGCAGCAAACCGACCGGATGATGCAGAATGGTGATACGCATGTGTTTTCCTGCCTCCTTTTCTATCCTTATAGTTCTATTTGATTCAGTTTTCGAAAAATTGCTTGGACGAAGTAGCTATAAAAATATGCTTTTATACAATTTGGGATAAGTTACCAGTAGTTTCGCCCGAACTTATCCACCTTTTCCCAATAAGCTATAGAATGTACAGGTAAATAAGAGTAGGAAGGGAAAGGTGATGAACGGTGAAGATACTTCTTGCAACATACTGGCCCGTTCCGCATGTAGGAGGAGTATGGCCTTTTATGGTGCAGCTTAGAAACAAGCTGGAACTTATGGGGCATGAAGTGGATATGCTCGGAAACGGGGACGACGACACAAATTCATTCATTTATATGGTGAACCAGAACCGGCGGCTGCCTAAAGAAAAACTCCTTCCGCTCCTCAAAGCCAAGCTGGGTTTAACGTCATTTCCGGTTATGCATGCGAATCCGCTCGTTCAATATGCAGAATTCCAAAGGTACATGTTCGAACTGGCGGCAGCTTATTTCAATATAAGCGGGTATGATGTGATCCATACGCAGGATGTCATTTCCACAACGGCGATGTCCCGGGTACGCTCCGGCAATACGGCGCTGGTCGCTACTTTGCACGGGTGCGTCGCTCATGAAATCAGGCATATCAATCATCCGACGGATTATATCGCGCACGCTTATTACGATGCGATCGAATACACGGGAGCAAGTTCCGCCGAGGCGACCCACGTTGCTAACCGATGGTTAAAAAAGATTTTGGAAAACGAGTTTAACGTGCCCGACAAACAGCTTCATGTATTTCCGTATGGCTTCGATACGGACGGTTTTATTAAACAGATGAAGGTCAAAACCGACGTAGAACGGCCGCACGGCAAGAAGGTCATCATTTTTACAGGACGGTTGGTCGAACTAAAAGGCGTTAATTTCCTGTTAGCCGCTCTTAAAAAATTGAAAGAAAAACGAAAAGATTGGGTTTGCTGGATCGTAGGAGAGGGCCAGGATATGACCGCGCTTAAAAAACAGCGCAGCGACCTGGGGCTGCAAAAAGACGTCGTATTCTGGGGGAAACGGAACGACATTCCTGCGCTGCTGCAGCTTTCCGATATTTTTGTGCTGCCCAGCATTATCGAAAACCAGTCGGTTTCCTTGATCGAAGCGCAAATCGCAGGCAAAGCGGCCATCGTCAGCAATACGGGAGGGCTGCCTGAAATGGTGGAGCACGAAGTTACGGGCTTAACCTTCCCGGTAGGGGATATCAATATGCTTGCTTCCAATATGAATCGTTTGCTGCAAGAGGAAAGTTACCGCAAAAAACTTGGAACGAACGCCCAACGATGGGGCATGCAGCATTGGTCGATGGATGCCATGACGAAGCAGCTGCTTACGCTGTATCAAAGCGCTATCCAACAACGAAGAGGGGGGTAACGCGTATGAAGCAAATCCCGGCTTTGACTAAAAGTTGGCTGCGTCGCTTGTATTGGAAAATTCGCATGATGACGGTATGGGATCGTCTGCAGAAAACTTATTATTCGTACTTCGACAAAAACCGGAAAGAAACCGTTGACGGGAAAGAATTCAACTACTTATTTATTTCACCGCCAAGCCCTGATGTTTTAGTAGACAGCAAAATCTGGCAGCGTATCGCGGATCACTTGCCCGAAAACTACCGAATTCCGGATCAGACTTCGCTTGATGCCCTGCTGCCTTCGACAGGCGATTATTACCACGCCCTGTTTTCCAACCCTGTGCCGATGTTTGGCTTGTACGTGGATAGTTCCGTTTGGAAGCCAATCAAGGCTGCCTTGCCTGTGGGATATACGATTCCCGATCCCGTTTCGCTTAGCATTTTTAAAGAGATGAAGGCGGAAAGCTATGATTCTATGTTCAATTCGAAGGCGTCTGCGCCTGGAATTATAGTCGATAGCGAGGTATGGAAGCGGGTTGTGAACAACTTGCCCAAAGGGTATACTTTGCCGGACTCTATAACGATCAATGTTCTGAACCAAATAGAACGGGGAGTGGGAGTATGAAGGCCGTTGTGACCGGGGGGGCCGGATTTATCGGTTCCCACCTCGTAGATACGCTGGCGGCAGCCGGATTCGAAGTGCATGTCATTGACAATTTGCAATCCGGATACGTTTCCTATGTCCATCCGCAGGCGGTATTTCATAAGGAAGATATTCGCAGTCAAGAAAGCAAGGAGATTATTGTAAGGGAACGGCCTGACGTCGTATTTCACCTGGCCGCTCAGGCGGATGTGCAGCGATCTATGAACGACCCGCAGTACGATGCGGACGTCAATATTAAGGGAACCATCAACCTGCTTGAGGCTTGCCGGGCGGCTTCCGTTAAAAAACTGGTCTTCTCCTCGACCTCCGGCGTTTACGGGAATTTGCAAAAAGAACTGATTTCCGAGGATGACGCTGCGTCGCCGATCTCTTACTACGGTTTGTCCAAATGGGCGGGGGAATCGTACATCCGCATCTATGCCGCGCAGCACGGCGTTCCTTTCACGATTCTTCGCTACGGCAACGTATACGGCCCAAGGCAAATGCCCAAAGGCGAAGGGGGAGTCATTGCCGTTTTCATCCAAAATATGAAAAACGGGCTGCCCCTGCACATTCATGGAGACGGCGAACAAACGCGCGACTTCGTATTTGTAAAAGATGTCGTTCAGGCGAATATCGCTGCGATCGACGCGGGAAACCGGGAAACGATTCATGTCAGCACGGGCCGCAGCATTTCTATCAATAAGCTGGTTCATTTGCTAAAGCAAATACACGGTTCCGATATTGAGACCCGCTATTCGCCGGCCCGGGAGGGCGATATTCTTCACAGCTGCCTGGATAGCAGAAAAGCCGGCCGCGAGCTGCAATGGCACCCTCAAGCGGACATGGCGGCCGGATTGTTGGAAACTTATCGCTCCTTGAAATGATGGGGATACCCGCGCCCTTCATGTCGATTTATGCAAAATGGCCCCCTTTGGCTCATAAAGGGGGCCATTTTGTTACCGGACATTCAAACAGTCGGCGAAATGCTCCTCCCTGAGACCGGCGTGCGCACCGCATCAGGAAAGCGGAGCAAAGATCGGGGAAGCCAGAATGATCGCGGAGATGAAAACGATCTGCAGCAAAGTTCGGACAAGCAGCTTTGGCACAGGCTTGCCGTCGATCGTTAAGCGTTCCCGGGCCGCTCTTATGTTGGCCGGGAACATGGCGATCAGCAGCACCGTCAAGCAGACGGATGCGGCAAGCGAAGTGGCGGGGATCAGCATGCCGATGGCCCCGGCGATTTCAAGCCACCCGGTTATCGTCACGATAAAACCGGGGTTCGGCAAAGAGGGCGGAACCATCGCGACGAGGTCCGGCCGCCTTTTTCCCCAGTGGGCGGAAGCTGTAAGCAGCAGCATAGCGGCCACGGCCCCTTGCAAAGACGGATGCCAGCCGTCGAAATAAGTCCAGCCGAGCCAACCGGCGGCGCGGAAAAGCACAAACGATCCGATAAGCACGATAAAGGGGGCCATCTTTGTTCCTTCTTTCTTTACTATTTGTTGTCGGATTTTAAAGCCTGAGCCACAAAAGACGAAAAATCGTGAGCGGTGAAAGAAGCGGGCGCGACTGGAAAAGAGGAGCGGATGCGCAATCCGAGCGACATCAGGACAAACATTTCGGCTGTTTTGCCCGCATCGACCGATTCCGGAATAACCCCGTGCCGTTGGCCCGTCTCTATCCATTGATAGGAAAAATGCACGGACCGCTCGTAATAGTTTTTGAGCGCTTCGGCGACGGCAGGATCATCTTCTTTGCCCAGCAAATATACCAAAACCTTATTGGTCACATCATGCGCGTCTTCCAAATGGGGGAGCTGGCTTGCGACTTGCTGCATCGGCCCCTCAAACGTTCGACCGCCTTGCTCCACTTCGTCCATGAAACGCCGGTTGTTCTCTTCAAGCCGCTCTTGCAGCACCCAGGCAAAAATTTCGTCCTTGGTTTTCACATAGTGGAAGATGGCCCCTTTGGAAATGTCCGATTTTTCCATAATGTCTTTCATGGTGATGGCGTGGCAGCCTTTTGTCCGGATCAGCTCTTTGGCAGCATCGAGCAGTTTCTGAATCGTCCGCTGTCTGCGTTCCTCTTGTTTCAAAGTGATTCCTCCATGTATCGTTATAACCACATTATACATACCGACCATCGGTTTGTAAATGGAGTTCATGTCAAAATACGGCGGTTCCGCCGCCGCGAGGATGCGGCTTTGCGAAGGCAGCGCTGGCCGGCATCGCGCGCAGAAAAGCCCGCCAGAGCTGATGCTTCCTGCTTGCAATGCGCAGAATTCCTGCAAAAGTGCAGCTTTTTGCGCATTGATGCGCCGGCTGGGAAGAATTCCTGCAAAAGTGCAGGCTTTTCGCGGAAATCTGGTGCCCAGCCCATTCCTGAGCGAAAATACCTGCACAATCGCAGGCTTTTCCGCCAAACGGGCCGCTGCCGTCGAAAAAGCCTGCACTTTTGCAGTTTTTTGGACGGTTGAGGAGTTGTTCACCGGTCTCGCTTTAGCAGCCCCGACTATTTTCACTCTGTGGGGACGTCCACGCAGTTTTTGCCCGGCCACCGGCCGTTTCGCAAAAACGGGAAAAGCCCGCCAGGAAATTCAACCTGACGGGCATTACTGCCGTGCGAATGCCGGGTCCGGCGATTCGCCTTATTTTAAGAACCGCTTAAATATTGCTTTAACCATTTCAGAGCGGGACGCTCGGTTCCCGAACTGGAGATCAGGTGCGTATTCGATGCCCACGTTTGTCCTTGGATGTAGCCCCACAGAGTAATCCCTTTAACGGCCGAATGCTGCCATAAAACCGGGAATTTTTGCTGGTATCTGGCCAATTGCGTATTGTCGTCGCCGGTCATGTCCAGCTCGGATACATAAATGGGCAATCCCGTTGCCGCAAGCGTATTCAGAACATTGGTCATTGTGCTTACAGATACAGTGTCCATATTGAAATAATGGCATTGAATGCCAATGCCGTCGATTAGCCCTCTGCTTTTAAGCAGATTAATAATTTTGACATAGTTTGCCGCGGCGTTGGGATCGCTTATAATTCCATACTCGTTAATCAGCAATTTCGAATTGGGAAAAGCCTGCCTTGCTTGCTGGAATGACCAGATCACCCAATCCCAGCCCGTGGAACCGTCTCCGCCTATCGCATTCCTATAAGATGGCTTGGCGTGCAAAGGTTCATTGACAACGTCCACGAACTCCGCGTTCTTATATCTCTGGCCGGCTGCCTGGATCCACTGCGTGACCTCGGCCTTTTGATCGGCTGCCGAAAGACCGCTGATCCAGCCCGGCTCCTGGTTACCCCATACAAGCGTATGGAATTTGAATGGAAAACCTTTGCTTTTCGCATAATTATAAGACGTATCGGCCCCTGACCAGTTCATGCTGTTTCTGGTAGATTCGACGGAACCCCATTTCGTGGAATTTTCCGGTGTCACCTGGTTCCAATACGTGCCGAAGTTAGAAGGAACGCTGCCGGCAATAATGTTTCCTAAAAATTTGTTGCCGGTAGCGATACCCGCACTGGCGCTCGGAGCGATCGCCGTTGAGATCAGTGCGCCTGCCAATACAAGCGCTGTACTTAACTTTGCCAATTTTGACTTTAACATAAAATACCTCCTCAAAATAGTGTTTTATCCAAGCTTCATCTTTCCTTGATACCGCTTTGCCGCAGTTGTCATCCCACCTCCTCACATGGATAAGAACATAAATAAAACGCTTACATTTCTATATTATAAGGATAGATAAACGCATAAGATACCAAAAAAGTATAGATTTTACTTTCAAAATTAATGGAGTTACTCCGCCAGACGGTGTACGCCGCGAAACTGCTGGCGGCTGCGTTCATCGATGCTGGGGATCGCATACTCCGTAAAGGGATTCTGACCGCCGCCATGCGTCGGCGACACAACGCGCGCCCGGGATTCGCGAGCGTTTACTTTTCTCGCTTGTTCAATGCTACGGTGTTCCAGCGCCTGTACGATTTCCTTCAGGCAGTGCTGCACGCGGTGCACAAGCCGTTGTCTTTTGGCCGACACAAGCGGAAGCCGCTAATGGCTCCCGCTTGCACGACGTTTACAGAGCTTTTGCTTGTTTCCACTCTTCGTGTTTTTTCTGCACCTTTTTCCATAAATCGTCCCGCTCCCGGCTGCTATAACGAACCAGATGCTCGCCAAAAATATTTCCCAAAACTTCGAGCCATTGCGATTTCGTCCGAATCTCCGTTTTTTCAATACCGGCACTATCTCTTTTGCTCCATATGCAGCCTCTAAGTTCATTGCTTCCCTCTGCATGTCTTTGCCGGATAAGAAACAGATTGATCCAGGGTGACTCCGCCGACTGGCAGTAATGGTCGTGTTTCGGCTTAAATTCATTCATATCGTATATGACCTCTGGAGCAAAATCGACTCCGGCAAACGAAGCGCCAGAATCATGCTCCAACCGCCAGCCATTGTCAACTACAGCCGACTCCATGACCTTGTAAACGAGTGGGCCCTGCTTATAAACTCCTGTTTGAAGCGGCAAAGGTTCGAATGGCATGTCTCCGAGGCCGACATCGACGATCCATTTTTCTTCCTTCTGCGATTCGTTTGCCAAGTCGACTGTTAATCCGAGGTGGAACGAATTGACGCGAGGCTCTTCCCCGAGCGGCTGGACCCCGGCCCTGTGCCAGGAAACTTTATAGCCCAAGGAGCGGAGAAGCGTGCTGAACGCGCCATTGAGATGAAAACAATAACCGCTTCTGCGGTTAATGATAAGCTGCACCGATTCCTTGACGTCGATGGAAACCGGTCTTCCGGCAAAAATATCGACGGTTTCCCACGGAACGTTACTTACATGAGCTCTATGCAGTTCAAACAGATAGGCTTTGTTGGGCGGCTCTATTTCTGCAACACCGATTCTTTTCAAATAAGCTTTGACTTCTTCGTTCGTCATTATATTGAAGAAAGTTTTCACGCTGCACATCGCCTTTCCCGGAAATTAGGTGCTCCGTTTCGTCGCCGGACGGCAATTAATGGGTCACCCATATAATAAGTTACCAAATGGTAACGTGTCAATGGGTATTGGGACGATACGGCCTGGCAGCTTGGGCAAAAGCCTACGAAAATACAGGTTTTTTCGCTAGTAACGGCTCGTTTCAGGAAAAAGCCTGCGATTGTGCAGGAATTATCGGTCAAAATGGGTCTAAGCTTAAATTTGAGCGGAAAAGCCTGCAGATTTGCAGGAATATTTCGCGACAAGAGGATCAAGGAGCAAAAAGATGCACTTTTGCAGGCTTTCTGGTGAGCTCCTGGAAATTTCCAAGAAGAATCATCAGGATTATATCTGGCTATTCCAAATCCGGGGTTGTATAATTCATCCAAAGACCGCCGTATTGGAGGATATCGAATGAAAACGATTATGATCGTCGAAGACGAGGACGCGATTTCCCGGGTTCTCGCGGCGTATATCCGCAAGGCCGGATTTGATTGCCTTATCTTCCGGGACGGCTGTCAGGCCGTGGAGTCTTTCGGTTCGGTACAGCCGGCTCTTGTCATTCTTGACGTGCTGCTCCCTGGAATGAGCGGCTGGGAGGTTCTGCAGCATATTCGCAGCAAAAGCGTATGCCCTGTCATTATGCTGACAGCCAGGGGCGGTGTCGGCGACCGGATTACGGGACTGAACGAAGGGGCGGACGACTACATGTCGAAGCCGTTCGAGCCTGACGAAGTCATTGCCAGAATTCATGCTGTGCTTAGACGCCCGTCCCAGTCCCTGGTCGGTTCGGATCAAGTCAGCTTCGGGAGCTTTCGCATCGACTTCAAGTCCCGCAGTGTCTTCCTGAACGGAGCGACTTTATCGGTTACGCCCCGCGATTTGTCGCTTCTTATGTTTCTGGCGGAGCATCCGAACCAGATTTTCAACCGCGAGCAGCTGATTGAGAAGGTATGGGGCATCGATT
Organism: Paenibacillus sp. sgz302164; assembly: GCF_056120505.1. Taxonomy (NCBI): domain Bacteria; kingdom Bacillati; phylum Bacillota; class Bacilli; order Caryophanales; family Paenibacillaceae; genus Paenibacillus; species Paenibacillus sp. sgz302164. Next base: position 454,903 of record NZ_JBVYOL010000001.1, on the reverse strand, counting down.
ATGAAGGCAGTGACCGGGCCGTGGACCTGGCTATCAAGCGTCTGCGGAAGCTGCTTCTTCACTGGCCGCCGGAAGAAGGGGAAATCAGAACATTGCGCGGGACGGGATATCAGCTTTATGCCAACACATCCAATTAGGCGCCGGACGCTGCTCAGTCGTTGGACGTTTCGTTATGTAATTACTCTTTTTTTGGGACTGCTTGCCATCGGACTTGTATCCATTCTCTATATCCGGCAGGAAACTATCGACGAGCGGAAGCATGCTCTCCAGGAATTTTCCCAAGCGGCAGCCCAGTATGTGACAGACGGTCATGGCAGCATCGTCATCCCGGGCGATTTGTATGAATGGATTGACCGCACGCAGCGGCGATACTCCATTCCCGGACAATTCGCTTTCGTTGTGTTCGAGCGCGGCGATACCCCTGTTTTTGTCAAAAAAGCGCCCCCAAGCGCCCCCGGCCGTTCCTCGCTGAATATCGAAGCGAAGCCGGAGCTGACCGACCGACTGCGTGCAGCGAGAATCGGGGAGGATTTTGTCGTAACGACACCGGTGATGGACAAAAATTCCCCTATCGGCGCGATCGTTATTGCCTACAGCTATCTTGAGCTCTCCGATGTCAATCAAAACTACATTTTGATTATCTCACTGCTCTTCTGTGCGGGCTTGCTTGGCTGGACGATCATCTATTTCCTGTCGTTGAATTTAAGAAAACCGATCATCCAACTGTCCGAAGCGCTCAACAAGATGGAAGCCGGCGATTACAATGTAACCGTCCCTGCCAATGTGAAGGAGAAAGAAATTCACGATCTTCTCTTGTCCTTCCAGGCAATGGCTTCGCGTCTGGGACAGCTGGAAGAGCTGCGTACGGAATTACTGGCTGGCGTCAGCCATGAGCTGAAGACACCTGTCGCCTCGATTCATGGCTTGATCCGCGCGGTTCGCGACCAGGTAGTTACGGACGGCGAAGCGGTGGAGTTCCTGGACATCTCCCTTGAGCAGACGCGCAGGCTTCAGCATATGGTCGCCGATCTGCTGGACTTTAATTCTTTTGCTTCAGGCATAATCAAAGTTCGGGAGGATTCGATTGATTTGGGCAAGCTTTTGAGCGAAATCGCTTATCAGTGGGGGCAGCTCGATCAAGAAGAAGGGATAGAGACCACGGTCGATATTCCAGACCGGATTTTTATGTGCATGGGGGACGCCAGCCGCATTCAGCAGATCGTGGTGAATTTGCTGAACAATAGCAAACAGGCGTTCCAAGGTCAAGGGCATATTGGCATAACGCTATCGGAATATTCGGACCAAACCTATGAGGTCATCGTTTGGGACGACGGTCCCGGCATACCGGAAGCCGAGCAAGCTCATATTTTCGAAAAATACTACCGGGGCGAGCGTAAAAAGCTATCCGTTGGAGGCCTAGGACTGGGCTTGACCTATAGCCGGATGCTTGCTGTTGCGATGAAAGGCCAGCTTCATCTAAAAAACAGCTCTCCCGGGGGCACCGCGTTCCAGCTGTTGCTGCCCAAGCAGCGTTAGGCATTGAAGCATTTTTGGGAACTAGCGGCTTCTTGACGTTTTCCTGACACATTGGTGCATTAATCTATCCCTAGGAGTCAATCCGAGGGAGTTACTTTTGTGCATGCCGGGGTAAACGAGTTCATCGGACAGACTCCTAACACAGTCATTCCCAATGTGAGAGGAGAACACAAATTGAAAATCAAAAAATTTATCATCGTCCCGACTTTACTGTTCGCTTGCAGCGCAGGTGTATGGTTGGCATTCGCCAGTGGTTCTCAATCCTTAACCAGAGCGGAGGCGGCAGCCGCTAAGAAATCTGATCCGGTTCATGCCGCTCCACAGCGATCCGCAGGCCCCGCAACCGAAAACGACAGCAGCATCACAACCGATCAGAACGGATATACCATCGCTATTTCCGGAGGGTATAATACGGACCCGCAGGATCATGGCAGGCCGATCGTGCTCATTGCTGCCGCGCTCGGCGTCCCTGACGATGTATTCAGACAAGCTTTCAGCGGCGTAAAACCGGCAGGCGCCGGAAGCTCCGGCCCGACATCGGAACAGGCGCGATCCAACAAAGCAGCCTTGATGAAGGTGCTAAAACCGTACGGCATCACCAACGAACGCCTGGATGAAGTATCCAACTACTACCGCTACAGCGGCGTCAAAGGCGAAGTTTGGAAAAGAACGCCCGCTTTGCTGGCCACAACGGTCAAGGACGGTATCTTAAGCGGGGTCACGATAATCCATGCAGGTTCCGGCTATTCTTCAGCACCGACTATCAAGATTACAGGACCGAATGGAGCGATCACCTCCGCAACTGCAACCATCGCCTACACGTCGGATTTCAAAACCAACGGCAGTATTGCCTCGATTTCAATTCAATAGGCATCGACTTCGCAGAGTGAAATTACCCAGAGCTATACATTTATTCGCCATTTTCAGCGATCAGGCGCTTGTTCTCAATCGCCGCGGAAAGCACGATCAGCGTCGAAGAGAAACCGTGCGGACCGCACGAATCGAGAAAAGCGCTCAACGTTTCCATCGATGCGGTAATTATTTTCAGCATAAAATTATACTCCCCGCTGATGCGGTACAATTCGACGACATCCGGGGATTGCGAGCAAAATTCCTGGAAGTCCTGACAATTATTCGTTTTGAACAGCACGAACGCCGTGACGTCTTTGCCGAGCTTCTTAGGCGATAGAACCGCTTTGTAGCCGGCGATGATCCCCTGTTCTTCAAGCTTGCGTATCCGTTCGGTAACGGCAGGCTGTGTCATCGCGATCGTGCGGCCGATTTCGGCAACCGGCATTCGCGCATTCTCATGCAGCAGCGATAAAATTTTACTGTCGATTTTGTCCATAGCGATTGTTCCCCTTTATTTTGTGTGCTGAAATCGTATTTTTAACTTTAATATAAAGAAAATTGCTCCAATATAACATGATTTATATATGTAAATTATATTCCTAACCTTATAAAATGTCATTGAAAGAGATTTTAAAGGAGTGGATAACGAATGATCGCGACAAAATCACTTAACCTTGATACCCCTCTCGCCATTGGCGGCGTCGAGCTGCGCAACCGGCTAATTATGGCGCCTATGCAGCAGTACAGCGGCTCGCCGGAAGGCTATGCGACCGAGCATCATATTCAGCATTACTCGAGAAGGGCAAAAGCGATCGGATTAATGATCGTGGAATCGACGGCCGTGTCCGATAACGGCAGGCTGGTGCCTAACGATATAGGCATTTATTCGGATCGGCACGCCGATGCGCTGAAAAGGGTAACCGATGCCGTCCATGCCCACCATACACCCGTATTCGTTCAATTGTCCCACGGAGGAAGAAAGTCGGCGCCTGAAGTGACGAAACGGCTCATTGCCCCAAGCGCAATTCCATATGACGATACTTACGGAAAGCCTGCGCAATTGTCGGTCTCCGAAATCGAGGCCCTCATTGAAGATTACCGAATAGCCGCCAGACGCAGCATCGCGGCGGGTTTTGACGGGATTGAGGTACATGCGGCTCATGGATTCTTGATTCACCAGTTCCTGTCGCCGATTACCAATCTCCGCAGCGACGAATACGGCGGAACGCCCCGTGGCAGGACGAAATTTTTGCAGGACACGCTTGCCGCAATCCGCTCCGAAACAGGCGGCCGCTGCTGGACGATCCCGATTTCGCACAGAAAATGATTGACCGAAAAGTGTGAAGCCTCCGGGGGCCAGGGAGCGATTCCCGGCTGTCCGAATAGCCCGGGGGATAAGGGATTGCTCCCATTTAAATGAGAAAGCCCTATCCGGTTGCTGGCCGGAAGGGCTCTCTCGGTACTAAAAATTAATTGAAAGAAACCTTTGATTCTGCTTGATGCACGTCCTCTCAAAACTTTTTTGCGCAGGGGCTTGCATACTCTGAGTTTTTCATGTATAATTCGAAAAGTCGACATCAATAAGGGGCCTTAGCTCATCTGGGAGAGCGGCGCAGTCAGTTACATTGCTCCAAAAATTGAATACCAGCAACGATTTAATACGTTTCCTTGATTGGAAATATATGGGGAATTAGCTCAGCTGGGAGAGCGCGTCGCTGGCAGCGACGAGGTCAGGGGTTCGAGCCCCCTATTCTCCACCAATACCACACACAGACGGCAGAGATGCCGTTTTTTTGTTCTTTTAAATACTTCTTCTATGCTACTTTGTGTGACAAAGCTTCAAAAAAATTTAGATTTCCACTTGAACCTTACTTAACGTAATGATTTATAGTGAACATAACGGCAGGACGAAACACGGGCCACCGGCCAAAAAATCGGCAAAATAATTTCGAAATCGGAGGAGAAACGAATATGAGGAAACTAGTATTGTTCATGCATGTGTCGCTGGATGGGTATGCGTCGGATTCGAACGGAGGACTGGATTGGATTCCATACAACGAGGAATTCGAGAAATACGCCGAGGAGGTCGTAGCCGAAGTCGGCTCTCCTGTTTACGGACGCACAACGTATCAATTGATGGAGGGCTACTGGCCCACGGTGCTGGACAATCCGAATGCTTCGAAGCACGGTTTGGAGCATGCCAAATGGCTGCAGGATGTGAAGAAGATCGTCATTTCCAGTACGATGGACAAGGTTGAATGGAACAATACGATGCTGATCAAGGACAATATAGCAGAGGCAATTAAGGCGCTCAAGGAACAACCTGGCAAAAATCTCGTCATCTTCGGCAGCCCGGGTGCGGCGAAGACGCTGCTTGAGCTCGGCCTGATCGACGAATTCCTGCTGACGATTTGTCCGGTCGTCCTTGGCAGCGGAAAATCGGTATTCGACGGCGGCGGCGAGAAAATCAAGCTCAAGCTGCTGTCCAGCCGAACGTTCAAGTCAGGCGTAATCGCGGCCCGCTACGAGTTGGAGAAATAACCGCGCCGTACAATCTGAACAGCATGTCTTGATCATGATTGCCTTAGGGCATCGTCCACCCAGCCGACGAATTCCCTGTTGCGCCAGAGCGCATCGCTGGCAGCGATGAGGTCAGGGGTTCGAGCCCCCTATTCTCCACCACATATACAAAAAAAGCAGCCGATACGGCTGCTTTTTTTGTATATGGTGAGCCTTGGGCAGGAGAGAACCCCTGGCGGGTTCGTCCCGCGCGGACGGAGCGTTCTTCGGTGCCCCCTCAAAGGCGTTCAGTCCCACGTTATTTCAGAATAAACAATTCTTCGACGGGAAGAGCAAAAACTCTTGCCATCTTAATGGCTAACACTGTACTCGGTATGAACTTGCCATTTTCAATCGTGTTGACCGTCTTTCTGGTGACCCCAATCAATTCTGCTAACTGTTCTTGTGTCAAATTCATTTTGGCTCGTTGCACCTTTATAGTATTTTCTAGAACATCTTCACTCATCGCCGAGAACCTCATCTTTGTCAAGGATTAAGTAACTTACTAGGGGAGAAATGACACCAACGACGAGCAATATGTGTAAAACAAGCTGGATATTTAATGCAACATACAAGCTGAGCGTAAATAAAATCCCAACCAACCCCAAAATAACCCAAAAGCCTATCGTAAAGCTCTTAAGTCGAATCATTTGAAAATACTCATTATTTAATGATATGGCCAATGGGCGCTTCTTTTGCATGAGAAACGATAACAGGACAATTTTTATGAGGTAATACGCCCAGACAATCCCACCAATAACAGAAATAATGGCAGTGAAGCCTGTGATTAATTTGACGGTGTCTAAATGTAGATACCGAATCAAATATGTCAGCTGCCATATTGCAAAACCAATCAGGCTTCTTTTAATGAATGTTGTCCTGTTCTTTTCCAACTGTGTTACTTCAGTTGCCAAATGGATTTCCCCCTCAATAATGTAACCTTTAGTACTCATAATATCACCTTAGTGTTACAAAAACAAGGTATACTTTCAAGCATCGCTCGTTTTGCACGGAGCGAATGGATACCTATCTTCATACATGACGTCAACGCCTTTTACTGCTATAGATTCGGGTGAGCCGAAGCGGCCATTAATGTCTGCGGTGTCGCCTTTTTACAATACATCGGAATTACGGAGCTCCTATAATAGAGACGAGCAGAAGAAATGGAGGAATGGAAATGACGAATGGCAGAAACAATGAAGGTATAACCGGAAAATATACCACAAATGGGAAACCAAACGGATACACGGCCATTACACCGTTTATCGTCGTGAATAATCCGGCTGAAGCGATTGCCTTTTACGAAACCGTATTTGGGGCAAAAGCGAAAAGTGTGACAGATATTGGCGATGAAGGCAATAAAATCATTATTCATGCCGAAATCGATTTTGGCAACGGGTTTCTGCAACTGGGAGCCGCTAACCCTGCTTTTCGATTGGTTTTACCGCCAGGGGAAGGCGATGCGTGCTATTCTTTAGGAATATATGTCCCCGACGTTGACCGTACCTTTTCCTTGGCCCTAGCCAACGGAGCGAGCGTCAGAGAGCAAACAACGAACTTTATTTCAGGGGATCGGTATTGCAGTATTCTGGACCCGTTCGGAATCAGATGGTCAATTATGACTCGAATTGAGGATATTTCGGAGGAAGAAAGTTTCCGTAGGGTGGCCGAATGGAGCAAAAGTTTGGGGCAATGAAACCGATAAGTGTGGGAGAATACTTGCACGGCATGCAAGAGTAGGGGTTCGATCCCCCTTGGCTCCACCAATATAAAAATTCAATCCACCCGACAAGGTGGATTTTTTATGCCTTGGCTCCACCAATATAGGTTAGCAGACCAGTTCGCCATGGAAGTGGTTTTTTTCTATTTTTTGATGGGCCCTGAAATAGAGAGGCGTTTCACGGGTTTGAGTAACTACAATCGTAACATGAACGTTTGAATATGACATACAGTTGTCAGTTTCTAAATGTTAATATATACAAAAACCATACAAAAGGAGAGACAGGCTTTGAATAAAAAGATAGATTACAAGAAAGATTTTAACCAACTCTATATGCCTGATATGTTACCGGAAATTGTGAAAGTGCCGAGGATGCCTTTTTTTATGGTCAGTGGTTCTGGAAACCCTAACGGTGAGGAATTTTCCAGGGTGGTAGAAGCTTTGTACAGTTTGAGTTATGCGGTGAGAATGTCTTACAAAAGTGACGATGTGCCGGCTGGATACTACGAATATACGGTTTTTCCGCTTGAGGGCGTGTGGGACTTGCTTGATCGGACCAAGCCGGCGACGGACAAAAACAATTTGAAATATACGATTATGATACGCCAACCCGATTTTTTGACAGAAAAATGGTTTATGCGGTTTCTAGAACAGACGAAAAAGAAAAAGCCTAATCCGTTCCTTGAGAAAGTCCGGTTTGAGCACGTGGATGAAGGTTTGTGTTGTCAAATGATGCATATCGGCAGCTTTGACGATGAACCGAAAAGCTTTGCTCGAATGGAAGCATTCTGTGAAGAGAATGGTTATATCCGTACCAGCAAAATTCATCGGGAGATTTATTTGTCAGATCCTCGAAAGACGAAACCGGAAAAGCTTAAAACAGTGTTAAGATTCCTGATAATGAATGCAGATTCTCGTCCTTAGGCAAATTGGGGCAGTGAAACTGGCCACGGCGGGAGAGCGCATCACTGGCAGCAGCGATGAGGTCAGGGGGTTCAATCCTCCTAGGCTCCACCATACCTATTCAGATACGGCAAATCCATAAAATGTTACCTTCCCTTTGCTTTATCTCCACGAAGGATCATGCAAGTACTTGTTGCATAGGCTACAAGACTTTGGTTTTTGTCAAATACACTGCAATCAATAAATCCTACGGTTTGTCCTTTCTTCATTACCTTCGATTCCGCCCTGATCGTACCACTCCATACCGGTTTCAAAAAAATGATTTTTAATTCAATGGTCGTAAAGCTCTCATCCGGCTGAAGGGTCGTCCCGAAAGCCACACCCATCGCAATGTCTGCAAGCGTACTTGTTACGCCCCCATTTAGTGTTCCTTGGGGATTGGAGTGGCTCTCGGTCGCCTCCATCTCAAACATGACACCCCCAACACGCCCATTAAGGCGTGTTTTTTGCGTTTGGCGGATCGATTCCCAGGACGCCATACCCTAACGGACACTAGGGACGTTAATTTGCTAAAAGCAGCCGTTTTCAAATTATAACGGTCACCTCAGCGCTTATTTAATCCGAACCGCCTCCCAAAGAGGCATTTTCACCAAATAGCTGCAACTGTGTCCGTTAGAAATCTAAATGGTCGAGATTTCCCTCAATAGGCGCCACTGTGTCCGTTAGAAGATTTGGTCTTACAAAATTCACCTACGCTCCCATCGTAATTGATAAGTTCGATATCGCTGCTTCCCGCTGGCTACCGTTAACAAATTTCGTTCGACTAATCCATGCAATAGACGTCGAGAGTGACGATCGGAAAGACGGAGATGACCAGCCAGTTCGGCAGCAGTAAAAGGATGCAGCAATCGGCGTGCGAATCGAATTGTTTCAGTTTCAGCCCAATCCAAGTCGGATGACACAGGAGTGGAAATGAATTTTCCGATAAAGGCAAGCACAAGTTGTCTGCAAAATTCAGGTTCTTCGACGATGGAGAGATAGGCAACGGTGAGGAGTGTCCAATCGTCAAGAATTAGCATGGAGTGCTTCTTGCATAAATCCTTGAAGCGTGTAACACCGATGTCTCTGGCGTGGGATCGGTAGTCTTGAATTTCAATGCAGCCCTTGGCGTCTCCCGGCATATACGCCAGATCCAGGTAACGCATGGAATTATGAATATCCCTGACCTCCCATTCGGGGTAAAGATGATCCAAATTTCCGACTGCCGGATACCAACAGGATCGTAGAAACTCCACGGAGCTGTGGGTCAATCCTTTCTCAAGAATTTCGCGTCTTCTTGGTTTTTTCTCGTTTGCAATATGTCGTTGCAGCCATTCCTCATAAGTTTTCGTAAAGAAGCCCATTGATGCAGATTCCCCCTTTTGTCAGCAAGTAAAAAGCCGCTCCAATACGGCAGCCGTAAACGGACGCTCGTATTAAAGCGGCATGTGCTTCACGCCGATTCGATTTGGTTAGAGTATACCCCATTATCCCGAATACCACAACTGATTTAGACATTAATAAAAGGCCGCGAAAGCGCTGAATGAGCATGAAACTAATCGGAACGAGCTTCAATGCGTGGCTTCACTTTGAGGGGAAGAAAAACTGCCGCTGCGATTTACTTCGGCGAAAAGGCTTCGTCAGCAGTTATAACGAGATACCTTATTCAGGGTCGATCTTTTCATGCGAGATGATCAACGAGAGGATATCGATAAGCTGGGTGCGCAAATCCATGGGCAATGGTTTAAGCAGATCCTCTTTCACTTTTTTCGCGGCTACACGTCCTTGTTCAATGATAGGCGGAGCAATGTCCGTCAGCTTGACCAGCATCGCTCGGCGATCCTTGGGGTCGGGTATTCGGACAAGCAGATGTTCTTTCTCCAAAGCATCGACGAATTGGGTAACCGAAATGGCCTTGATGTCCATCGCCGCGGCCAAATCGCTCATTCTGACCGGCTCCGATTCGGAAACGGCTATTAACAGGCGCAGTCTCGGCCCGGTTAAAAATGCAGGCAGATCCATGGAGGAAAGGCGCAGCTCAAATTCGTGCTTGATATAGTGGGCAGTACGAATAAGCGCATCAAGCGCATCGACTTCCGAAGAGACGGATTCTTCCGATGAAAACGGCATATTGGACATGAAAAAACTCCTTGACAGATAAATAACTAATAAGTAGACTTACTATCAGCAACCATATTAATAAGGTTACTTAATATATCTAACCTTTGTAATTCTATTGTACCGCATGATCCGTTTGAAGGGAAGCGGAGCAAACCGAATGGATTCTTTTTGAGGAGTGATCGCTTATGTCCGAGCAAGCAAAGAAAACCAACTATATTGTCGCCGGATTAATGCTGGGAATCTTGATGTCATCGATGGACAATACGATCGTCGCAACGTCGATGGGGACAATCGTGTCAGATCTGGGAGGGATGGAGAACTTCGTATGGGTTACATCATCCTATATGGTGACTTCGATGGCAGGCACCCCGATTTTCGGAAAGTTATCCGATATGTATGGCCGCAAACGTTTCTTCGTATTTGGTCTAGTTGTATTTCTAATTGGGTCCATTCTATGCGGGCTTGCATCAAGCATTGTTCAGCTCAGCGTGTTTCGGGCGATTCAGGGTATTGGCGGCGGAGCCATTATGCCTATTGCATTAACGATCCTGTTTGATATATTTCCTCCGGAAAAACGAGGGGAAATTTCGGGTATATCCGGAGCTGTGTTCGGCGCATCCAGTATTTTCGGTCCGATGCTTGGAGCCGTTATTTCGGACCACCTCGGATGGAATTGGATTTTCTACGTCAATGTGCCGTTCGGCATAATCTCTTGCCTGCTTATTGTGCTGTTCTATGAAGAATCGCTTGCGCATTCCAAGCAAAAGATCGATTGGCGCGGAGCGGCAACGTTGATCGGATCGGTTGTCTGCCTTATGTTCGCGCTAGAGCTTGGTGGCGGCCGTTATGCTTGGGACTCCGGCGTAATAATCGGTCTTATTCTGTTGTTTGTTATCCTGCTAACCGGATTTGTAATCGCGGAAACGAAGGCGGAGGCGCCGATCATTTCGTTTCGCATGTTCGCAAACCGCTTGTATACGGCCAGCATCGCAGCAGCTTTTTTTTACGGATCGGGTTTTGTTATTGCAACGGTATATGTGCCCATCTTTATTCAAGGTGTATTTGGTGAATCGGCGACCGGTTCTGGCATGATCCTGATGCCGATGCTGGTAGCCGGAGTCCTGTTTAGTCAAATCGGGGGCAGACTGACAATGAAAATAAGTTACCGGAATTTGATGATCGGTTCCGCCTTGTTGTTCGGTACCGGCATGTATTTGCTTAGTCTTTTGTCGCCGGCTTCTTCGCGTTTCATGACAACGGTGTTCATGATTGTAACCGGGATGGGGATCGGCGTGTCCATGTCCGTCTTGATGCAATCGGCGGTCCATCCCTTTGATATGCGGCAGCGCGGAACCGCGACTTCATCTGTCGTGTTCATTCGCTCGCTGGGCATGACGATAGGAATCACTATTTTTGGCATCATACAGCGGAACATCTTTAATCGCAAGCTGGGTGAGTCTTTCGAAGGATTAGGGGGGATTTCGGAAAACTCCTTGATCGACCCGCGCTCGGCATTGACACCGAGTCATCGCGCTCAACTCTCTCCGCGGACACTGGACATAATCATCAACTCTCTCTCTTCGTCGATTACCCATACTTTCCTATGGGCGCTCGTCCCGGCGGCGCTTGCCATGATCGCCGTTATGCTCATGCCAGCGGATAAGGTATCGGGGACAAGGAAAGCAGGCGAAAAGGGTTGAAGCATCGACCGAAAGAGCTTTTAGAGAATGTCTGGAACGAATTGAGGTCTGGTGGTAAGATTGGGTTATTTACGATCTTTACTGTGCGTTGCACGAACTGAGCAGCTCAGATCATCTCATAGGTTATGGATTAGCGGCACCGGCATAGGTCTGCAGTTGATAACGGGAATTATAGGTTGAACGAGGGGGTTCTCGCTTGAAAGTTTGGAACGGGAGGAAAATAGGTGTCAAACGTGCAGCGTAGTGATGCTGAGTATCCAATGGTGAAAATTCCTGCAGGTGAAATTGATTTAAGGGACGATCGAATAAAGAAGACATGGACGGCCAAGGTGAATTCTTTTTTGCTTGCACCGGTTCCTGTTACTAATGCGTTATATGGCTCGAACGTGAAAAAGCCAGCTGGACCTCATGACGAACCACAGGCTCCGGTTGTGGGTGTTTCTTGGAATGATGCTATTCTCTTTTGTAATTTGCTTTCTCGGCATTCGGGTCTACAGGAATGTTACTCGGTGAGCGATGATGGTGAGAATGTCGTCTGCAACTGGGAGGCGGATGGATATCGTCTTCCTACGGAAGCGGAATGGCAGTATGCGTGTAAAGCGGGAACGGGCGGTTACCGGTACGGCGAGCTTGATGAAATAGCTTGGTATCACGAAAACTCTGAGGGCTTGATGCATGAGGTCGGTAAAAAGCTGCCGAATGCATGGGGACTCTATGATATGTTAGGAAATGTTTGGGAGTGGTGTTGGGATTTATACGATGTAAAAGTTTACGGCTCCTACAGGGTTTTCCGCGGCGGAAGCTGGGCGGAAGAGGCCCGGGGCTGTGGAGCGACATGCCGCCGCCGCAGTCACCCTACGTTTCGCATCGACGATCTTGGCTTTCGTCTTGCCAGGTCGCTACAATCGGGATAAATAGCAATTGAAAAGAACTCCTATGCTGTACTGCGTGATATGATAAGGGAAAGTTATTAATCCTAGGTCTAACGAGTAGCGCAGCAAAAATTAAACGTTAAAGGAGTGCTTCCCGATTGAGTGATCAAGAATTGATTGAAACATACAAAAGCTATTTACATAGTTATTCCATGGAGCAGCTTAGGTATATACCCGCGCAAGGGGTTTGGTCTCTCGGCCAATTGTACAACCACATGATCCTCACTGCTCTTGATTACCTTGACAAAGTGGGAATTTGCGCGACTGAACGCGAAGAACAAGAGCTCGGGAAGACGGAGGCCGGCGAGCATTTGTTCAAAATTGGCGGTTTCCCGCCGATTAAAATCAAGCTGCCGGATGGGCCGGAAAACACGCCGAGCAATTCGGATAGTAAAGAAGACCTTATGCGCGGACTCGATCAAGTGCAGCAAAAGATGAAAGAATGGGAAGTGAAAATAGATGCTGTAAATCCAAATTGCAAAGTCAATCATGATGGCTTTGGCTGGTTGAACGCGAGAGAATGGTTTGCCCTTGTCGATATGCATTTCCGTCATCACTTGCGTCAAAAGAGCGAGCTGGATCAGATGCTTGGGTTGTGACCGCCGCGAATTTGGAGTTGGTGAAATCTTTGGGTGCGTGCGGAAGATTTGATTTTCCTCAAAGAGCTGTACTCATTCGTAAACGGCAGAAATGCCGTTTTTTGTTTTGCTGTTTTTCGGCTTTCAATCTGTCAATAATTTGAAACGCTTATTCGGCTCATGTTACGATGAAACAAGACGTAAAATTAAAGTACAGGGGGAGCCGTTAACACGATGTCACACAGAGTATATTTATACAATGTCAGCGAACCTTCTCAAGCGCAGAGTACCGACAAGATGATGATGGAGTGGGGTTATGAAATGCCTCTTTTATTGCAGCCGCTCTTAGTCGACGGAGGGTTCGCCGCCGGCAATAATTATAACAACCATACAGAGTTGGACAATACCGGACTGTATTTTAATGCCCGGACGGGTATCGAAAATTTGAAGCGGTTTTATGATTTCCTGGAGAAGCAGGAATCGCTGATCGAAAATAAAGAAGCTTTTATTGAAGCGAAAAACAATCTTTTGCACTACCTCGAAAAGCTGGAACTTCCCTATTTCCACCTGGATGCCTGGGATGTGTTCAATATGGACGATATCCCTCACGCCGAGCAGGCGGAAACTTGGCTGTCCAATATGAACCATAACAATGAGATCATTACAAGAGCGATGAAAAACGACGATATTTCGATGCTGCGCTATTCCGATTTCAGGGACGTAAGCCCCGGCTTCAAGTCGTTCGCCGAGCTGCTCAACTATGAGGATTACCAATATGGGTGGGAACATATTTGGCAATCTGAAGAAGATCGCGATGAACTGATCTTTGAAGAAAATGGCTTGTGGGGGTTTAAAGACAAGTCTGGCAATGTGGTGCTCAGCCCGCAATTTGAGGCGTTTTACAGCTTCGGATCCGAAGATCTTGCCGTTGTCGTCAAGGACGGAAAGTACGGCTATGTACATGTATCCGGCCATATTGCCATCCCTTTGGTATGGGACGATGCCTTCGATTTTGAATATGGCTCCGCTTCGGCGATTGTCAAACTGAATGACAAATTCGGTCTGATCGACATCAAAGGCCAGCCGGTTTCGCAAATGCAGTATGAAAGCTTGGAAGTGCTCGGCTACGACGGTTATTTTACGGCCAAGCTGGATGGCAAATGGGGAGTGCTTGATAATTCCGGTTCGGTAATTATAAATTTTGAACACGACGCCCCTTTCGAGAGCGGTGACCGCTTTTACCATACGGCAATCGAAGGGCAAAAAAACCGGAAAATATTTAACGGGAATTTTACATATATAGGCGAATTTCCGGTATCTGCACTGGAGTGCATCGGCGATGGGTTTATTCTGGTAAAAGCGCACAAAAATGTGAACCATAACACGCTGTACAAAAAAGACGGAACCGTGCTCGCAGCGGGCTTCGATAAAATAAACCGGCAAACCGGCCTCTCCAATATGCTTATACTGCACAAAGGGAAAAAATACGGAGCACTGGGCATGCAGCAGGAAAGCTTTCTTTTGCCATATGAATACGATGCGCTGATTGATATGCAGGTTAATGTCGATGCAAGTACAAGCAACCTGGTACTGGCGCAAAAGGATGGGGAAAAAGGCGTTTTTAGAGGAGACATCGCTCATCCGTCGTGGTTAATTCCTTTGGATCATTACAATAAAATCGTTTGGCTGTATGAACACTATTTTGCTTTGCAGCAGAACGGGGCATGGTGCATTATGTGTTTGCCCGATAACCTTTTGAGCGGCTATGAATTCGATCTTGTAACCCGGAAAATGCCTCTGAACGGTTTCGCTTATGCTTTTAAAGGTTCCGAAGTTTTTACAGCGGATGCGTACGGGCTTTCGAGGGCTGATAAAGCATTGGTGCTGGAAGAAATCGAGAGCGGATATGAAGACTATTATTTTGATGTCAACGTACGCAATCGCCTGCTGGCCTATGCAAAAACAGATGTTACCGATGATGGCGGCATGGATGAATATTCACCGGTGGAGACTTTACACGACTTGGGCTTGGATGCTCTTCAAACGGACGATTTTGAAACTTCCATCCGCTATAATACTCTTGCTGCTGAAAAGGGCTACGCTCCAGCCATGAACACTCTTGCCTATATTTATTACAGCATAGAGGGCTGCCTCGATGAGAATAAGGCTTTTTACTGGTACGAAAAAGGCGCAGCCGCAGGCAGCATATACGCCATGAACGGCTTGGGCATGTGCTACAGCAACGGTACGGGTACGGCCCCTGATGCGGAAAAAGCGCTGTACTGGCTGGGCCGGGCCGCACACAATGGCAACGCGATCGCAAACAACAATCTTGGCGAATTGTATTTTCAAGGGCAGCTTGTATCTCAAAATATCGATAAAGCGATATATCATTACGAACAAGGTGAAGCATTCGGCACACCTCACAATGACTGGCTCGGCTACCTGCATTACTATAAAGGGAATTATGACAAGGCGATGCACTATTTCCAGCGCGATTATGAAGACGGCGGCGATTTTGGGGCGTATTATATGGGGATATTTTACAGCGAGGGCTTGGGCACTGCCAAAAATATCGCCGAGGCCATAGCCTATTTTAACGCCGCAGCGGATAAGTCGTATCCTCTCGCCCATATCGAATTGGCGAAAATATATTTGAGCGAAAGTGATTTTGCCGACGAAGCCTTGGCGAAATACCATATAGCCCAGGCCGAAAAGGCGGGCCTCGAAATTCCCGATGACCTCAGACCTGATCATTCGAGGTCCTAAAATGATTGTGTATGACGATTTTGTTGCAATGGTTTTGGAAACGTTGTTTTCGGTTCCCGGTTCGTGCTAACCTAGAATAATAGACAAGTTTTGGCTAAAGGAGTGGGGCTGGGGTGTCGAACGGTTTATTGTACTGGATTTTTCTGGGGGCGGCGTTTGCGGTTCCATTTATTCTCGGTGTCTGGATGATGCGAAGGACGGACAGGCTGCAGTTTTCATTTTGGATCTCAACGGCATTGAATATAGGCATGACGGCGGCAGCCATGCTGTGGTGGAAATCCGTCAGTCACGACCCGTTTCGGATGATGTTCGGGATCACATTTTTCGGGGTTTCGGCCGTGAATTTGATGGCGATCGAATTTTTCGCATTGCTCAGCATCCGCAAGAAATCAATCGCTGGGGGACAAGCAGAAGGGGAATGAAGACTGGAAATGCATAGAAGAAACTCTGTTCGTTTTTACATATGGTTGGCCGCTTCCGTTATTTGGATGGCGGTTATTTTTATCAAATCGGCTGAGACGTATCAGCAGCAGAGCCTGCGGCCGCTTCTGACGGAATGGTTGGCGGGATCGGATGCGCTCAGCAATTTGCCTCATTGGGAGTTTACTTACGATCATGAGGTAGTGGGCTGGCAGGACCCGATCGGCTTGCTTGAATTTTTTATCAGAAAAGCAGGGCATATCACCGAATACGCGATCCTTGCCCTGCTCTGGTCGCTCACTTTGCTCTCTAAACCGATGAAAGCATCCATGGCGCTGCTCGCCTCCTTTATGATTTCAATCATTTATGCCGCATCGGACGAATGGCATCAAACTTTTGTGCCTCAAAGAACCGGTCATCCCATCGATGTGGCGGTTGATGCCATAGGCGTCTTGCTGGCTGTGCTGGCAGTCGGGCTCGGCGTCCTGATTAAACGAAGAAAAACAGGCTAATTATCATCATTATATGCAATTTTTTTGCAGGCTCTTTGATCGATCTCCACATCCATAGCTCCTTCGCTTCTTTTTCCAATTGCCGCTGCTGCCACTGCATCATTTTCTCCGACGAATACATCATGTTGGGTAACATGTCCATCACCTCCTTTCAATTCCTTGTAGCAACAGCATACAACTGGTATAAGGGGAAGAAAAAGAGTATAATTTACTTTATGAATTTCCCCTTTTGTAAGGGCATAAGGATAGGACGGATAAGATGCAGCTAATGACGCATTATTTGGAGCTTCGCGGATGTTTCGGGCATGTGGAGGAAGGGCAGCCGGTACGCGTCACGCTGGAGGAACTGGCCGAGGTGCTGTACTGCTCAACGCGCAATGTCAAGCTGCTGCTGAAAAAAATGTCGGAGCAAAGCTGGATCGCCTGGTCTCCGGGGCGGGGGAGAGGCAACGCTTCGGAGCTTGTTTTTTTGAGATCGATCGAAGAGATGGTCACCAAGCACATTATGGAATTAGCAGGCAAAGGAGATTACAAAGGAGCGATCGAGCTTATCCATCGGATGGAAAAAGGGGATGCGCTGCAGGACTCGTTCATCGATTGGATTTTCAGCTATTTCGGCTACCGGGAAAACGGGCCGGAAGAGCACTCGGCGGATACGCTGCGGTTCCCGATATTTAAGCCGATCGTCTCGCTCGATCCTGCGCATGCTTTTTTTGCTTTTGACTGCAATTTGCTTTATCAGATTTTTGATACGCTCGTCCGGTACGATCAGAAGAAGCCGGATATCGAACCCCATTTGGCGCACTATTGGGAGGTAAGCGAGGATCGATTGACGTGGACGTTTTATTTGCGCAAGGGCGTGATGTTTCATCATGGCAGAGAGATGACGGCGAGTGATGTGCGGTTTTCCCTGTTAAGAATTCAGCAACTCGGGGAGGCGTCAAGCCAAAGCTGGCTGACGGAAAACATCCATGCGATTGAAGTGATGAACCGAAGCACGGTTGTGATCCGTCTCAAACGGCCCAATGCGCTGTTCTTGAAGCAGCTTGCTTTTGTGTCCATGTCCGTCGTTCCGGAGGAAGTCTGTTTTGGCCACGAGGATTTGTTCGCGCGGGTGCCGATCGGAACGGGGCCTTTCCGGCTGGAGCGCAGCGACGAATACACATGGAGGCTTCGCGCATTCGATCGATATTTTGATGTAAGGCCGCATCTGGATCAGATTGAAATCTGGCTTTTGCCGAAGGATCTGTCGGACGCGGGCCCGAACGCTAATCTGATTCAGGTGCTGTGCGGCCACACGAACGGCAGACAGCCTATACATCTGGGGAAAAAAGGCCCGGAATGGCACAGCATCGATCAGATGATTCTTGGCTGCAGCCTGCTGACTTTTAATGTGAACAAGCCGGGACCGCAGCAGCATCTGAATTTTCGCAAGGCTATCGATTTGCTGCTCGATCGGGAACGGATGGCGCGTGAGCTGGAAGGGAACCGGGAAAAACCTGCGGTCAGCTTTATACCGGATGCCAAACCGTTAGCCGGAGTTCAACTGTATGACCTGGAAGAGGCGAAGCGGCTGCTGGAAGAAATGGGTTATGACGGCAGCGCGGTTTATATTTACGTGTATCAACCGCATCAGGAAGATGCGCAGTGGATCAGCGACCAATGCGCAGCGGCAGGTATAAAAATCGAAGTGATGATTCTTGACGAGACGGGAATGACGGAGCTGGAACATATCCGTAAGGCGGATATGATATTGTACCAGAACGTGATGGAGAGCGACTACGATTTGCACGTCATTGAAACGCTCCAGCAGAGCAACAGCTACGTCCGGGCCCATCTCAACGGCGGGCTGGCCCAGTCCGTGGACATTGAAATCGCCGCTCTGCTTGGCGAGGACGACCAGCGGGAGCGCATTCGCAAGCTCGATGAGATGGTCGAGGCGCTTCAACGGGAAAAGTCGTTTTTGTTCGTGCTGCACCGCTCTTTTCAAACGACATATCACGCTTCGCTCAAAGGAGTGGCGCTCAACGACTTGGGATGGATTGATTTTCGCAAACTGTGGTTCGCACCGAATATGCCGATCAATGAGTCCGGGGATGGAAATGCTCACGGACAATAAAGAGCGTGCTGCGGACAGACTCCTATGGCCGTTCTTCCGGGGCGGGCTCATATTTTCGTTCCATGGACTGCCAGCGGGTGCTTGCGACGAAAAATCCGGCCAGAGCAAAAACGATCAGGCGGACGGGAATCCAATTCCAGATGATTTCATGTGTGTACAATAATTCGATGATTTCGATGATGAACGTCAATCCCAGGCCCCACGGGAGCACGCCGTAATAAAGCAAATACTTGGATCTTCCGAGTTCTTTTCTTTTGATCCATAGGTTTGTCTGCGAATCGCTCATATGTAATCTCCTTTTCTTTTCATTATAGCATCACCCGATAAAAATCTCGAATAACTCATCCATTGCGCTTTTCAAACCGTTATGATAAAAAAGGAAGTACTGTAAATCGCGGGGAGATATGACGAATGACTCGTATTATGATCGTAGACGATGCGCCGCTTATGAGAACACTGCTTGCATCTATTTTGACTGAGCATGGTTTTGAAGTCATTCATCTGGCGGTCAACGGCAAGGAAGCTGTGGAAGCGTATCCGAAAGTCAGACCGGATGTGGTGATCATGGATGTTTCCATGCCGGAGATGAATGGTGTGGATGCGTTAAAGCTGATTTTGGGCGCCGATCCCGAGGCCAAAATCATTATGTGCTCGACCTTCGGGCAGCAGTCTTTTATTTTAAAGGCCATTGAGCTCGGCGCCAAAGATTTTATTGCCAAGCCTTTCAGCCCGTATCAGGTGATAGATGCCGTACGGCACGTAATGGGTCGCTGAGAGCTTCTGGGCACAGTCTCGGTTTCATAGCCGGAGGCTGTTTTTATTTGGGAATGACCGGAGCAAGGAAAATATGGTAATATAGTAAGTTGTATACGACTAGCGGTCGGTATTATTCGCACGGGAGGGTTATCGTTTTGAGTAAAATTTTTGCTTTCGGATTTTTGTGGTATTTGACCGGAAATCCTTTTATCGCTCTTCTTATTTTGCTCGCTATTTTGTACGTTCTGGACCGGAGATTCGTCGGGTTGACCCCGAATATTTTCAGACCTTTCCAACTCGGCCGCAAAGCTTCCCGATTAAGACAGGATCTGCATGCCAATCCGCACAACACGTCCGCCAAGCTGGAGCTTGCCCGCATTCTGATCGAACGGAAAAAGTACGGCGAAGCCGTGCCTTATTTGGAGCAGACGATTGCCGTCATGGAAGATTCGGCGGATGTGCACGCCGAGCTCGGCCTTTGCCGCCTGAAGCTGGGCGACTTGGCGGGGGGCGAGCAGCTCGTGCTCAGGGCGCTGGAGCTGAACCCGCGGGTCAAATACGGGGAACCGTATTTGCGGCTCGGCGAAGCGCTGGCCGGCGTTGCGCCGGAAAAAGCGGCCGCTTACATGGAGCGGTTCCGCGAGGTTCAGTCCTCCTCGGTGGAGGCGTACTACCGCCTCGGGCAGCTGTACGACAAGCTGGGCCGCACCGCGGATGCCAAGCGGTCTTTCCGCGAGGCGCTGGACATATACCGCGGCCTGCCGCGGTACAGCCGCAGACAACAGCGGCGCTGGGCTCTGCTGGCGCGTTTTAAATGAGAAAAAAGCAAAGATCCGCGTTCACGGATGCTTTGCTTTTTTTACGGCGCTTCGGCAGAGGTGGGTCAGCGCCCATGCCCCGAACAGCGCCAGCGGAACGGCCGCCGCGCTGTGCAGGTCGAAGAGCAGCAGCTGCGCTTTCGGCGGCGCAGCCCGGTCCCACAGCGTCAGCAGCATCGGATGGGCGAGATAGATGCCGAACGAGGCCGCCCCCAGGCCGGCGAGCAGGCGGGAGCGGGAAGGGGCGCAGCGGGACAGCATGCTTCGCCCCAGGCGCGTGAAATATAACGCCGCTGCCATGCAGTAAAGGAGGAGCGCCAGCTCGTACCAAGTGTTTTCAAAGGAACGTATGCCGTATTGATTCAGCAGCAGCATGCCGACAAACGCCGCCCCGCCTGCGATGAATGCTGCGGCGACGATGCCTTTATGGGCGTCGGCCCATTTCATTACGGCTGCATAATGGATGCCTGTAAATGCGCCGAAGGCGAACAGCGCGGAGTATCCGGCAAATAGAGAAGCATACTGGGGAAGTGGGTATACCCAGTGGTGAATACTATATATGGCGGCTTGAAAGCAAATGCCGAGCGGTATAAGATTTTTTTCGGCCCAACGGTATTTCCTCACAATCGCCAAGATCCAAGGAAACAGCACATAAAACTGCACGATGATGACCATATAATACAGATGATAGCTGGCGTTGCCGGAAATGAGCAGCTTTATGAAGTGAATGAGGTCGAATCCGATGCGCCCGTGATACATAAGCTGATTGAACAAATAATAGAATAGCGACCACAGCACGTAGGGAATCACGATTCTACGCAGTCTTTTTGTCCAAAATTGGAAGGCTGTTCCGCTGCCCGCACGGTCATAGTAGTTGTAGAAGAGCACGGCTCCGCTGATCCAAATAAATACAGGCACCGTGAACAAGGATGCGCGATTGATGATGTAAAATACGGACTGCGAAACTGTGCCTACGGGCAATTGGGTGGCGCTTGACGTTGCGTGAATAACGACTACGGCGAGTATGGCGATGGCGCGAACGATATCCATTTCGGGAATTTTAGGTCTTGGTTGCACGTTTCTGGGAGTCTCCTTTTTAATGCGGCAAAGCGATGATAGAATCGAAAGTAAAGACTTTCTCACTTTATCATGAACCGGGCCGTTTGAAAACAGGAACTGCGGCGGACGCGCAAGCTTGACGCTCCCAAACCATAACGATACACTGAAAGGTAGAATGTAACCCAGTGCTGATCAAGAAGGTGATTCTTTCGTGAGCTATGAGTATGTGATGCAGGCGGTTTTGCTGATCCTGCTGGTAATCGCTACGTTTGTTGCGATGGTGTTTTGGACGAAATGGAGAAAAAGAGGACGGAGATAAGCGGCATGTATTTTATTAATCAAGAGCAGATCGATGAAAGAATTCAATTTCTGAAAGTTTTGGCTGACGCTTGCGGGCAATTGTCCGATCGGCGGATCGAGGGAGAGGACAGCCTCCTACGGCATTTGTCGCAGGAACGAATCCTTCATTTGGCGATTGAAACGGTAACGGATGTGGGCAGCTTGCTCATCGACGCTTTCATATTGAGAGACGCGAGCAGCTACGAGGATATCGTCGATATTGTGCGCGGCGAAGGGGCTTATTCCGATTCGCTGGCCGAAACGCTGCTGGAGCTGGTCCGATTAAGAAAGCCGCTCGTTCAGGACTATACGGCCTGGAAGCGGGAAGGTGAAGGTCTGCATCCTCTTATCGGCAAGCTGCCGGCAGCGTTAGAAGAGTTTGCCACCAGCGTAAAAGCGTTCATCCAAAAGGAATTGGCATAACATACATACATGTTTCTTAATTTACTTATTCTATCGGATGCTGTAAAATGAGACTAAAATCACAGTTCCGGGAGTAGGTGAGCTTATGAATCATGACCTTGAGACATCCACGCGCAAAGTGATCCTTTCCATGCTGAAAACGCAAGGGCCTTTAAGTGTTCATGACATGTCCAAGCAGCTCGGAATTACCGAAATGGCTGTAAGACGGCACGTGAACACGTTGGACCGTGACGGCCTCCTGGAGACGAAGCTCGTCCGGCAGGCAATGGGCAGACCGACAAGCTTGTATTCGCTGGCCCCGCAG
The DNA here is from genome assembly GCF_056120505.1 of Paenibacillus sp. sgz302164. NCBI lineage: Bacteria > Bacillati > Bacillota > Bacilli > Caryophanales > Paenibacillaceae > Paenibacillus > Paenibacillus sp. sgz302164. The sequence continues at coordinate 432,444 of NZ_JBVYOL010000001.1, read as the reverse complement.
GCGGACGAATTATTTCCGAAGAAATATTTGCAGCTTACCCTTGATCTGCTCGGAGAGCTGGTTGAGGACGAAGGGCAGCAGTTGGTTGACCGGTTGTTTGAGCGCAGACAGGAAAAGATGGAGCAGCGGTATCATGCAAGAATGAAAGCGGACAGTCTGGAAGAGCGCGTTGCCGAACTGGCCCTCATTCAGGATGAGAATGGTTATATGGTGGAATGGTCGCAATCGGATCAGGACGAGTTCATTTTCAGCGAACACAACTGCCCGATTACCCAGGTGGCCAACCGGTTCCAGCAGGCCTGCCAATGCGAGCTGAAGCTGTTTCAAAATTTGCTGGATGCCGATGTGGAGAGGACCGAGTGCCTTGCAAAAGGCGGAACCAAGTGCGTATATAGGATCAGCGGGCGCAAATAGCCATCATCCTCCTTTTACGGAGTTGTGATGGCTATTTGTTTTTTTTCAGCCGGTCCGGGCGTGCCGGACGCCGTCTCAGCGTGAAGCAGCCAGAAGGCGCTCCGCTTTATCGGTGATCCAGGCATAATTGCCGGCTTCGATTTCTTTCAAATTAATCAAGGAGCCGCCGATACCGAGCCCATAACAGCCGATGTTCAAAAACTGCTTGATATTGTCTTCCGTTACGCCGCCAACGGCCATCAGCGGAATGCGGTCCAGCGGACCCATCAGTTCTTTGATGAAACCTATGCCAAGGCTTGCGCTTGGAAAAACTTTGACAGCCGTAGCTCCGGCTTTCCACGCCTTGACGATTTCCGTCGGAGTCATCGCTCCGGGGAAGATCGGAATGTCGTTCGCTTTGGCAAAGCGGATGACCTTTTTATCCACATTAGGCGTTACGAGGAAGGCGGCGCCGGCTTGAACCGCTTTTTGCGCATCCTCCAGATCCAGTATCGTTCCGGCTCCGATGTACATCTGCTCACCCAGTTTGCATTGCAGATCCGTAATCATCTGCAGCGCGCCCGGCGTGTTCAAAGTCACTTCCATGACAGTAACCCCGCCCCGGAAGAGCGCTTCCGCCACCGGTAAAATATGCGCTTCGCCGACTCCTCTGACAATCGCTACGATTCGCGTACGTTCGATTTCCGCAAGTCCTTGTTCCTTTTTCATGCAAATCCTCCTTGTAATGCTTCCCTGTTCAAAAGCGTGCTTGCTCCGTAAGCAAGCTCATGTACTGCTCCGCCGGAGCCGATCGCCGCATCGGCGAAGCCAGGGGCTTGATTCTTATTATGACAGGTTCCCGAACTTTTTCCACTGCGGTTGTGTCAAGACGAGCAGCTCTTACTTATACTGTATTAATTCATAGGCATTCGTCTAGAAACAGCCATCGCAAATGCCAAGGTAACAACTCTAAGCCGATGCTTACGAAGCCTGTTATGTCAAGGCATCATTCCCGGGAGGTGAACTCATGACATGGATGGAGATCAGCTGTGTCAGTGCGGCTGCTGCTTTCATCGTGCTTGTCGGTTATGCGGTTGTTGCGCTTATTGCCGCGAGGCTAGCCTTGCAGCAGATCAGCGATGCGGTGTCCGAGACGCGTCAGGCCGTGTTGTACACGGCTGAGCAATCGGACCGGCTGCTGCAGGAGGCGAGGGAGCTCACGGCAGACGTGCGCAGCGGGGCGCAGACGCTGCAGCAAAGCCTCGAGCATGTTCAACAGGCAGGGGCGGCTGTAGGAGAGGTGGTTTCGTCGCTTCGCTCCGCATCCAGGACAATGAGCCAAACGATCCTGAACGCGGAAAGGGCCGTTCAAGCCCATAAGGAGCGGCTGCAGGACGCCTTCGAATGGGCCGCGACGGGGGTTGAGCTTTGGCAGCGATGGCAGGCCAGCAGGCAAGCAAAAGCGGACTTAAACGAGTCCGCCGAAAAGACAAACAAAGGAGTGCATGAACATGTCTGATGTAAAAAAAGGAAAAAACTTCCTCATTGGTGCGGTAGTAGGCGGTGTTCTTGGAGCGGCGACGGCTCTGCTGTTTGCCCCGAAGTCAGGCCGTGAACTGCGAAGCGATATCGCGGAGCAAGCGCAAACGGTATCCGAAAAAACCGTGAAAATAGCCAGAACAGTAAGCTCCCAAACTTCGGAAATTTACAATAAAGCGAAAGATACCGCACTGACGGTAGTGGATAATGTCCGTTCCTGGAAGGGCTCGGGGAAGGAAGAAATGATGGAGGACGATTTCGAAACTTCGGAAGCCGCCGAAGATTTCGTAATTTTGGGAGACAACCGATAACTGCAAGCCTCATAACAAACACAGGGCGCTCTATCGAAGAGCGCCCTGTGTTTGTTACCATTTGGAAGGATCGATTTTTCGGATATCGAGCCCTTCCCAGACGTTTTTGATTTTGGCGTTCGCGGGATTGTCGAATACGAGCCAGGCGGTCGGCAAGTAGCGCTCGCCATACTCGCTGGATGGCTTGTTGACGATCGTATTATTGTGCACGAGCACGGTTGAAGCGCCTCCGTCCAGATTGGCCGCCGTCACGGCGCCGTGTTCTAGAAATATTTGCTGCACGTCGTAGAGCGTGGCCCCTATGCTGCTCTTCTGTCTTCCGTCGATAATGGCGAACAAAATCGAGCCGTCCTTCGTCTGCGCCATGCACGTTCTCGGAGCGACGCCCCAGCCATCGGCTTGACTCTTGATCTGCCCGACGCCGTTAACGATGAAGCGGGGGCTGAACGAAACAGCTTCCTGCACGCCCATCTGGAGCAGTTCCGAAACTTTATATTTGCCTGCAACCATCCGGCCGTCTTTGTCGATTCCAACGACTTGTACCGTGCCGTTCGTCCCTTTGTCATTGTAAAATATTTTTCCTCCGGAAATGACGATGCCCTCAGGCTGAAAGCCGTTGCCTTCCCAGTTCGGGTCGATAAAACCGCCGCCGTTGACGCCCAGGACCGCACCGGTCCGTTTGACCATCGAGGAAACTTTTTCGCCTTTTCCGGCTTTTTCGGGGACGGCGATTCTCAATTTTTTCGGATCTGAAACGGTGACCAGATAGCCTTTGAAATTCGTGCCGGAAATCGGCTCGATAGTGACGAGATCTTTTTTCGTCTCCTTTTGAGCACTGGTTTTGGTCTCAAGCTTGACTAGGCCCTTATCCTTTTCATCGCCCATTTCGTCGAATTTTTTCCAGTAAGCTTCCACCCGTTTTTGCAATTCATCGGAGCCGATTAAATATTTGGCCCAATCCCGATGCTGCGTCGTAATTAGCGTATCGGCCATCAAATAACGAACACTTGTTCCTGATGGAGTCAGAAAAAACCAGCATAGTCCTACAAGGGATAAGGAGGTAAAGCATGCTAGCAGGAACAGAAACATTCGAAGTCCGAAAGACTTTTTCTTGCGCTTTCCTTTGCCGACTCGCCGGGGAGGAAGCTGCAAAGCAGACTGCTGTGCCGCCATTCCTTTCCATTCCTTTCTATTGCTTTTATGTCATCTCTACATAGACGAAAAAAAGGAAACAAAAGTTTCAGATTTTTTCTGAGCTTCTTTCCTTTTTCACTTAAGAGCATATAAAGTTTTGTTTTCTTTAATCAGACTTTCGAACTTCTCGGCCGGCAGCGGCGTGCTGAAAATGTAGCCCTGAATCTCATTGCAGCCGCGCTCGCGCAGAAATTGCAGCTGTTCGGCGGTTTCGACGCCTTCGGCCAAAGATTTTATTTTGAGCTGCTGGGACATAGCGATCAGAGCCGTGACTATCGCAGCGTTGTCTTCATCGGTCGTAACATCGCGGATAAACGATTGATCGATTTTCAAGGTATGGACCCGGAAACGTTTGAGGTAGCTGAGAGAGGAATACCCGGTGCCAAAGTCGTCGATCGATATTTGAACGCCAAGCTTTCTCAGCTTGTCCATAGTTTCCATAATGAAAGATACGTTTTTCATTGCAACGCTCTCGGTAATTTCCAAACATAACAAATTCGCAGTGAGCCCTGTAGACGACAGCGTATCTTCGATAAACTGCACAAATCCGGCCTGCATGAATTGATTGACGGAAATGTTGACGGAGACGCAAAGCGGAGGCAGCCCCAGCGAATTCCAATGCTTGTTCTGGGCGCAGGCTTGCTTTAACACCCAATTGCCCAGCGGAATGATGAGTCCGGTTTCTTCTGCGAGCGGAATGAATTCGCCCGGCGAGACCATGCCCCATTCCGGGTGCTTCCAGCGGATCAAAGATTCCATGCCGATGATTTTGCCTGTCGTTAATTCGACAAGCGGCTGATAATAGATCATGAACTCTTCCCGTTCGATGGCTTTGCGCAGCTCAATTTCCAGGTTTAAGCGGTGCAGGGAGCGCATGTTCATATCGGGATGATAAATTTCGTAACAATTTCCGCCTTTTTCCTTGGCTTTATACATCGCTACATCGGCGTTTTTGATCAGGGATTCAACGCTGACGCCGTCTTGCGGATACACGCTGATTCCGATGCTGGCGGTAATATAAAGCTCCTGCTTATCGAAATAAAAAGCTTCCTTCATGCACTCGGGAATCCCTTCCGCAAGAGCGGTAATTTCGTCCAGATGGGTAATGCCGGTCATGAGAATGATGAATTCGTCCCCGCCGAATCGGGCTACCATATGCGATTGCCCGACATAATCAAGAAGCTTCCCTGCGACATGACGCAGCAGTTCGTCGCCGGCGTGGTGCCCCAAAGTATCGTTAATAATTTTGAACCGGTCGAGGTCGAAAAACAGCACGCCAAGCATGGAGCCGGAGCTTTCCGCCTGCGTCAAGGATTGTTTCAGATGCTCCTGAAACTTAAGCCGGTTCGGCAAATTGGTGAGCGAGTCGTGGTAAGCCATGTGAATGATTTTTTCTTCAGCTTGGCGTTTCGCATTCATTGCCCGGATCGTTGCGTAAGAACGGGAAAACTGGTTGTCCTCGTTAATGACAAAATCCAGAGGCTGCATGTCCTCCCGTTGACCGTAAATGGCGGATGCCTGTTCTTCAGGCTCAGCGGATGTTTGCAGAATGGACATAACGGTTTCGATATGTTCTTTATGAATGCGTGCCGCGGAGGCGATCTTCGTTTTCTTGGCGGTGGAGTCGTCGAAGTAAACGATGCCTTTGCGGGAATCGTACTCTTTGACCTGCTTCATGTTCACAATATTCGTGCTGTCGAGAAGCCGGAAGCCGTCTTCATAGAGCCACTCTTCAATGCTGTCGAGAGAAAAATCCAGATAATACTGATGATTTTTAGTATGAATGACATAATCGCGATTGCTGATCTTATCGATCTTGACTACTTTATGAGAATCGATAAGCAAAATATCGGATCCTTTTTTGCCATCACGGGTTACAGGTATTTTCTGGGACATTCGATCAGCTCCATGAGTAAAAAAGATACACCTATCCTTTTATTTTATTATACAAATGTTTACACGACAAGCGAACAATGTCGAATTATATCGAATATAATCACATGGGCTATTTAAAAGACGGTTTGAACAAATCTGCCGATGAATTGCGTTCAAAATTGTATTCAAGGCTCGTTCCCGAATTGCGGGCGACACAGCGCAAAAGCAGTTCATGATAATTTTTTTGGCGGATGGCTGCAATGACGACGTGCTTGCCGATGCCGAGCGGATCGAAGAAAAGCTTTCCTTCTTTTTCTACGTACTTTTGCACGTGGTGCAGGTTTACGAACAAGTCCGTATCCATTTTTTTGAAACCTTGTTCTTCCAGCTTGTCGAGAAAATCGCTAAAGTCGAGCAGTGAATTCACGCTCCGGTTGATTCTGTTTTGCTGGGTGTGGAACGTAATTTCTTTAGCGCTGACTTCGATAAAAAGAACTTCCTTGACAGATATGTCGACACCTGCGACAGGCCGATCCTCTTTCTCCAAATACCCTGCTTTTTCCATGAGTTCGGTATACGAAAAATTGTAAGCGTCGGAAAGCTTTTTCAAAGTGACTGGCGATGGTTTGATTTTTTCATTTGTCGAGCGATTGCGTTCCAGTTCAAGATCACGAATGTACGCATGCGAGAGACCGCTTTTGTGGGCCGCTTCACGGAGTGACATTTTGCCGCGCAAGGTTTCCAAAAATTTGCCGAATCCTTCTAATTGCTTCATTGTTCATCCCTCCATTTGTTTCATATTGTAAACGAATTTTATGCAAATGAAAATGCATCCCGCACACTTTGGCGATATTTACCTGAAGCCTGAAAATAGGCTTAAAACGGGCTTAAAATGGCCTGAAAACAAGCTGAAAAATTTCTTAAATCACACGGTCCGGCGGTTGGCCGAATCGCTTTTGCACAGATGCATATTCTACCTGCCGCTATGGAAAATTAACAGCAACATCCTTGGAAAGAGGCTGATGGTATGGCAAGAGATCTGCCCATTGGAAATGGGAACGTGCTCATCAATTTCGATGCTGCTTATAATATTCGCGACGTATACTTCCCTTTAGTAGGTCAGGAGAATCAATCCAGCGATCATCTTTCGCATTTTGGCGTCTGGTGTCAGGAAGGCTTCTTCTGGATCGACAATCCCGAAGTTTCCAGAAAAACCGCGTATGTCGAGGACTCGCTGGTTACGAATGCGGAATTCGGCCATGAGCGTTTCGGGCTCCGGATGCTGATCCGGGACGGCGTCGACGTGCAGCAAAATGTATTTTTGCGCAAAATAAAAGTAGAAAACACTTTTAACGCAGAGCGTAAAGTAAGGCTGTATTTTCATCTTGACCTGCAAATTTACGGCAACGGCATCGGCGATACGATCTACTTCGACCCGGAGCTGAATTCGCTTGTTTTTTACAAAGGCCACCGCTATTTGTCGTTGTCCTGTTTTTCGGCCGACGAGGTACAGGCGAAGCCGAGCGGTTACGCGACCGGTCAAAAAGGCATTAACGGCCTCGAAGGCACATGGCGCGATGCCGAGGACGGGCATCTGGAGGGCAATCCGATAGCGCAAGGCTCCGTGGACGGCGTTATCGAAGTGGAATTGACGCTGCCTCCGGCCGGTTCGAAGGAAGCCTGGTTCTGGATTTGCTTCGGCAAAAGCAAGCAGGAGATTGAGCAGATGGAACGTTTGCTGCGCACGGAGACTCCGCAGGCTGTGCTTCAGCGGACCCATGATCATTGGGTCGAATGGGTGAACCGCGATAAGCACGACCTGTCACTTCTGAAGCCCGAACTTGCGTCTTTTTACAAAAAAAGTCTGCTGATCGTCAGGACGAATCTCGATAATCGGGGAGCGATTGTCGCGGCCAACGACTCCGATATTTTAAAATTCGCCAAAGATTCGTACTCCTATATGTGGCCCCGCGACGGCGCGCTCGTATCCCATGCGCTGGACAGGGCGGGTTTTCACGAGCTGTCGAGAAAGTTTTTCGACTTCTGCCTTAAAGTGCTCACTCCGGAAGGGTATTTGATGCACAAATACAATCCGGACGGTTCGGTCGGATCAAGCTGGCATCCGTGGGTGAACAGCCAGGGCAGCAAGCAGCTCGCGATCCAGGAAGATGAAACGGCGCTTGTCGTCTACGCGCTGTGGCATCACCATAAGCTGGCCGGCACTTTGGACCAATCCTTCGAGGAATACGAGAAGTTTGTCATTCCGGCCGCCGATTTTCTGGTGCATTACCGGGACGCTTCCGGTCTTCCGCTCCCGTCTTACGATTTGTGGGAGGAACGCTATGGCGTGATGGCCTTTACCGTTTCCAGCGTATATGCCGGATTGATCGCCGCTTCGCGCTTCGCCGACTTTCATCGGGACAAAACGCGGGCCGTTTATTACGCCGATTCCGCCGAGCATGTCCGCAAAGCGGCCGAGGAACAGCTGTATTCGCATGAAAGAAAACGGTTTTTGCGCGCTTTGTACTGGAATTACGATAAAAGCACGTACGAACCTGATTACATCATGGATTCGAGCATGTACGCATTGTTCGATTTCGGCTTATTTGAAAAAACGGATCCGCGAATCGCGGCGACGATGCAGGCGATGAAAGACAAGCTTTGGGTGCACACCGACATAGGCGGCTTTGCCAGGTATGAGAACGACTACTACCATCAAGTTACCCAGGATGTGTTAAAAGTTCCGGGCAACCCTTGGTTCATTTGCACGCTTTGGTACGCCGAGTGGCTGATCGCATCCGCGAAGACAATGACCGATTTGACCGAAGCGGAAAATATGATGCGCTGGGCATGCGGGCATGCGCTGCCTTCCGGTGTCATGGCGGAGCAGGTCCATCCGTTCACGGGAGAGCCGATGTCCGTCTCGCCGCTCACTTGGTCTCATGCGTCGTTCATCAAAGTAACGCAGGAATATTTGACGAGGCTGAAGCAGCTGAACCAGCTCGGAACGACCCGGGAGACCGATGCAAGCGAAGACGAAGTGCTTGAGACTGCGAGCAGGTAGAAGGAGGGATGCGCCGGATGAAGGCGATTCGAGTCAAACAGCTTACCCAAGGTAATCCTTATATCGAGCTCGCGACAGTCGATAAACCGGCGATTGCGCACCCGCAAGAGGTGCTTGTCCGCGTCCTTGCCGTCGGTCTGGATGGAACGGACCGGGAAATTTTACAGGAAAAATACGGCACGCCGCCCGAAGGCGAAGACGAATTGACGACAGGCCACGAGTCGTTAGGCGTTGTTGTGGAAGCCGGCAAGGAATCCGGGTTCCAATCCGGCAACCTGGTCACCGCGATCGTCAGGCGGCCGTGCAGGGATCAAAACTGTGTGAACTGCCGCAACGGGCACTCCGATTTTTGCCAGACAGGCAAGTATGTAGAGCGCGGCATTAAGGGCGCGCACGGCTTTTTATCCGAATTTTATAAAGAAGAATCGCGCTATTTGGTGCAGGTGCCCGATTCTTTGCTTGATCATGGCATGCTCGCGGAGCCGCAAAGCATCGTGGAAAAAGTATGGGATCAGGTGCAGCGCATCCAGCAGCGCTTGATCTGGGAGCCGCGAACCGCGCTCGTTCTCGGCTCGGGACCACTGGGTCTGCTCGCGGCAATGACATGCCGGCTGCTTGGGTTGAACGTGTATGTATGGTCCTTGTCGCAGACGGACTCCTTGCAGGCACAGCTTGTCCGGGATTGCGGGGCTGTGTATCAGCAGGCCGGAGCCGCCGACGAAACAGGCCAGGCGTTGACACTGACGGCCTATGCCAAAACGGTCGGCAAGCCGATCGACATGATTCTGGAATGCACCGGCTACAGCCCGCTTGCATTCGAGGCGATGTCCGTGCTGGCGCCGAACGGCGTGCTGGCCCTGCTCGGTGTCACGCCGGCGGACCGAAAGCTGGAAATTCACTCCGATGCGCTGAACGAAAGCATGGTGCTCGAAAATAAATGCGTCATCGGTTCGGTGAACGCGTCGCGCAAAGATTTTGAGACAGCCATCTACCGCCTGCAGCTAATGGAAGAGCGGTACAAGGGCTGGCTCCAGCGCCTGATCACAAACAGGCTCACGCTGGACGATTTGCCGAAGCTGGACTTTAAGACGATTCCGCTTAAAGCGGTCGTCGATATCGTCCCCGCGGCTCAATGGAAAGATCTCGTCAAGCAAACCGGAGATGTAGCGTACAGTTTTTCCGTGTAAAAGGAACCGAAAGGTTCCTTTTACACGTTGAACAATGAATAACTTATGGTTCAATGCCCCATTGGAGGCTGCCGGACACGTATGCGGTCACTTTGTCCCAGTCTACGTAGCTGTTTGCCGACGGGTTGAACGAGTAATCTCCCGTTTGCGTGTAGTTGCTCCAGTCGTTTTTGGCGATGCGTCCTTGGACTTCAATGCTTTGGCCTGCCGCCAGGCTGCCTGCTTGGCTGGAGAATCCGATTTCAGTGTAATAGTCGGCGCCGGATACAGGCGCGTTCAATTTCACGAACGTGCCCGTGACATTGGAGCTTCCCGCGTGGGACCAGTCGCACCAGAAGCTTTGCCCTTTCTCGCCGTCAATAGTGTAGTAATAACGCAATTTGACATCGGCCAACGAGATGGCTGCCGTTCCCGTATTCACAAGCTTGAATCTTGTGTACAGGGTGTTGGACGTGCCGTTGGTGTTCGCGTTGAACATTTGTACTTTCAGGTTCCCGCCGGTTTGGCCCGTCGTGTCCGTAATGTTGACGGAAAGTACACGATCGGTGCCTGTGCTGAAGTCGAACGCCAGGTTTGCCGTGCCGACCGGCAGAGCGGCCAGATAGCTTTTCATGATCGTGACGGTGCTGCCGGAGACGGTGTAGTCTGTGCCCTCAACGAGCGCTGCCGCGCCGTTTTTGATGCCGTTTAAGGTGTTGCCGTTAAGCGTTAAAGTGATAGCGATATCGCTTTGCTTGTCCGCTTTTTTGTCAAAGGCTGCCGACGACGGCGAAATCGCCGAGTTGTTCTCGGCAGCGCCGGCAATGTCCCCGTATGCGATGCCGCGCCCGTTCGTTCCTACATAGACGCGTCCGTATACTTTGGGATCGCCTGTAATGGCGCTGTTGGTCACGCCGTACTGATGCTGGTCGTCGTTAACCCGGACCCAGGTTGCGCCGGCATTGTCGGAACGGAAAATGCCTCTTACGTTATCGATTTTGGCCGATACGTAAAGAGCCGTGTAGCTTTGTCCTGGCGCCGCTTTTCCGAAGCCGACCACATCGGCTTGCTGGACACCGGGCAATTTGACGAACGAAGCGCCGGAGTCGGTGGAATGCCACAAGCCGTAAGCGCCGTTTACGCTTCCGCCGGCCAGCCAGATATCGCCTTCGATGCCCGGTACGGCTTTAAAATTCAACACACCGTCGCTCGGCAGGCCGGTCGCCTCCGTTTGCGTAAACGAAGCGCCTCCGTTGGTGCTAATATAAAATTTGCCGCCTGAAACGGCATAAAATTTGTTTTTATTAACGCGGTCGGCTGCGACTTTCGCATTCGCCGGAACGCCGGTGCTGGCTGCCCAGGAGTTGCCGCTGGAGCCGGAATATTGCACGCCAACATCCGGAGTACTCCATACCAGGGAATTGCCGCCGGCGCTTACGGCTATCATGCCCCCGCCTTTAGTGCCGGAAGGTTCCGCGCTGTTGAACCAGTTGCTGCCGCCATCGTAGGAGAGCGCGATGGACTTGGCATTCGCATTGTTCTTATAGTCCCCGAATCCGACACGGGCCATAAAGTTCGGGCTCAGCTCGGCAAAATCGAGGCTGGACGTGCTGCTCGGATTGATCAGCATCTTGGCCGGAGCTTTCGTCAGGTCGTTATGGCGGAAGCCGGAGACATCGCCTACGGCGCTGATCAAAGGCGCGCCCGACGGCGGGCTGACCAGATCGTTGACAGCCATTTCTTCCAATCCTTTGGCGGCAACGGATATATGAATTTTACCGCCGTTGTCCCAATCAGTCAGATTGTCGGTGCCATAGATGGTGGCCCCCGTACCGTACATCATGCGGTTGGAGTTGAACGGGTCGATTTTCAGATCGCCGACCATCCAGCCAAGCTTCGGCGTAACTTCGGGAGGCTGCGGATTCGCTCCGAAATCGAGCCACGGAGCCGCCGAAATATCCTGCGTATAGCGCAGCTTGCGTCCCGGGTAACCGTCCCAGTCCCAGATTCGCGTCCACGTTTTGCCGGCGTCGTTGCTGCGGAAAATAATCGTATCCGGCCACCAGGCGTTCAAGGCCGATACCATAATCGTATCCGGGTGCTGCGCATCGGAGGTCAGTCCGCCGTAACCGAAGAAGTTGTCGCTGCTGCTGCTTGGAACCGGACTGATGTTCGTCCATTCGCCGGTCGTCGTATTAAGCTTCCAGACATCGCCCTTTTCGCCGTCGTACGGTCCGATGCCGTTGTTGTAGGTGATATACAAATTGCCGTTGGACAGCACGCCGTGATGCGGCAGGTAGCCGTTAGGCTGGCCGGGAACGGCGGACCAGGTCGCACCGCCGTCGGTACTGCGGTAGATGCTGTTGCCTTTGTCCGCTACGCCGACATAGATGGTTTGGGTTTCGCTGCCGGGAGCTCCGGTCGACTTGTCGAACGTGATCCAGGCCAGTCCCATAATATCGTTTTGATAGGAATTATCAGGATTTTGCACATAGGTGCCGACATTCGTAAAGCTTGTTACCTTGTTCCAGGTGACCCCATAGTCCGTGCTTTTCCAGAGACCGTTGCCGCTTCGCGCTCCGAAGTAGAGGACGCTGTTTTTGTTCGGGTCGATCGTCAGGCGCTCACCCATGGACCGTCCCGGCATATTTCCGCCGACTTTGAACGGAAGCTGGGTAGCTTGCCATGTATCGCCTTTATCGATGCTGCGCAGGATGTACCCGTTGTTCGGATCCCAGTCGTTCGTATACATGCCCGCTGCGACGTATAAACGGTTTGGTTCGACCGGGTCGGTAGCGAGGGCGTCTGCGCCGTTTTTCCCCCAGTCTTCCCATCCGACCGTATCCAGCAGCGGAATCCAGCTGTTGTCGGCCGGGTTCCAGCGGTACACGCCTCCGATATCAGTACGGGCATAGATCAAATCGGGCTGCTTCTCATTGAAAATAATGCCCGGCACGTACCCGCCTCCGGCGCCCGTAACGACATTCCGCCAGTTGTAAGTCTGGCTTCCGGCCGCCTCGGCTTTAGGAGGCAAGCCGATCCAAGATGTGCCTACAACCGTTGTTGTTAGAAGAACTACTCCAATTCTGCCAAGCCACTTTTTCATCAATACATCTCCTCACAGGTTTAAATTAAAGCGATTTCGTTTTTATAAATCGCTTTGAAGCGGAAACTGGCGTATACCCCCTCTTTTGAGAAAATATGATTTTGCAGTAAACTGACGCCCGGAATAATCTATGAAACTCGACAAATTATACCATTTTTAAGGCTTAATAGTAAATTAAACATGAATTTGGATTGATTTCAATAGTCTAAAAGTCCCCCGTCCGATCCTGCAATCATCCCGGCGAATCAAATTTTTCGTTAGGAGTGCCGCCAGGGGCGAATAAATAAAAAAACGCCCTTTGGCCGCGAGGCTAAAGGACGTTCTTCGTCTCTCTTAGTATACTACTATTTCAGTTACATTCCAAGCGAAAAATTAATTGCCAGGGAGTCGTCCGGCGGAGTACCTTCTACGGACTTCATCAGAGCATGCTTCTAGAAGCAGGAATGATTAAAGTTTACGTTCTCGCGGCCAAACACTACATGATGTAATAGACTTCTTTTACAAATTTACCTATAATGAGGGAGAAAGGGAGGACGAGACCACATGGTTCTGAATAAATGGTTGAAAGACAACGGTATGCACGTCTCATGGTTTATCGCGCTGGTGGCGACGCTGGGGAGCTTGTATTTTTCCGAAATTATGCATTTCCTGCCGTGCAAATTGTGCTGGTATCAACGCATACTGATGTATCCGCTGGTCATTCTGCTTGGCATCGCTTCGGTCCGCAAAGATCATAAGCTCACGATCTACGTGCTGCCGATGACGATTGTAGGGGCCTGCATTTCGATCTATCACGTGCTGCTGCAATCGGGCGTATTCCACGAGTCCGCCACAGGGTGCGGACCTGTTCCGTGCGATGTGGACTACTTGTACTGGTTCGGGTTTATTACGATTCCGATGCTGGCGGGGACTGCTTTTATCCTGATTACAATCGTTCAATTTCTTACATATCGGGCTGCCAAATAAATGCGGTCTGGCGAAAATGGGGCTGTCCCGCAAAGTAGCTTTTTGGCTGCTTGAGGGGCAGCCCTTCTATTTTCGGCTGCCGAAGAGAATGGAGCGCAGGCGTGCAGCCCGGAAACATATACGCTAGAGTCGATCGCACAACGGTTGCGTGAAGAAAACCTGCAAAAGTACAGTTTTTTCTCGGTTGATGCGCTGGCCACGAAAAATTCCTGCAATTGTGCAGGCTTTTCACTACGAATATGGGCTCTGGTTCAAATTTATCGAAAATTCCTGAACAATCGCAGGCTTTTCGCCAAAATGAACTACTTTACGGAAAAAGCCTGCACTTTTGCAGGCTTTCTCTCTTCTGAGCGGATAGTGTGCCTCCTTACTTCAGCGCCGCAACCTGTGCGGAAGAGGCACCGGCGCATCAATCGTTACGGTGGGTGGGTTGGGGAAGAGTACTGCACCCCCTACCTGTTGCAGGCATTCTTCGCACAGCCTTGCAGAAGGGTTGCTGCCTCTAGCGTGGCGTTTTTTTCAGTAGTCAGACTTTTGCAGGCTTTCCTCGCGCTGCCGTGCAAAAGGGCTGCCGCCTCAGAACTTTTGCCAGGCTTGCGTGCTGTCGGTTCATTTTTGTAGAAAAATGCCGAGAAATGGCAGGTAATTCGGCTGGGGCCGTCGAAATGAATACGCGAAAATGTATTCATGAATGAGGTGCCAGGATGATCAGACATACGAAAAGCGCAGCTTTGCTGCTGACACTCGGCGCAGCGCTTGTGGGCTGCACCAATGACAAAGGGGCCACTCCGCCGCTGTCCGCTGCAAATGCAAGCGCGGCACCGCCGTCTGCGACACCGACGGCTCCCGCCGTTTCGCGGACGCCGTCGCCTGCAGCCACTCCCGCCACGCCGGCAAAAAGCCCGAGCCCGACTCCGGCTCCAACCGCGCCGCCGACCGAGGCTCCGAAGCAGACGGCTGCGCCCACCGCCAAAAGCTCAGCGGCTCCCGACCAGGGCTCTGCCAAAGCGGCAGCCGGTGACCGCACGCCTTTTTCATGGTACTACATGAAAAAGAAAACGGGACAAGTCCCCGACTTCCCGAAGGAGACGAAATCTTTTACAGCCGATCAGAAAGCGGTATGGGTAGGCACGGGCAAAAAGGTGTACCTGACCATCGATGCCGGCGGGCCGCTGATCGATGTGGACTTGATGCTCAAGTCGCTGAAGGACAACGATGTGAAAGCGAACTTTTTCATCTCGGGAAACAATATTAAGAAAAATCCGGACTATTTGAAAAAGCTGTTAGCCGACGGCCATTTCATAGCGAATCATACGATGACGCACAAAGATTTCAACGAATTGACCGACGATCAAATCAAAAAGGAAATAACCGATTTTGAAACGATGTACAAAGAAATTACCGGCAAGGAAGTGGAAAAATATTTCCGTTTTCCGTACGGGCGCTACAATATGCATAACCTGAGCCTCGTCTCGGGGATGGGCTATACGTCGGTGTTTTGGTCGACGGCCATGAGAGATTGGGAGCCGCGCAAAAACGGGGCCGAAGATCCGTACAACGATATTATGAATAATTTGCATGACGGCAACGTGATTTTGATGCATCAAGGGTCCAAGGAAAATATGGAGGCGCTGGACCGGATTTGCAAGGAAATTAAGAAAAAGGGTTATGAATTCGGGCTGGTGAACGAGCTGAAGCCGTCCGCGAATTAAGCATTTGTGCCGGATTACGATCACAAACGCACAGGTACCTTTGAAGCTGCGAAATCATATTCTATCCATGTAGACTGAAAGCGGGCTTTATAAGCAGGCCCGCTTTCGGCGCAGCTAAGGGCATACAAAAACCGGCAAAGGATGCGTATACTGTGCAGCAATCGATTGCCATTCTGGACTCCGGAGTCGGAGGATTGACGGTAGTAAAAGAAGTCATGCGCCAGCTTCCGCAAGAAAAAATCATTTATTTCGGAGATACGGCCAGAAGCCCGTACGGACCCAGGTCTGCGGATGAAGTCCGGACGTTTACCAAGCAAATCGTCGATTATTTGAGACAATTCGATCCCAAAATGATTGTGATAGCATGCAATACGGCAACAGCCGTAGCGATTGAAGATATACGCGAAAGGGTATCGATTCCGGTGCTTGGCGTTATTTCGCCCGGAGCGAGAGCTGCGATTAAATCGACCCGCCGCGGCGTCGTCGGCGTGATCGGTACGGACGGAACGATCCGCAGCAACGCCTACGTGCAGGAGCTGACCTCGATTTCACCGGGCATTCGAGTATACAGCGCGGCTTGCCCGCTGCTGGCGCCGTTCGTCGAAAAAGGGCTGTTCGATGCGGACGAAGCCTACGCGGTCGTGGAACAGTCGCTGCGGCCTTTGACCGGGAAGCCGCTGGACTGCCTGATTCTGGGCTGCACGCACTACCCTTTTCTGATGGATGCGATTTCGCGCGTGATGGGGCCGAAAGTGACGCTCATCTCGTCGGCGGACGAAACGGCCCGGGAAATCAGCACGATTCTGTATCACCGCGGGCTATTGTCGGCAGCGGCGGACGTGCCTGTACATCAGTTTTTTTGCAGCGGCGACACAGAGCTGTTCAAAACGATCGCCCAGTCCTGGCTGAAAGAGCAGATTTCCTTAGCGCCTGTCGTTTGGCAGGTGCCCAACATTATGTAAAAGAGCGCCGGAGCGGGAACGACAAAGCCGCGACGGCGCTTTTTTGCATGAATGAAATCGCGGCGGCATAAGCATATACGGCATCGACAAAGCTATGTCGCATGGCGGCGGCAAGCTTGTTCCGGAGGTGGCTTCATGCAACAATACGGCTACTTAAAGCTGTGCGAAGAGATTGCGAGACTTGGGGAGACGTATCCGTTTCTACGTTGTTCTTCGATCGGGTGTTCGGTGCTGGGCCGCAGCATACCGGCCGTAGCGATCGGCACAGGCGCCGGATCCATTCATTACAACGCTTCCATCCACGCGAATGAATGGATTACGACGCCGATTCTTATGCGGTTCTTGGAGGAGGCCGCGGCAGCGTATGCCTCGGGAACGCCATGGCGAGGGCGCAGTGCAAGGCGGATTTTTGCGGATATAACGCTCTGGCTTGTCCCGATGGTAAATCCCGACGGGGTCGAGCTGGTTTTGCACGGCGTTTCATCCGCGCCGTTCCCGTGTGCGGACGCGCTGATCGCCATGAATTGCGGCTCGGGCGACTTCAGGGGCTGGAAGGCCAACGCGCGAGGGGTCGATCTGAACGATCAATTTCCGGCGCATTGGGAGGAGGAGCGGGCCCGCAGAGGACAGCTGTGCCCGGGCGAGCGGGATTACACAGGCGAGGCGCCGCTGACCGAGCCGGAGGCCGCGGCTATTGCGGCTTTTACGGTGGAGCGCAATTTTGAAATGGTGATGGCTCTGCATACTCAAGGGCGGGAAATTTATTGGAACTACAGGGATTACGAGCCTCCTCAGGCGGCAGCGTATGCCGAACGGCTGGCCCGGGCAAGCGGATACAAAGCGGTTAAGCTGACCGGCAGCGACGCGGGTTACAAGGATTGGTTCATCGAAAAGTTTCGCCGTCCGGGCTTTACGATCGAAGTCGGGTATGGGGTAAATCCGCTGCCGGCGGAGACGTTCCCGGCCTTGTACGAAGAAGCCGTGCCCATTTTGCTGGAGGGACTGGAGCTGTTGGGACAAGACCAAGGCAAGTAAAAATACGCCGCGAAAGAAGGCCATGCCCGGCAAGAACCGTTCCCCCGGCTCCTCATATACTGATGACAAGAGCGGTTGCTGAAGAGGAAGCTTGGGAGGGATCGGCATGGCCCCTAAAGGAAAAGCAGGTAAAGCAAGCAAGAAAAAGGAAGTTTCATCCAGGCCTCAATATACGATGAAAATTGTCGAATCGTCGACATGCGCGGTTTGCAAGCAGCAGTGTGCCCGGGGATTGCGGTATTTGGCCGCGATGTCGGAGCCTGGCGCAGTAGGCAAAGGAGTTCCGTGTATCCTGACCAGAAAACGGATTAACTGACGAAAGGGCCGAGAAGGAGACGCTGTCATCGATGCGGAGGTGAAGGATTGCCAGGGCAACCCCCCACGCGCAGGCTTCCTTCTCTTTGCCGTTTTTGCCTGTTTTCTACATATTCCTCTTTTTTGTGGGAGATATTAGGTTTGTTGAAATGACAAACCATCCGGAAAGAGGCGAATCCTAATGAAGGGCACGGCACGCATGATCGTACTTAACATAATTCTGCTCATTATTCTTGTTGGGGGAGCGGCGATAGGCTACTACTTTTACAACCAGTCCATCAACTACTTATCGACGAACAATGCACAAATCACGGGCGATCAAATAGTGATCAGCGCATCCGCATCCGGAAAATTGACGGATTGGTACGGAGAAACGGGCAAAAAAATGTCCCAGGGAGACCGGATCGGAGCAGTCGCGGCAGCGTCGGGCGCCGTAGATATTTTAACGCCCAAACAAGGAACGATCGTTCAGCAGAGCGCAATCACCGGATCGCTCGTATCGGCAGGGGTGCCGCTGGCGTATCTCTACGATTTGGATCGGCTCTGGGTGACGGCGAACGTAAAGGAAACGGAAATCAATGACGTGAAACTGGGACAAGCCGTCGACGTTTACGTGGATGCGTTTCCGGGAACGACGTTAAGCGGCAGGGTGGACAGGATAGGGCTGGCGACAGCCGGAACTTTTTCGCTGATGCCGGCCTCGAACACAACCGGCAACTATACGAAGGTGGCCCAGGTCATCCCTGTTACGATCTCGCTGGAGGGCAACCGCGGGCTCGGCCTCATACCGGGAATGAGCGTCACCGCGCGCATTCATAAGTAAGGGAGCGGACATATGAATGCGTATGCGATAGGCTATGCCGTATTCAGTCTTGTTGTCATTGCGGCGGTGAACCGGTTTGCCGTCAAAAGATGGAGGCGCAAAGCCGAGGGAGCGAGCGGGCATTACACGCCGGTACCCGAGCCGTCCGATCTGCTGGTCGAAATGTCGGAGGAGCTGAACGGCAGCCGGAGGTCCGCTGCAAGAAAATCCGCTTCCCCGCGAACGGCGGAAGTCAAAGTGGGCCAACTGCTTGCGGTGCTCATGCTGGGGGCTTTCGTCGCCATTTTGAACCAGACGCTTATCAATGTTGCTATTCCTCATATTATGACCGATTTCAACGTAGCGGCCAACGTCGTGCAGTGGCTGACGACGGGTTACATGCTGGTAAACGGCGTCATGATTCCGATAACCGCCTTTTTAATAGAACGGTTCGGCTCCCGGGTGATGTTTTTAACCGCGATGATTTTGTTTACCGCAGGGGCTCTGATTTGCGCGGTCGCGCCCAACTTCGCGCTGCTGATGACGGGGAGGGTCGTGCAGGCCTCGGGAGCGGGCATCATTATGCCGCTGATGATGACTGTATTTTTAACGGTTTTTCCGCCTGAAAAAAGAGGGAGCGCCATGGGAACGATGGGCATCGCGATGATTTTCGCCCCGGCGATCGGCCCGACGCTTTCGGGATGGCTCGTTCAGACGTATACGTGGCGGCTGCTGTTTTATATCGTACTGCCGATCGGTCTGGTCGACATTTTGCTGGCCATTGCGCTGATGGGCAACGTGACCAAAATATCCAAAGTAAAATTCGACTTTTGGGGATTTTTCTTTTCAACGGTCGGCTTCGGCGGCCTGCTGTTCGCTTTCAGCGAAGCGGGCACAGCCGGTTGGCAGAGCACGGAAGTGCTCGGAACGTTGACGACAGGGATACTGAGCCTGATCGGTTTTGTGTGGCGGGAGCTGACCGCCGAGGAACCGATGCTCGATCTGCGGGTGTTCACCTACAACATTTTCACATTGACGACTATCGTCAGTTCCATCATCAATATGGCGATGTTCGCAGCGATGATTTTGCTGCCGATCTACTTGCAGAACATTCGCGGATTCACCCCGCTCGCTTCGGGTTTGCTGCTGCTTCCGGGCGCGATACTGATGGGCATTATGCAGCCGATCGCAGGCATGGTGTTCGACCGGATCGGGGTCAGACTGCTGGCCGTCACCGGCCTCGTCATTACGACCGTTACGACCTGGGAGTTCAGCAAGCTGACGGCGGATACGTCCTACAGCCACATTTTGCTGCTGTACTGCCTGCGGATGTTCGGCATGTCTTTCATGATGATGACTATTATGACCGAAGGGATGAACCAACTGCCCAGACATTTGCATAGCCACGGAACGGCGATGTCCAATACGCTGCGGCAGGTGGCGGGCTCATTGGGAACGGCGCTGCTGGTGACCGTCATGAGCAGCAGGACGGATTTCCATATGGGGAACACCGGCAACACGTTTACCGCGACGAATCCGATTATTACGGCGGAATTGGCCCGCCTGGGGCACGGAGTTGCCGAGATGGCGCATATCCCCGTTGCGGCAGGCAGCAAGCTCGTAACTACGCTGATTTATGGAACCGCGATGAAAGAATCGACGATCAGCGGCATTAACGACGCGTTTGTGATCGCCACAATCATAACGGCCGTTGCTCTGGTGCTTTCGTTTTTTATAAACAGGGTGAAGCGGGTATCGTGAGCCTTGCAAACGCGAAAAAGCCCATCCGGCCTGAACATGAGGCTGAATGGGCTGCATTTTTTGCGCTTAATGACGGATGGAGCATTTATTCTCAATGAATCGGATCTGATTTTCGATCCGGTTCAGCAGTTCCTGAGACTCCCGGTCAGGAGTTCCTTGCGCTTTAAGTTGATCCAGCTCTTCTTTCAGACTGTGCAGGTCGGCGCCGGCATTGGCGCAGTCGTAGTTGCTTTCCAATTGTTCCATCATGCTTGCCGCCTCCCGGGAAATGTTCGGTTGATTTTCATTTTCTGCCTTTGCTGCTGCTCTTGTCCGAAGTCCGGTTCGTCGTGTTCTGGCTGCCGTGGCCTTGCTGTTTGTTGTCAGACATGTTCATCACTCCCTGGTCGAATAGAATGGTCGATGCGCTTTTAGTATGAGCGAATCGGTACGCCATTAACCGCCAGGCCGTGAAAATGAAAAAGGCCCTGCGCCCCGATGAGCGTATCATCGAAACGCAAGGCTGTATGCAATTAGTGGTTCGAATGGAGCAGTTTATCTTCGAGAGATTGTTTCAGCTTTTTAATGGCATCTGTTTCAAGCTTGTGATTTTGCGGGAATTTGGCACCGGACAATGCGAGCGCTTCCTTGACGGTCATTTCCACACGAATAACTTCTTCGCCCTGAGGGATGTGCAGTGAGTTATTGTTCATCATAATCACTCCTATATCAACTTTTTGAAGTGAAAACCTTGATTTAACGCACTTTTAATATAACACACCATGTCAGGTATATCAAGAGGGAAAAAGACCCAACTCTTGAGAAAAGCTGCCCGGCGAATGTCGGCCGTTGGACCAGGAACCGCCATAAAAGCGGAGCTTTTGCGCCCAGCCGGGCAATTGGCGGCGTCCGCCCGCTTAATTGTAACAGCGCACTTCTACAATTTCCGCTCGTGAAGCTCCGTTCGCTGCCTCGACGGTAACACGGATGCGGTCCGTACGGACGGCTTGGGCCAGCTTGTGGACGTGTTTGCGGGTGTAGTTGCCGCGCACTTCGGCCAAAGTGAGCCAATCGCCATGCGCAAACGCCTGCAGCGTATAATCTTTGACCAGCTCCGGAATGGCTTCAAACGGCGTCAGGTGATGATGAAGATTGATCAAATCTTCATTCACATCGTCGTTGAAGGTCAGATGGACGTTGCTGATTTCAACTTCATCCGGCCAGCTGAGCTCCAGCCATTCGGGCGATTCGGGCTGTACGGTGTCCGAGGACCACATATGCGGGCCGGCGTAAGGCCGGGTGCAGCCGTCCACGGCTTTGTCCGGTGAAAAAGCGGAAGTCGCCGAAGCCAGACGGAAACAAATCGGCTTGCGCACAAATACCTGCATGCTCCACTCCGCTACGGGCTGGGTGTGTACGGTATCTCCTGTAAGACTCGGATCGCTGCCATGGAGGAAAGAAAGCACGCCGGTATGCGGGCGATCCGATACGTGTACGGACAAATCCGGATTGCTGCGTATGACGATGAAGGCGTTCCGGGCGGTTCCCGGATGCCAGGAGAGATCGGTCCGCACCCACTGCCGCGAGCCTTTCGTTACGCCGGTGCGCGACGTGGCGATAAGCGTGTGCGGGACATAGTTTTGCGCTTTGCCGGTGCTCCAAAGCTCCACAGTCAGCTCGCTGTCCCGGCCGGCGTCGAGCAGCAGCTCCAGCCCGGACAGGTGCGGATCGACGGGCAGCAGCAGGCCGAGATCGGCGGTCAAATGAACCGTTGCCGCGGAGTCGGCAACTTCCAGCTTGGTTAACACGCTGGAAGCCGATGTCATGGCGAGGCGCGCCAAATCCGCCTCGTCGCCGTTCTTCAGGCCGAGCACGGCGGCGTCCTGACGCAGCAGCGTCTGCTGCAGCGCCTCCAGATGGCGCTCCCGCAGCTCGCGCGGCGTGACGCCTTTCTGCACGCAGAGCGCGGCTCCCGTGCCCGCGGCTTCGCCGATAACCGCGCACGTCGCCATGACCCGCGTCGTGCCGAAGGCGACGTGCGAGGCGCTGATGTTGCGGCCGGCCATAAGCATATTGCGCACGTTGACGGAGTACAGCGAGCCGAACGGGATATGGTAGTTGCCGTCCATATGCCAGTGCTTTGAGCCGTTCTCCGCGGCATACATGCCTTGCGGCGGATGCAGATCGATGGACCATCCGCCGAAGGCGACGCGGTCGGCGAACTCCTTTTGCTCAAGCAGATCGTTCTGGTTCAATACGTAGTCCCCGACGAAACGACGATACTCCCGCTTCCCGGGTAGCGAGCCGATCCATTCAAGCGTCAGATGGCTGCTGTCGAATTTGCCGGAGTTTTTAATGTAATCCCAGATGCCGTAAATGACGGCGCTCAGCTCATCGCGAATCCGTTCGTTATCGTGCACCGTGTCGAGCTCGCCGCCCCACTCGATCCACCAGTAAGCGCAGCCGTTATCGCCGCTGCGGATCATGCGTCGGATCGGGATCGACGTTTGCGTAATGTCTTTGGCAAAGGCGGGAGGCGTGTATTTGACGGGTTTTCCCGCATTTTTGGTATAAAAAAGCAGCGTGCTGCCCAGCGTAATATCGTCCGGGATCAAAGGCGCCCAGTCTTCGCCGTATTCTTCTCTCGCCTCTCGCCCGATGCGGTGCCGGGCCCCGGCCAGAAAGCCGACGAGGCCGTCTCCCGTACAGTCGAGATAGATCGGGCTCTCAAAGCGGATCCGCCGCTCCGAGCCCATCATCCAGCCCGTTACCGAGCGGATCGTCCGGTCGTCTTCCGAGCCGTCCGCTTCGACTTCATGCACATCGGTGTTCAGGAAAAGGGTGATGTTGGGCTCAGCCTTCACCTTCTCCAGCACGACCAAATCCCAAATATACGGATTCCCGTCCATATTGCGGTACTGGTTCTCGACGAACAGCTCACCCATAATACCGGTCTCACGGGCATACCTGTGAACGCCGTGCGCCGTTGCGCCGCACACCCATACGCGCACTTCGCTGCTGGAGTTGCCGCCAAGCACCGGCCGGTTTTGCACGAGCGCCACGGTTCGGCCTAACCGGGCTGCGGCGACGGCCGCGCAGACGCCCGCCAATCCGCCGCCTACGACGGTAATGTCGCTTGCGAAAGTTTCGTTTTTCATCCTGATCGCTCCCTGCTCAAAAGGAAATATATATCTTGTATTTCATTGTAAAATACGATATGTTCATTGAACATGCAATCCGTTGCATATCGCATATACTTTATTTCATCGATATCATTGAGGGGGAGAAGGATGGTTCGGGTCCCGTCCGCGCGGTTGATATCTCATGTATACTGGCATCGGAAACGGCAGTTTATGTTGGACAAAGACCGGTACTCCTGCTGGACGATGTTTGCGGTCGAGGCAGGGCGGTTCCAATATCAAATTGGTGAGGAGAGCGGAGAAGCAGGGTTCAAAGAGCTCGTCGTCTGTCCGCCTCACGAGTGGTTTCACCGCAGGACAGCGGAGCCGCTGTCGTTTCATTTTTTGCAATTCGCCTGGATTCCGCCGTTTCAGCCGGAGGAAGAATCCGAGTGGTGCGGCAAGCTGGCCGTCCGGGATGCGGAGCGGCTGCTGTCGGATTACGAATACTTAAGGAAGCTTCCCGATTGGGACGAGGAGAGCGCAGCGCATAAGGAGCATATGTTGAATGATCTGCTCAGGCTGGTACGGATGGAAAAGGGGAGGATCGAAGTCCCGGAGCCGGTTGCGGACCGGAAAATGGAGCTTGCCCGGAACATGTTGACCGAGCGGGCCGACGAAGCGTTCAGCATGTCGGAGGTGGCTGAGCGACTGGGGCTTACGCCCGTGCAGCTGACGCGGCGGTTCCGCAAGGCGTTCGGCCTGAATCCGTCGGAGTATGTGCAGGACGTCCGCTTGGCGAAAGCGCGCCGGCTCCTGGCGGAGACGACGCTGACGCTGGAAGAAATCGCCGGAGCTTGCGGCTACGAGAACGGCTTTTATTTCAGCCGCGTGTTCAAAAAGAAAACCGGACTCGCCCCATCGGATTACCGTCATATGCACAGAGTGTGAGCCGAAAAGCGTAGTTGCCGCCGTCAAGCGGCGCCCCACCGCACGCTGGGGAGTTGCGCCCGGTGGGCCGTTCCTTTTGCTGCGCGGTGAGGTGGGCTGCTCCTTTTGCTGTGCGCACGACGGGCCACGCCTGCAGCGTACCACTTCTTTAGCTGCACCGTACGGCGGGCCACTTCTTTAGCTGCGCCGCCCGACGCTCCACTTCTTTTACTTCGCCGCCCGGCGGGGTATTAGGGGGCTTGGCAGGGCGGTCTGTGGAGAAAGTCTGTGAAAGTGCAGCCATAATGAACTTGAGCAATTTTGTAGCGGTGAAAAGCCTGCACAATTCAGGCTGTTGAAAAGCCTCCACGTTAGGGGGGATAGCCTGGCCGCACGAAGAAAACCTGCAAAAATACATGAATTTGCGCCCTTGATCGCTGGGCACGAACAATTCCTGCAAAAGTACAGGCTTTTCACCGAGCAGATGGACTCCGACTCGCTTTCAGCGAAAATTCCTGCACTTTTGCAGGTTTTTCGCCAAAATCAGCCGATTTCACAGGGAAAACCTGCACTTTTGCAGGTTTTCTCTCTACCAAGCTGCCTCTCTGCCCAGTTGTGCAGTTCCACGACCTATACCGGGAGGGGCGCGCATTAGCCACTGGTTCCCCCAACCCTCACAGAGTATCGCTACTTTCTCGGGCAGCCTGCACAATCTCCAATTGCAGGAAGGGTTCGTGGCAGGGGGCTAAACAGTCAGCGAGCCCCGAAGCTGCATGTTTGCAGGCTTTCTCAGCGCAGCGCAGAAGCCTCGGCAGATTGTTCATCCAGCTCTAACGCATACGTTTCCGACAAAGCAGTTTGTGCAGGCGGTCTCCGCCGCGGCATGGCAATAGCCGCCCTTTTAACCCCTTGCATGGGGAAAAGGGCGGCTATCATTTTCGCGTTTAAGATCCGCCATAGGGGCTGCGGTTGTCCGAATATTCGTCCTGCGGCTTGCTGATCCATTGTTGCAAATATCCCTGGTCGTACAGCGCCTTGATCAAAATGATCAGCACCGGGGACATGATGACGCCGGCGACGCCGAACAGGGACAGCGAGACGATCATGAAAGCGAGTGTCGTAAAAGCCGATACGCCGAGCGATTCGCCCGTAATTTTGGGCTCCATAAACTGCCTGACGAGGATTACAACCACAAGTACGATGGTCAGCCAAATGGCCAAAGTCGTATTGCCGACGATAAACAGGTAAATGATCCAAGGAATGAACAAGGTCGAAACGCCGAGCAGCGGCAGCACATCGAAAATCGCCGACAGCAGCGCAACGGAGAACGCGTTGTTGACGTTCAAAACGAGCAGCGCGGCAAAAATGACGACAAATGTCAGCGAAATCAGCTTCAGCTGCGCCTTGATGTAGGAAACGATGCCTTTGATCACGTTTTCTTTAAGAAAGTAGTAGGCCGTTTTAAACGTCCGAGGGGTTTTGTCGCTCGCAAACTTGTTCCACGATTCGATCTCGATGCTCAAGAAGTACGCCAGAATGATGCCGACGATAAAATTAAACATGAACGTGGAAAACGACGTCAGCGAGTTGACGAGCCCCGATAAAAAGCTGACCAGCAGCTTGGACGCTTTTTCCGCGAATTGAGCGGCGTAGCTTTGCGCTTTCGCTACGACGTCGTCGGGCAGGTTCCGTATCGAGCCTTGCAGCTGGCTGACTTTTTCCACGATCTGCGATTGGAACACGGCTTTGTATGTATCGATTTTTTCCGCCAGACTCATGATCTGGTTCGTGAAAATCAGGGCCGCACCTGCAAGTGCGCCTAAAATAATAAGCACGAACACCAGGGTGGAAATCGCGGAAGCGATGGACTTCGGCATCCCTTTGCGGTGCAGAAAGCGAGCCAGAGGCTCGATTATCGCATAGATAATCAGAGCCAGAAAAATAGGCGTCGCGATGCGGTACAAATAGCTGAAAAGAAGCATGAACAAATAGACGGTAAGCACGATGAGCGCTATATCAAAAGCCGTCCTCCAATATTTCCTGTAAAAAGAAATCACCTGGGTTCCTCCGTAACCAAAGCTGCTATGATTGGTCGGTCAAAATGATCGGTCCGCTGCTTGTGATCGCTATCGTATGCTCGTATTGGGCCGAGAGGCTGCCGTCGACGGTACGGGCTGTCCATCCGTCCAGATCTATTTTGGTAAAGTATTTGCCTACATTGAGCATCGGCTCGATCGTGAACACCATGCCTTCTTTAATGCGCGGGCCTTTGCCGGCCGGGCCGTAGTGCGGCACTTGCGGCTCTTCATGCATCTCGGAACCGATGCCGTGTCCGATGAAGTCCCTGACGACGGAAAAACCTTGGGATTCGGCGTACACCTGAATCGCATGCGATACGTCGCCGATCCGGTTGCCCGGGACCGCTTTTTCAATGCCTTTGTACAGCGATTCCTTGGTCACTTCCAGCAGCTTTTCCGCTTCGGGGGAGATGCTGCCGACCGCGTACGACCAGGCCGAGTCCGCCAGCCAGCCGTCCAAATTAACGACCATATCGATCGTGACGATGTCGCCGTTCTTCAACGGCTCTTTGCCCGGAAAGCCGTGGCAAATGACATCGTTTACGGAAGCGCAGGTGGCGTAGGGGTAGCCGCGGTATCCTTTTTGCTCGGGAGTCGCGCCGTGTCTGGCAAGGAAGCCTTCGACGAATTGGTCGATCTCCCATGAGGTGATGCCCGGGCGGATCATTTTGGCAATTTCTTTATGGCAGTCCGCGAGAATGCGCCCGGCCTTGCCCATTTTTTCAATCTGTTCTTTTGACTTGATTATGATCATCCAGTAAACACTCCTCAGTTGTAGTAAGCAGCCATGCAGAAATTGGCTCTCTTAAACGAAGCTTTGTCCTTAATGGACCATTATGTCCATTTTGCCGACCATAACTTCATTTCTTTCAATATTTGATGCAAATCCTGGCCTTTAGGTGTCAACGTGTATTCGACGGTTACGGGAACTGTCGGATAAGCGGTCCGCTCCAAAACGCCGTGATCCTCCAGATGCCGCAGCGTATCGGTGAGCGATTTGGGGCTGATGCCGGCGATTTGGCGCTGCAGTTCTCCGAAGCGGCGTGTCCCGCAGAACAACTCGCGAAGTACGAGGAAGGCCCATTTTCCTCCGATCACTTCCAGCGTTCTTTCTATTGAGCAGTCAATCACCTTCGGCTCTTTGGGGATGTAGTTGCTGAGCGGAGCGACTTTCTCATTCTCTAGCGTAGACATGGGAACGCATCCTTTCCGGTTCAATACTAACGTTAAGGTAAGTAAGTTTCCAAGTTGAATTTAGTGGAGAATCGATTTACTACTAACCATTTTATAGAGCTGGGGCGAAATTGGCAATACGAAACCAAAGTTGATTTCGTCCCTCTGATTATTTACAATAAGATTAAAATTTGTTTCAGGAGATGTGTACAAGATGAAAGTCAAAATTTCACGCAACGCTGCCAAAGTACTTCAGATGGAACTGGACAAAGAAGAAAACAAAGGATTGACCGTACGCGTTCAAGTGACTCACAAGCATGGCGATCATGCGCACTATGGACTCGGACTGGACGATAAATCGGAGAACGATGTCGTAGTTACAACCGATAAAGGGATTGATGTCCTGCTTGACAAAAACGAGCCGCTTCTTGACGGCATCCGCATCGATTATTTTTATACGCCTGAAGAAGGGTTCATGATTACGAACCCGAGCAAAGGGAACCACGGAGATCACTAATGCCTAATGACATACGCATTTGTGACAAATGCAAACATATGAAAGTAAAGACCGCCGTGTCGAAGCTGAACCGCATCGCGCCGGACGACGACGTCAAGGTGGGCTGTAAATCTTATTGCGGTCCCTGCTCTCGTTTTGCTTTTATTTTTATTAACGGGCGTTACATAACCGGGGCGACGGAAGACGAAGCTATCGAAAAGGCGAAGAAGTATGTAAAATAACGCCCGGTTTAATAGAAAAAGCATCCCTTCACAGTGTGAGAGGATGCTTTTTTGCTTTCGTTTGCGGGCTTGCTTCAGGCGTGTACGGCGGACTGTTCCAAAAGCTTGCGGATTTGATCGTCGATTTTCCGCGGCGCCGTCGTGGGAGAGAACCGTCTGACCACCTGTCCCTGCCGGTCGACGAGAAATTTCGTGAAGTTCCACTTGATGCCGGAACCGAACAATCCGGATGCCGATTGCTTCAAATGGCGGTAGAGCGGGTGTGTGTCCGGGCCGTTCACATCGATTTTGGAGAACAGAGGGAAGTTGACGCCAAAATTAAGCTGGCACGCCTGTTCAACCTGCGCGTCGTCGCCGGGCTCTTGCTCTTTAAATTGGTTGCAAGGAAAGCCGAGCACGGCAAAGCCCTGATCTTTATATGTGTCATAAAGCTCCTGAAGTCCGGCAAACTGCGGGGCAAACCCGCATTTGGTCGCCGTGTTGACGATCAGCAGCACTTGGCCGCGATAGTCGGCAAGCGGCTTTTCTTCGCCGCGGATCGTCCGGGCGCTATAATCGTAAACGCTCATGAAAATCACCTTCTTTTGAATTTTTGACAATTTAATTGTACACAATTATTAATCGAATGGGAAGTGGCAATTTTCATTTACAATTTCTTTGCATTTCGTTAACACAGCGTAAATAAATGCAAAGTATGCTTCTGTAAGATAGTGGAATTACACTTTGGAGGGGATCAAATGAAAAAGATCAATGGAAAAAAACAATTGCTGGTCGTGCTGGGAGCGGCATTAGTCGTATCCGGCGCACAAGTCGTTTCTGCAGGACAAGCTGCAATCGAAGCGATTGCAGTGAAATTCCCGATTGTGTCCGGGGGAAAAGAACTGAAGCTTGACAAAGATCCGGTTGTCATCGACGGAAGCACCTATGTGCCGCTTCGCACCATTGGTGAAGCGCTCGGCAAGCAAATCGACTGGAACGATTGGAACCAGAGCGTGACGTTGAAAGAAATTCCAAAGTTGGGCGACAAGTTTGAATGGAAGAATGCGCCTTCTCTCGGCAAAGGCATTCAGGAAGGCGGATTCTCCGGGCTTATTCATTTGCAGAAAGACCCCGCAGACACTTTCTACACGATAGCGGACCGCGGGCCTAATGGGGAAGTTGGCAAGGAGAAGCTGCGTACGTTCCCGATCGATACTTACAACCCGCGCATTTACAAGATTAAAGTGGCGGGCGGCAGCATCGAAGTTTTGGAAACGATCAAACTGCAGCTTCCCGACGGCAAAAAGGACAAAGTGACGAACAGTTCTTATATTACAGGGCTTCCGAATCTGGAAGGGCCGGACGAGGTTCCTTATGACGAGAAAGGAGCAACCAAGCTTTCCTATGATCCGGACGGTCTGGATCTGGAAGGAATTGCTTACAATCCGGCAGACGACACGTTCTGGTTGTCGGAAGAGTACCGTCCGTCCATCTTGCAGGTTAAGCGGGACGGCACAATTTTGGGCCGCTACGTGCCGAAAGGGATGAAGGAGAAGCTGGTTGCTGCCGGTGCGCAGACAGCGATCTATGATATTTTGCCCGAAGTATACGGCAAGAGAATCTCGAATCGCGGTTTCGAAGGCGTTACGATTTCGCCTGACGGCAAATCGCTCTATACGTCGATTCAAAGTCCGATGGCGAACCCGGACAAAAAGACCGGCGAGGCTTCCCGCAACCTGCGCATTTTGAAGCTGGATCTGGCTTCCAAGCAGGTAACCGGAGAGTACGTCTATGTGGCCGAGCAGGCCGGGATGTTCACGAACGTGAAGCAAAAAGATGTGGTGATCAGCGATCTTTCCGCTTTGTCCGAAAATGTTCTGCTTGTCGACGAGCGCGACAAAAACTCCGGAGCGGAAGTGCAGTTGAAGCGCATCTATAAATCGGATTTCTCCAAAGCGACGAATTTGCTCGGTACGGATGAGAGCAAAAATCTGGAGAGCTTGAGCGTACAGCAATTGAAGGATAAGGGCATTCAGCCGGTCGGCAAAGAGCTTGTCGTCGACATCGCCAAGCTCGGCTATCCGTACGAAAAAATCGAAGGCTTAACGGTCGTTGATGCCAATACGATCGCCATCGTCAACGATAACGACTTTGGCATCAGCTACGATGATAAGGGCAGCCTGACGATGACAGGTGTGCCGACACAGCTGCAGCTTATTAAAGTATCGGACAACTTGCTGGCAAAATAATAACGTAAAGCAGGCAGCCGGGCATCGCCGGGCTGCCTGTTTTTTTCATGAAGCCGGCTGCCGATGGAATCAACCCCGCCCGGCAACGTCTGCCAGCGCCTCGTCGATCGTCGGATAAGTGAAGACGAATCCGTGTTCAAGCAGCGCCCGCGGCAGCACCTTCTGCCCTTTCAGCAAAAGCTCCGACAGTTCGCCGAATAGCAGCTTTAAAGCGAAAGCGGGCAGAGGAACAAAGTTCGGCCGGTGCATCGACCGCGCCAGTACGCGTCCGAATTGTTCGTTCGTCACCGGATTCGGAGCCGTAGCATTGACAGGGCCGCTGATCTCCTCGTGCCGGATGCAGAAGTCGATCAGCCTGATCATATCTTCGATATGAATCCAGGATATCCACTGCCTGCCGCTTCCGATTTTGCCGCCCACGCCGAACTTGTAGGGGAGCGCCATTGGCGGCAAAGCGCCTTCTTTGCGGTCCAGGACGAGCCCTACCCGGATTTTCACGAGCCGCATTCCTTGAATTTGATCCGCCGCCCCTTCCCATTGCTCCACGACGTTCGAGAGATAATCGACAAGACGATGCGGGCTCCGCTCGTCGTAAGTATCGCTTTCGGATGTGCCGTAGATGGCTACGCTGGAAGCGTTGACGACGACCTTGGGCTTCACGCTCATGCTTGCGACCCAGTCGGCGACTTGCGCCGCCGCCTTCAGCCGCGACTCGACAATCGTGTGCTTGGCCGCGGCGGTCCAGCGCTGGTTGATCGAAGCGCCGGCGAGGTTGACGATGGCGTCGAAGCCGCCCAAATCGCCCGGCCGGCTCCGCAGCTGCTCCCAGGTAACTGTTTGAACCTGCTGCCCGGAAGCAGGGGAATCCGCATGAGAACCCGCAGAACGGGATATGTTGAGCACTTCGTGGCCTTGCTGCTGCCAATGACGAATCAAGCGGCCTCCGATAAAACCGGTTCCGCCGGTAACGGCTATTTTCATACGATTCCTCCCTCAAGTTTGCTGCGGAAGAGCCTATGCAGCAGGCTGTTTCTTATATTATAGGCAACCTATGAATCGTTTTCCAATTGATATTGTCGGCGTTGTTATCCAGCTAACAATTATGTGTTATATTGGTAACAGGGAGGGATGCCAGTGTTTCGATTTTTATTTGGAAAATCCGGAAAAAAAGCGCCGTCGTACAAACGCAGCCGGCCCGCCAAAAAGCGCTTCGACGCTTCGGAGCTGCCTCAGCAATTAGGACTATTAAGCGGCGTTCCCTTGCAGAACGCGGTAAGAAGGCTGGAGAGCTCGCTTACGTTCGATTTTACGGAACGGATCAAATATCGGGTACAATCCGAATATCCGCAAATGAGCGATGATGAATTTGCCTGCAAATGGTTTGAGTTGAAACGATTTTTTTTGATGAATTTAATTTTGCAGCGAACGCCGATGTTCAGCAGTGAAATTGATGACATATGGCACGAAATGCTGATGTTTACAAGAGAGTACCAACGGTTCGGCGAGCAGTTCGCCGGCGGGGTCATCCATCATTCCCCCGAGCGGGAGCCGAGGGAAATGCCGGGAGAACGAGCCTGGTTCGACTGGGTGTACGCGCATTTGTTCGAATTTGCTCCGAGCAGTGCGGCATGCTGGAACGGCTTTTTCCGGTATCCGCTGGACCGGGAACGGACGGACCTGCTGCGTTCCCGCAGCGAGGAAGAGATCGCTGCGCTTTGGTTCGATACCGGCAAAGCGGACCAGGACCCGGAAATCGCGGACGCGATCCGCTTCCTGGTCAAGCAGGCTGTCGCCGAGGCGGAACGCTCCGCCGACAGCCGTTCCTTCGAAGATACGGGCTGGTCCCGATCTTCGGCGGTTTCAGGCAGCATGCTGCATGTCGCGGCGGCGATGGTTTTTTTCTCCATAGCCGATGCGGCGAATTACAGCAGCGGCATGAACGCCGTGCTGCCCGCGGAAGAGGAGTCCGCCCGCCGGCAAAGCAACTGCTCGGCCTCCGGCTGCGGCGGTTCGACAAGCTGCTCCAGTGATAGCGGCAGCGGCTCAAGCGGCTGCAGCTCCAGCAGCTGCAGTTCATCCGGCTGTTCGTCGGGCTCCAGCTGCGGTTCAGGTTGCGGTTCGAGTTGAAGCCGGCATCGGCCGGGACTGTCCGGTGACGACAAAGCCTCTTGCGAAGCTGGAGAGACTGCCGTAAAACTAGCCTGATTAGGCAGTGCATCCGACAGCCGACGCGGAGAAAATGTGCAAAAGTCAGGCTAATGAGAAAAACGTACATTGGAGAGGCGCATCCCTATTAGCGCGTAGAAAACGTGAACGCGTGGAAACCTGCAATAGTCGGATTGTCGATAAAGTGATGGGTTAGGGGGAACCGAGGGGAGCATTTGGTCGACGGACCGCCGACATGCAGCGCAACACCTCGCGCTGGGAGCTGCGCGAGGTGCGACAGCCGCTCTTCCCCAACCCACGCCTCTTCTGCAAGGGGGAGCGCTACTGAATTGGGGGGGAGGCGGCTTGCCAGGGAGAAAACCTGCGAAAGTGCAGGTTTTTTCTATGCAACGGGTTCATTTTGGCGAAAAGCCTGCGATTGTGCAGGAATTTTCGACGAAAATGAATCTGAGCCCATGTTCACGGCGAAAAGCCTGCACATTTGCAGGAATATTTCGCGGTCAGCGTATCAACCGGGCAAAAGATGTACTTTTGCAGGTTTTCTTCGCGCACCCGGGCGAGATTATGCGACGGACTCCGGTGTGCGGGTTTCTGGGCAGCCGCAGATACGCTTGCAGCGAAACATCCCTGCAAAAGCCCCTCCATGACGCTGGGCGGCGGAACCTATGAAGATGAAAATAGTGCAACGCTAGTTAGTCGGGAGTTACTTTGGTGCATCTGCATATGCGGGACCGTCCGGTTTTCGGCGGCGTAAGTACACTTTTCCTATGAAAATGGGGAAGGTTTTTTTCATATAAAAGAGATGCACGATTGCTAATTTTGTGTATAATAGGATTTTAGGGTTTGTTGACCTGTGGTTAATAATTGTGAGAACAGGAGTCATCTTCCATGAATCGGCTGCGAAGTTTCTTTGCATCTTATCATCCTATTGTACATACTTTGATTCTTGGAACCGTCATGGCCCGGGCGGCGTCTTCGATGAGCCTGCCGTTTTTGGCGATATATTTGGCCAAGCATACTTCCATGAGCGAGGTGGCGATCGGCGTCGTCATCGGCATGGGTTCACTGGCGGGGACGGCGGGGGGGTTCATCGGAGGCGCGCTTTCCGACAGATTCGGGCGCAGAGTGATTATGCTTGCGGCGCTTTTGGGCTGGGCCGTCGTCTTTACGGGCTTTGCCTTCGTCAAGCTGCCGCTGCTGTTCATGCTGCTGAACATGGTCAACGGCTTATGCCGCTCCTTTTATGAGCCCGTATCGCAGGCTTTAATGGCCGACCTCACGGAACCGGACAAAAGGTTCAAAGTTTTTTCCATGCGCTACATGGCGATTAACGTCGGCGTAGCCGTGGGTCCTTTGCTGGGGGCGTATTTCGCGACGCTGGACGGTTCGCTGCCTTTTCTTCTTACGGGCATCGTTTATTTTATTTACCTGGTGACTTTGTGCGTGCTGCTGTCGGTTTTCGGCATCAAGCAAATTGAAGGGGAGAAGAAAGCCCCGGTGACTTTCGCCTCGGCCTGGACCGTTATCCGCAGCGACATTTCTTTCAGATACTACACGATCGGCGGGATTATCGGAGCAATCGGCTATTCGCAGGTGATGGTGACGCTGTCCCAGTATATGCAAAAAAGCTTCGCCGACGGCGTGCAAATGTTCGCGCTGCTCATGAGCGTGAACGCGATAGCGGTGATCGCGATGCAGATTCCGCTGACCCGCTGGGCGGAAAAATACAGCCCGCTTATGGCGGTAACGGTTGGCAACGTCATGTTCGCGCTCGGAGATGTCGGCTTTGCCTTGTCGCATACGACTTTTCTTCTGGTCGTCTCCATGGTCGTTTTTACGATGGGGGAAATTTTGAACTATCCCGCCGCCAGCCTGCTAATCGATAAGCTGGCTCCCGAGCATATGAAAGGAACGTATTTCGGCGCGCAGACGTTTACGAATTTGGGCCATTTTATAGGGCCGTGGGTGGGCGGATTGCTGCTGGTTTATTACGGAGGGCACGTATTGTTCCTCGTTATGGCTGTCGTGACAATAGGCGGAAATTTGTTTTATACGCGCGGATCTCAGCGCTTTCACCGGGTCGGGAATGTGTCTAAAAAAGAACAACTTTGAAAAATGGTTCTAATTACCTAATATAATATTGTAAAATAGGTATAACAGAGTATTCGAATTCGCCAAAACATACCTTATCCTTGATAGTAGTAAAAAGCGATGATTTGACAGCTTTCGATATGGCTCGATAATGGCAAACCTGGCGAAAGCCAGCGACGCAAAGCTACAGGGGCTTCCTTGTTCGTCAGGGGACACGATGCCAGCCAGCAGCCGAAAGTCAGGGCGACGATAACAGTTCCCCCCTCCTTTTCAGACGTAGGTGGGGTTTTGCTTATGAAACAATAAAACAAAGGGAGGATCCAGCAGCATGCAGCCTGAATGGATGCAAAATGAAGAAGAAGTAATTACTTCGCTGTGTGGTAACCATGTTGCCCGTCTGGTACCATCCTCGGATGGACCGAAGTTGATGATTAACCGTGAAGAATACGCGCTGAAAGAAACTTGCTGGGATATAGAAATGTTTCACGGCCGGAGCAGCAGCATTTTGATCTTTTACTGGAAGGGCGAAGTAAAGCTTTCCGTAAAATTTCCGCCGTTATCTCAAGTGGAAGCGTTCCTTTCCAGACTATTCCAATGTCTAACATTCAAAATGAGGACGGTTCAGCCTGTTTAGGCTTACCGTTCTTTTCTTTTGCCTGCGGGGCATTCTAAAGATTTGTTGGATTTGTCAAAAATCGTTGTCACTTGTTGACAGTGACGCTATAATAGATGGAAAATAAAGTAGTTCTGCAGGACTAATTGGAGGATACATAACATGAGGTTGATCACTCGTTCGGATTTTGACGGGCTTGTTTGCGCGATGCTGTTCAAAAAATTGAACATGGTAGACGAAATGAAATTCGTACATCCCAAAGATGTGCAGGACGGCCTGATCGAAGTGACGTCTAACGATATTTTGGCGAACGTTCCTTATGTGCCGGGTTGCGGCCTTTGGTTCGATCATCATTCCAGCGAGTTGGAGCGGATGGGGAAGAGGGTCGAGTTCGAGGGAGAGACGCGGATCGCGCCGAGCGCGGCCAGAGTCGTATACGACTACTACGGGGGCAAAGCCGTTTTCGGCAATATCGACGATATTATGAAAGGCGTGGACAAAGCGGATTCCGCCCAGTTCAGCCAAGAGGATATTTTGAAGCCGCAGGGCTGGGATCTTCTTTCGTTCATTATGGATGCCCGCACCGGGCTCGGACGCTACCGCGATTACCGGATCAGCAACTACCAGTTGATGGAGGACCTCGTGGAGCACTGCGCAACGATGTCTGTCCATGAAATCATGGAACTGCCTGATGTCAAAGAGCGGGTTAACCGTTATTTTGAGCTTGATGCTTTATACCGCGAAATGCTCGGCAAGTACACGCGTACGGAGGGCAATGTCATCGTAACGGATCTCAGAGACGTGGAAACGATTTATCCAGGCAACCGCTTCATGGTCTATGCGCTCT
Organism: Paenibacillus sp. sgz302164; assembly: GCF_056120505.1. Classification (NCBI taxonomy): domain Bacteria; kingdom Bacillati; phylum Bacillota; class Bacilli; order Caryophanales; family Paenibacillaceae; genus Paenibacillus; species Paenibacillus sp. sgz302164. The sequence goes on along the minus strand of NZ_JBVYOL010000001.1, from coordinate 396,281 downwards.
ATCCGGAGCAAAATATTTCAATCTGGGTCGTCGACGGGCGCAACAAACAAAACTGCGTAATCGCCTGCGGGCACAGCATCGTCAACCGCACTTCGCAAACGAATATAGGCACGCTCATGCTCAAAAACGGCGGTGGCGGGCATCATGTGGCGGGGACGTGCCAAGTTCCTTACGAAAACGCGAACGAGGTGCTGGAGCAAATTATCGCCACGATGAGAAATGACGGTTAAGAATTAACTTGCAGCCGCAGGAAGGGGAAATCCCGGAGAGCGGCTTTTTTCAGTGATGTTATTGCGCAGGTGAATGCGCTGACGTTATGATAATAGGAGATAGGTGTAGATAAATAGAGAAAACGGAGGGATAGGACGTGAATTTGCAGCGAATTCATCATGTAGCGGTCATTTGCTCGAATTATGAAACATCGAAACGTTTTTATGTCGAGCTGCTTGGGCTCAAGATCATTCACGAATCTTATCGTGAGGAGAGAAAGTCTTACAAGCTCGATTTGCAGATCGGTGATGACGGGCAGATCGAACTGTTTTCTTTTCCCGATCCGCCGGAACGCGTCAACCGCCCGGAAGCGCGCGGACTCAGACATCTTGCATTCGCCGTAGCCGACATGGCCCAGAGCGTCGAAGAGCTTGAAAGCAAAGGCATTTCAGTAGAACCGGTCCGCATCGATCCGATTACGGGAAACAAATTCACGTTCTTTGCAGATCCGGATGGCCTGCCGTTGGAGCTCGTCGAATATGCCGAATAATCCGAATCGGGAAACGGAGCACAAATCCAAGCTGAGCTTTGCCAAAGGCTGCTTGTGGAGCGTGCTGCTGTCGGCGCTGGTGTGGGGTTTGCTGATTTGGTGGTGGCTAAAATAAAAAATCCCCGTCGATTTGCGCCAAAAGCTGCCGCATGCAGCTTCCTGGACAGGTCGTCGCGGGATTTTTTTGCAGACTCGCGGGAGCGGGGCGGAACGTGAGGCATCCCCGTGGACAAGAGGATGAAAATCGATGCATCGGAGCTAAAAAGGAAGACTCGGCTGTCAGAGTTCGAGCATCATTGGCAATGTGCGGAGAAAACCTGCAAAAGTGCATCTTTTTGCTGCTAAATATGCTGCCCACGTGTAATTCCTGCAAATCTGCAGTTTTTTCCGCCACCGTTGCGGGTTGAGCCCTCTCAGAGCGGATAATTCCTGCACATTTGCAGGTTTTTCTCCAAAACTGGCGGTTTTCGCCGAAAAAACCTGCACATTTGCAGTTTTTACAGCAGCAACTCCAGTTAACGAACGGCTGGAATGTGAACCATCGTGCACCGGTCCGGCGAGTTCTGCTCTGCGCTCATTCGGACGGCGAAAAATCGCGCAGGTGTAGAAAGAAAATAAAGTATTAGACTGAAAAATAAAGTTGTAGACTAAGAAAATAAAGATGTAGACCAGGAAAATAAAGTCTTAGACTAACGATGCATCATTAACCGAGGGACGGGCAGATTTGTTTAAAACCAGCGAGACTGAGCAATTTCCAGAGATCGCTCTTTTGGCGAACCGAAGAGTGTGGCTGATCAGGAAACTATCTGCGCTTGGAAAGTAATGTTAGCTGTTGAGTAAAGTGAAATTCCGCAAAAAATATCAAAACAGAGCGTTCCATCTGTCGTAAAGTGAGTATATCGATATGGAGGCATTAAAGTGAATTACAAGGATTTGGTAATCAAGGCCATTACCTATATTGAGGATCATCTGACCGATGAGAGATTAAGCACCAAGGTTATGGAGGCTGCGGGCTATTCGCCGTACCATTTTCACCGGATCTTCCTATCGGTTACGAGAAACTCCGTCTCGGAGTACATACGCAAGCGGAGATTGACACAAGCAGCATACGATTTATTTTATACCAACCAAAGGATCATAGATATTGCCATCCTGTACCGGTTCGAGTCTCAGGAATCCTTCGCCCGAGCCTTTGGGAAAATGTTCTCCATCTCGCCCGGACAATTTCGAAAGCAAAGGGACATGAAGGACACGCTGTTCCGGGCAATGGAGAAGCTTCCTTTGGATGAAGTGGGGCTACAGCATTTGAATGAGAGCGTCTCCCTCGTGCCAGCTATTGTCTGCCTGAATAAGCTGCATCTGGTCGGCATGTCGATACCGGGTGTCAATTCGGACGAAGTCGGAAAGCTATGGCGGAGCTTTAGGCAGCGTTTGTTTGAAATTGAGCGAAAGCCGGATACGGAAGACATATTTTATGCGGTCATTGAACTTACAGGTAGGCAATGGGAAGTCACGTATATCGCTTGTGTCGAGGTGGCTAGCGAGGAGAGTGTAGTTCCCTTGGGAATGGTCGCTAAGCTGCTCCCAGCTGTAACTTATGCGGTTTTTACTCATAAGGGGACATTATCGAGACTCAACGATACGTTCCAGTACATTTATGAAACCTGGTTACCCCATTCAGGCAGCGTTCGTACGAATTACCCGGAGTTTGTGCGTTACGACCATCGATATCTAGGACCGATGAACGAGGATTCGGTATTAGACATCTATATTCCCGTAGGCTCGCCATATTAGGAGTATGTAGCTCAAGGAGAGGAAGAAATCAAGATGAACAAAATAGAAGACATTGTTGAAGGATATGCAGGTTGCTGTGAGGTACAAATTACCGACAACGCATTGAAGGTGACCGTTCCCATGATCGTGATGTATCCGACAGATGCACCGGAACAGACTGATAGGTTAGGGCCGTACTCGTTGGAGGTGGCCAGAGACGCAGCGCCGCTGGAGGGAAAGTTTAGACTAGTCCTCATTTCACACGGTACAGGCGGTTCACCGCTTGTGTACCGGTCGCTCGCTCGGCATTTGGCGCGCAGCGGCTTTATCGTTGGCCTTCTCGAACATCCATTTAATAACCGCAATGATAATAGTTTGGAAGGTACTGTCCAAAACCTCACCTATCGCCCCCGGCACCTTCGCATGGCAGCCGACTGGTTTTTTGAAGATGAGAGGTTTAAGGGTCTTCTACAGCCGGGAGGCTATTCGGTCATCGGGCATTCCATGGGGGGCTACACCGCGCTTGCAGCAGCTGGCGGTATCCCGACCTCCTTCCCTACTGAGAGCCCGGATGGGAAGCCGCAGCAGATCGATATCCCTCATGATTCACGCATCCGGTCCCTGATTTTGCTAGCCCCGGCGTCCGTTTGGTTCCGTAATGAGGGAGCATTAAACAACGTTCGGCTCCCCATTCTCATGTTGGATGCCGAGCGAGACCCTTACGCACTTCCTTTTCACGCGCAGATCATCATGAATGGTGTTGCTGAACCGCAAATGATTCGCTATCGGACGGTGGAGAATGCCGGACATTATTCCTTCCTGACTCCTTTCCCAGCTGAGATGATTTCACCAGCCTTTCCCCCCTCGCAAGACCCTCCCGGCTTTGATCGCGTGCAATTTCACGAAACGCTGAAGGCTGAAGTAGTAGAGTTTCTGTTGACTTAACATTAGGAACAATCACTTTCCGTCGAAATCAAATGTTAACTGAGAGTTCGATTAACTAATCGTTACGCAAACTGGGGAATGTTAGTTCAATATCAGGCTGAAACAGCAGCGGCAGTCTAAGACTTTATTTTCACGTCTTAGTCCGCCGCTGCTTACTTTATTGGAACAGTCTAAAACTTATTTTGCGAAGGCTGCCAAATTAATAATTGAAAAACCACATTAGATCAACAACTCCAGTCTAGAACTTTATTTTCAACGAACAGCAGGAGCTGCATTTCGGCTGAGAAAAGCCTGCGTACGCTGCCGGCAAGCCAGCGGCCCGATTGTGCTTGCGGTGCAGCAGCACGGGTGCGGATTGCCGGGAAAGCGAAGCTGGGCATATCCGCTGGAAAGACGCCCCATCGCCGCAGACTTGGTGGTCGGCCGACCGCCGTCATGCAGCGCAAATCTGAGCGCTAGGAACTGCGTGCGCGGTTGCGCTTTGGAAGCGTCTTTTTGCATGCGCTGGCTGCGCCAAGCCCGGCGGCGGTTACAACGAGCCGGCGGGGTTGCGCGGCGGCAGCGGCCCCAGATACTGGAACAGGTTGCACTCGATCCGGCCGTTGAACAGCTTGCGCTTTTTGTCGGCGCGGCGGCTCATGTAGTGCTCGAGCTGCTGGCTCGGGCTCAGCACGAACACGCTCCACGTGGGCAGCTGCCCCGTGATCGAGCCGAGCTGGCGCAGCGCCAGCTCGACTTCTTTCGGATCACCAAGCCTCTCCCCGTAGGGAGGGTTGGTGATCACGCAGCCATAGTCGCCGCGCGGGCGGGCTTTGGCCACAGGCTCCACGCGCAAGCGGAGCTCCTTGGCCAGCCCGGCCGCCTTGGCGGCGGCCAGGGCGACATCGATGGCTGCGCCGTCGATGTCGCTGCCGACGATGTCCAGCGGGACATCGTCGCGGACAGCGTCGTAGGCCTCGTCGCGGGCCTGCTCCCACAGCTCGGGCGGGACGATGTCCCACGCCTCGCTGGGAAAGCTGCGCCTGAGGCCCGGCGCAATGTTCCACCCGATCATCGCAGCCTCGATCGGGATCGTACCCGACCCGCAGAACGGGTCGTAGAGCGGCCGCTCAGGCCGCCAGCGGCTCAGCAGCACCATCGCTGCAGCCATCGTCTCCTTGAGCGGCGCCTCGGTCACAAGCTTGCGGTAGCCGCGCTTGTGGAGGCTTGGGCCGGTCGTGTCGATAGTCAGCGTCGCCAAGTCGTTCAGCAGCGCGACCTCGATTACGTAGCGCGCGCCGGTTTCGGCAAACCATTCGGTGCCGTAGCGCTGCTTCATTTTTTCCACGACCGCTTTTTTCGCGATTCCTTGGCAGGCGGGCACACTGGAAAGCTGGGATTTATGCGAGCGGCCTTCGACCGGAAACTCTGCGTCGCCGGGGATGAAATCCGGCCAAGGCAGCGCTTTGGTGCCTTCGAACAGCTCGTCAAAGGTGAGCGCGGGAAATTGGCCCATCAGCACGAGAATGCGGTCGGCGGTGCGCAGCCACAGATTGGCCCGGCAAATCGCGAGCGCGTCTCCCTTGAACAGCACGCGGCCGTTTTCGACCGTCACCTCGTTATAGCCGAGATCACGGACTTCCCGTGCGACAATGGCTTCAAGCCCCATCGGGCAAGTGGCAATAAGTTGTAGTTGTGACATGCGGTTATTCCTTTCTATTCTTGAATGCCGGCCTCATGTCTGCCGTGCGGAGCTGCAAACGGACAGATTCGGGGGGCAAGTTGTATATCGGCTGAAAAACTCATACAATTATCAAGTATAGGGCAAACGGTACATACTTACAAACGCAAAAAATGCATGTACGGCGGGAAGTGAGACTCGCTGCTTGCAAAAAGGAGGACCACCCAATGGAAACGAATGCAGCCGAACATTACATGGAGGCTTTGTACGAAGAAGATGCGCAGCTGGAGCGGGTAAAGGAGGGGATCCGTTCGCACAATATGCCTGAAATCTCGATCGCTCCGGGTTACGGAAGACTGCTTACCATGCTGGTCAAAATTACCGGTGCAAAGCGCGTGCTGGAAATCGGGGCGCTGGGAGGATACAGCGGCATTTGCTTGGCCAGAGGCTTGGGAGCTGACGGAAAGCTCGTTTCTTTGGAGCTGAAGCAGGAGTTTGCGGATGTGGCGAAGCGGCATGTCGAAGAGGCGGGTTTTGGCGGGCAGGTGGAATATCGGATCGGCGAGGCGCTGCACCATTTGGCGCAGCTGCGCGAGGAAGGCTCGCGGTTTGATTTTTTCTTTATCGATGCGGATAAGGTCAATTATCCGAACTATTTGGAGCAGGCGATTGCGCTTGCGAACCCGGGGGCGATTATTGCCGGCGACAATACGCTGATGCGCGGCAAAGTGGTCAATCCGAACGAGAACAAAACTTCCGTTCAGGCGATGCGCGAATTCAACCGGCTGATCGCTTCGGACCAGCGTTTGGAGAGTACGATTTTGCCTGCTTACGACGGCCTGGCTTTGGCAATGGTTAAATGAGATAAGCTTTCATCGAAATTTATCGAACAAAAAAAGCACCTTTTGGCAGCTATGGAATTTCAACTGCAAGAGGCGCTTTTTTTCATTTTAAGACGCTTGTTTCATTTCTGTATCGGTTTGGTCGTCCGGACTCCATGGTTCGATTTTTGTAAAATTGGGTGCGGGTTGCCGAGTTGCGACGGGTTTGACAGACGGCAGCTTTTTCGTCTGAACCCCGCCGAGGCTGTTCCAGTAAACCATCAGCAGTTCCGCGAAAAGTACAATAAATACGATTTTTCGCCAGTTCAGCTTCATTGACGGCTTCCTTTCTAAAATATACAGTCAATTCATTTTACCATAATGTGGAATCAAAGGCTATCGTTTTTTAAGCCTTTTTGCGTACTGTAGAGCGTTTTATACACCCACAAAGCATTCAGGAACAGCACGATTGCCGAAGCGATGAAAATTTCGCGGATATTCAGCAGCCCGGAGAGCGCGCCGCCTATCACCGGACCCGTCATATTGCCGAGGCTTAAGGCGCTTGTATTGAAGCTGTAGGAGCGGCTTTCCATGCCGTCGGGCGTGTACTTGCGGATAAGCGCATTGACGGTCGGGAGCAGGCCGCCCATGAAAATGCCGAGCCCGAACCGTGCGGCAAACAGCTGCCATACATTGTGCACGATCGCTTGCGGTACGAAGAGAACGGCTGCTCCGACAAGGCATATGGCCAAAATGCGTTCCGGACCGATCCGGTCCGACAGCTTGCCGAGCACCGGCGAGGCGACCATATTGGAAAAGCCGGTGATGGAGCTGACCAATCCGGCGAAGAAGGCCAGCCCTTCCGTTTGTCCGTGCAGCTCTGCAACGAATAAAGGCATAAGCGGCATCGTGCTGAGCATGGCGAATTGAATGACGAAGGTGACGGCGTAAAGGGCGGGCAGCTGTTTGATATGTTTGAGCTGTCCGAAGCCTTGGATAACGGAAACTTTCGGCTTGGCGGAAGCGCTCTTGACGTCGAATTTTTCTTTCACCAGCCAGGATGTCAACAGCGAAGCGGCAAAAAGCAAAATCCCGGTTATATAAAAAATGTATCTGTAGCCGATCCACTCCGCCAGCAGCCCGCCAATGAACGGTCCCAGAATCGTTCCTGCGACGGCCCCGGATTGCAAAGTTCCCATGGCGAAGCCCATTTTATCTTTGGGCGTATTGGTGGACATCAGCGCGACGGCGGCCGGCGCATACCCGGAGATCGTTCCGTTCAGCATCCGCAAAATCAACAGCTGCCAGGCGCTGGTGGCAAAGCCCATCAAAGTCATGACGACGGCCATGCCGAAGCCGGAACGGAGCAGCATGACCTTGCGGCCGTAACGGTCCGCCAAACCGCCCCAAATCGGTTGGAACAGGAACGAGGTGACAAAATTGCCTGCGAAAATAATGCCGGCCCAAGTCGCCACCTGGTGCGGGTCCTGCATCCCCATTTCTTGCAAATACAGAGGGAGGAACGGCATAATCATCGTCATTCCGCCCATAACCAAAAATTGACCTAGCCAAAGCACGGTTAAATTGACTTGCCAGCGAACCATAAAAATCCCTCTTTTCAAGCTGTAATTGTGACTGAGCATGTATATAATTTCCAAATTGTGGGGAAGTTACGGTTGGCGATTATTCGTCCCTTAGAAACTACCCCAACTCAAAGGAGAAATCAAATTATGCCGTTCGGTGCGCATGAAGCTGTTGAAGTTCATGAAATTTTGTGTGAAAAAATCAATACGATCAATCATTTCTCGCTGTATGCGGAGCAGGCTCAGCATCCGCAGGTCCGCAATCTGATCCAGAACCATTTGCAATCGGAGATCCAGCACTACGATCAATTGGTCGCCTATACACACGACTACAGTGCGGCTAATCGCCAGGGCGGCGCAGCGCAGGGCATGCAGGCTTTCGGCGGCGCCACGCCCCAGCAGATCCAGTACGGGCTGCATCAACCGGCGCAGACGGCTCCCGGCATGCAGGGGCGGTTGAACGATCAGCAGATTTTGAGCGCGGTGCTCGTCTGCCATAAAAACTGCGCCAAAAACGGCATGCAGGCATCGCTCGAATGCGCCGACCCGAACGTGCGGCAAATGCTGCTGAATGGGGCGATTGCAGCGAATCAGCACGCATACGACACGTTCCTGCTGATGAATCAGCAGGGTCAGTACCAGGTGCCGACGATGAACGACCATACGGCCAAAACGCTGCTGCATACGTTTCAGCCTGTCCAGCAGCAGGCGGGCTACATGTAGACTGCTTTTGCATAAAGCATAAAACCCATCAGACTCCTGCCGGCAGCGGAAGTCCGATGGGTTATTTCATTTGTCGACGTCCTTATGAACCAAGGCTGTGGAGAGCTCAAGCTCGTATCTCCGCACGCCCGGCATCTCCGCCGCATAGGCTAGCCGCACAGCACGTTCGATATCGTAGGGTACTCTTATAAACTGTATGGAAAATCCGGCGGCGCTGCCCGTTTGCTCGTCCGATCCGCTTCCCTGGCCTTCTACGACCGCATAGCTGGCCTGCGGTATGCCGTCATAGGGGCATCCCACGCTGCCGATATTGAACAGCAGCAGCCCATCATCCGTCCGTCCGGCGGATTGTTCCTCGGAAGGGTTTTTCATCGTCAGCAAATACGGTACGTGGATATCTCCGTAACCGACGATGTCCGGCGTTCTGGAACCGGACGGAGCTCCGGTCGCTTCCGTATTTTGAAACATGGCCAGACGCTCTTCCTTGGACGATTTCCGCTTTACTCTGTGAAAGATGTTCTTCGAGGAAGCGTGGAACAGACGCAGCAGCTTGCCGCTTAACGGCAGGTCAACGGAAAAAGGCAGCTGCTCCAAATATGCGAGCCGCTGAGCGCCCAGTTGGCGCTGCTGCCACAGCCCGATTTCCGAATCCTGCGTATACGTGATGCCGAGGTCCCAATTCCCCTGAATGACTGTCTCACATGTTTCCCGGATGCGGTCAACCACGTCCGCCGAGTCCGGTCCCTTGCCTACAAGATCCCCGAGACAAATGATTCTGTTGATGCCGCGCTTTTCGATATCGCTCAGTACGGCTTCCAGTGCAGGCATATTTCCGTGAATATCCGATACGATCGCAATTTTTTCCAAGTGTCCTGTTTCCTTTCCGCTTATCCGTTCTGATCGATTCCACTCTTTCTGTTATAACATATCGGAGCGCCGATGTGGTAGTGCAAGCTGTTGTCGGTACCCAGAGCGGGTTTGTTCTGATATAATTTGTAATGGGAAAGGAGAATGCTCATTTGATACCCAGATCTGAACGTCACCGTAAACAAAAGCAGCGGCCGTCGGAACGCAAACCGATACCGATGAAAATGATCGCCGGATTAACGCTCGCAGCTGTGGCTTGTTTGGCTGTCGGCGTAGGTGCGGCCTACATCACCTCGCGAACGTCTCACGAGCAGCAATTGGAAGCGGCTTCTACGCCTGTGAGTACGGCTGCGCCACGAACTGCTGCCGATACGGCGGCAAGCGCAGCGCCGAAAGCGCAGCCTGCGCAGAAGGCCGATGTCGCATCTCCGCCTCCTGCGGCTTCCGCTGCTCCTTCTGCCGCCGCCTCCGCCAAGCCGGACGATTCTTCGGCAGGCTCGGTTGTAAAGCTCGCCTTCGTCGGCGATGTGATGATGGCCGGCAATGTGGAAGAGATTTTAAAGCAAAATGGCTATAATTATCCATATACGAACGTAAAGGACTATTTGAGCAAAGCCGATTATACGATTGCCAATCTGGAAACGCCCGTTACGACCCGAGGCACCGCTCAGTCCAAAGATTTCGTATACCGGTCGTCTCCGGACGCGCTCCCTGCGCTTAAGGATTCGGGCGTCGACCTCGTCAACTTGGCGAACAACCACGTCATGGATTACGGGCAAGAAGGCTTGCTCGACACACTGGATGCGTTGGACCAGACAGGCTTGAAGCGCGTCGGAGCGGGCAAAAACGCAGAGGAAGCATACGCGCCGGTCATTGTCGAAAAGCAGGGAATGAAAATCGCATTTCTCGGTTTTAGCCGTGTCGTTCCGGAGGCTTCATGGAAAGCCGGGCCCGATCATGCGGGCGTCGCTGAAACCTACAGCTACACGCTGCCTGTGGAAGCCATTCAGAAGGCCAAGGAACAGGCGGATCTGGTCGTCGTCGTCGCGCATTGGGGCGTAGAACGGGCGGACAACCCGGACAAAAATCAAAAGGATCTGGCCCATCGCTACATCGATGCCGGGGCCGATCTGGTCGTCGGCAGCCACCCGCACGTTATGCAGGGCTTTGAGAATTACAATGGCAAGTGGATCGCTTACAGCTTGGGCAATTTTGTTTTTACGACCAACGATATTTCAAAAACGTGGGAAACCGCGATTCTTGAAGCGTCTTGCTCCAAAGACAAGCAGTGTGACGTCCATTTGGTGCCGGTGCTTACGAAAGGCGCGCTGCCCACTCCGATGAATGCCATGGACGGGGCCAAGCTGTTCGAGCGGCTTACGCAAATATCGAAGACGCTGCGAATCAAAGTTGACGAGCAGGGCAATGTGATCCAAAAATAGAAAGAGGAGCATGCAAGATGAAAAATACGGTCCGCAATGTATACTGTGTCGGGCGCAATTATGTAGCGCACGCAGCTGAGCTGGGCAACGACATTCCCGATCAGCCGATGATTTTTACGAAGCCGACGCATGCTTTGGTCGAACTGTCCGCAGGCGAAGTTCAGCTTCCGGGCAATCAAGGGGAAATTCATTACGAGGCGGAATTGGTCATACATATCGGCAAGTCGTACGTGCAGGGGATCACCGTGGACGAGCTTGTGGACGGTTACGCTTTGGGCATCGATTTTACACTTCGAGACGTACAGAGCGTGATCAAGAAAAAAGGAGCCCCATGGCTGCCTGCAAAAGGGTTCCTCGGATCTGCGCCGATCAGCGAATTCAGACCGTTTCCGGGAGTCGGCGCGTTGCGGGAAACGAATTTCCAGCTTCGGATCAACGGCAGCACCGTGCAAAACGGCAATATAAACAGAATGATTTTCGATCTGCAGACGATCGTCGATTTCATCGCCCGGAACTTCGGGCTCGGAGAGGGCGACATTATTTACACAGGCACGCCGGAGGGCGTCGGCCCCGTACATAACGGCGACCGCCTGGAGCTGCTGTGGGGAGAAGAATCGTTCGGCGCCATTACAGTAACGACAGAGGAATAGAGTCCGATTGCAATTTGGCGGAAGGGCTTGGGCTCGGGGACGCGGGTGCAGCGGCATTTTGGAGACTTTCGAATCACTCAGAGCGGCAAAACGGCAAAATTTTCGCGATTCGACAATCGACGGTCTCAATACCACCGCTTCAGTCTGTCCATCGATCCGGACCACCACCGGCTGGGGCTCCACATCGTTGATAACGTTTAGAAAGCCTGCTGGGGTTCCACATCATTGATAACGTTTAGAAAGCCTGCTGGGGCTCCCACATCGTTGATAACGTTTAGAAAGCCTGTTGGGGCTCCCACATCGCTGATAACGTTTAGAAAGTCTGCTGTGCCCCCACATTTCTGATAACGTTTAGAAAGCCTGTTGGGGCTCCCACATCACTAATAATGTTCAAAAAGCCTGCAAAAGTGCAGGCTTTTTCGGCGATATCGCTTCGTTTTAGGGTAAAGCCTGCAAAAGTGCAGGAATTTTCCACCATAGGGCGGCTAAACCCTAAGTGTTGGCTGAAAACCTGCAGATTTGCAGGAATTTCCCGAATGCGGGGCATCAAGCGGCAAAAAGATGTATTTTTGCAGGTTTTTTCGCGCGTTGACGCGCATACACCGGCTCCGCCAGGCGGCGGGCGGCTTTTTCAACACGCTGACTTTTGCAGTCTTTTCTGCGACGCACCGCGCGTAGCGCCCAGCGCGTAGTACTGCACTGCGTGAATGCAGCTGTTCCACGATGCCAAGTAGAAGCAGATTCGTCAGCTCTCGGCGACCGAGTTGTTTTTCGCGCGTTTCCGGGCTGCCAGGTGCTGCCAAGCCGCATACGTGTGCGCACGGGACCTGACTTGGCGCGCCGCCACCGCGATTAATCCGATCCGTTAACCGGATTGGTGTCCGAATAAAGAGCGCGGATATGCAAAATGGAAGGCAGCTGCTCGAATAAAACGTCTACGAGCCGCGGATCGAAATGTTTGCCGCGCTCCTCTTTAAACAGGTTTAAAATCTGCTCCAAATCCCACGCTTTTTTGTAGACCCTTTCGCTCCCCAAAGCGTCGAAGACGTCCGCAACCGCGGTAATTCTGCCGTAGATGTGAATGTCCTCGCCCTTCAACCCTTGCGGATAACCGGCTCCGTTCCATTTTTCGTGATGCTCGTAAGCGACGATCGCAGCCGTTTGCAAAATAGGCCGCTTGGAGTTTCTCAGCAGGTTATAGCCGATGTTAGTGTGCGATTGCATGATCTTGAACTCTTCGTCCGTCAGCTTGCCCGGTTTTTTGAGCACCTCGTCCGGGATGGCCACTTTGCCGATGTCGTGCATCGGGGATGCCATTTTCAGCAGCTCGGCTTCAAGCGTGCTCATTCCGAGCCCCTGCGCGAGAATATAGGAATATTCCGCGACCCGCTTGACATGGTTGCCCGTTTCTTTGGAACGGCTTTCGCCGATTTCGCCCATCGTGAAAATGATTTCCTTTTGCGTCTCCTCGATTTCGTGCGCAAGCAGCGCAGATTCCAGGGATTTGCCGGCGTACGAGGCGGCGAGCGTCAAATATTCCATGTCTTTATCGGAAAATTGCTCGCTGGGCGTCAGCTTGTTGATCGCCTGGTAAGCGCCCATAATCTCGCCATCGTTATTCCGGAAAGGGATAACCATAAGCGCTTTGGTCCGGTACCCCGTTTGTTTGTCCGTACGCAGGGCGCCGTTCACAAGAAATTGTTTGTATTCTTCGTTCGTATAAGCATCGTCGATGAATACCGCTTTGCCGTATGTAACCGCGTAGCCGACGAGTCCCGCCGTTCCGGGAACGCGAATTTCGTCGACGCCGTGGGCGACTTTGGACCACAGCTCATCTTTATTTTTATCGAGAAGCCATACCGTACAGCGGTCGGAGACGATCATCTCACGGCCCATATCCGCCATCAGCATCAGCATATTGTCCAGGCTTCTTTCGTTCGCTATTTTGGCCGCATAATCAAAAATAACGCGGAGCATCTCCTGCGGCTCCAAATCTCTTTTCAAACGGCTTCCCGAATCGAATCGTTCGTGTTCCATGGTGACCTCCTTGCCATCCCCTTCGTCGTCTAACATATATTCCTCATAGGGCAGCGAACTTCCTGCCGTCGTTTCAATAAGTTTGGAAAGATTTTGTCGAATAAAAGGTTGCGCTCTCTTGGCATGCAGAATGATGAGCGCGTATGCTACAATGTGTGTAAATGAATTAATGGATATTGAAAATAAAGGAGATTCGCACATGATTGTGGAGTGGGCGTTGGGGCTTGCCGGCAGCTTTGTTATAGCGGGGGCGGCTTACTGGAAGCGTTCCTTGTCCGCCTCCGGCTTCCTGGCTGCGGTTGCGCTCGGAACCGTAATGTATGCGCTCGGGAACGCGGCGTGGTTTGGGACGCTGATCGCATTTTTCCTCTCTTCCACGCTGCTGTCCAAGCTGAAGCGGGCCCGCAAAGCAGCGGCAGAGAGCGGCTATGCCAAAAGCGGCCGCAGAGACGCCGGGCAGGTTGCGGCCAACGGAGGGCTGGGCTTGCTGCTTTGCATGGCAAACGCGATTTGGCCTGATCCGATGTGGTGGGCTTTGTTCGTCGGTGTGATGGCGACCGTTAACGCCGATACTTGGGCGACGGAAATCGGAGGGTTAAGCCGTGCACGGCCGCGCTCGATCATTACCGGCAAACGGGTTGCGGCAGGCACTTCGGGCGGCATTACAGGACTTGGGCTGGGCGCTTCCGTATTGGGAGGCTTGTTCATTGGGGCGGTTGCCGCGCTGTTGGCGGGATTCGGCGAACCGTTCGGCGGGCAGCATCACTTGTTGGGCGGCCGCGCAAGTCCGCTGCTGGCTTTGTCGGGGATTGGCGCTGTCTCCGGGCTGCTCGGTTCGCTAGCTGACTCTTGGCTTGGTGCAGTACTGCAGGTGATGTATCGCTGCACCGTCTGCGGACAAGTCATGGAAAAACATATCCACTGCGAGCGAAAAGCCGATCATGCCCGCGGCATACGCTGGATGACGAACGATGCTGTGAATGCCATCAGTTCGTTAGCTGGAGGAGCCGTTTCTCTGGTGTTATTTGCGCTATGGTGAAGGTGCGATATTTATTCGTCCTTGCGGGAGTAGGCTTTATTCAGGACCCAGATGAGCAGGCCCAGCATCCCTAATACGATTAGAATAGATACGACAATGACGGCAGTCATGAGTTTCCTCGCTTTCCAAAAGTGGGCATCGTTCCTTTGTACATTGTAATTCACGCATACAAACAAAACAACCCTATTTTCCGCATCCGGAGGCAGGGTTGTTTGTGTTCGGAGGTCTGTCCGATGAACTCCGCGTCCGTCGGGCAGACTCCTAATGAATCGTCGGACTGGCGCTTTCCGGCAGCGCTTGTTCCGGCAGTGCTTCTCCCGCTGCGGGTGCGGCTGCAATCGCCGTGCTTTCCAGCAACTGCTTCTCCAACTGCTTGACTTTCCGCTGCAGCTTGTATTGGCGGATGATGCCGAACAGGCCGACGATAAAGCCGCCAAGCAGAGTGGACGTTAAAATAACAATGATCAAAGGTACGCTCGTCTGGGCGAACAAAAAGTTCACTTCGACCGAACCTACATTGATTACGGCAAAAATAGCCGTAATAAGGGCAAAAATGAGCATGCAAATCAGTACCCACTGCGTTTTCATCGGCTTCTCTTCCTCTCCGTAGAGAAAAAGGCTGAAAGCTGCTGCCTTCAACCTTTTTAATTATTATTTGGTCAGTTCTTCCATTTGATCGAGGAGGGAGCTGAATACGCTCATAGCCTGCTTGATCGGCTCCGGAGTCGACATATCGACGCCCGCGCGCTTCAAAATATTCAAGGAGTAGTCGCTGCCTCCGCTTTTCAGGAAACCGAGGTAGCGATCTACGGCAGGCTGCCCTTCATCCAAAATTTGCTTGGCAAAGCTCGTCGCCGCAGAAAAGCCCGTCGCGTATTTGTATACGTAGAAGCTGTTATAGAAATGCGGGATGCGGGCCCATTCCATCTCGATGTCCTGATCGACGACCATGTCGCTGCCGTGATACAGCTTGTTGAGGCCGTAATAAATTTCGCTGAATTCCTGCGGAGTGAGCGATTCGCCTTGCTCCGCCTTATCGTGTGTAATCATTTCGAATTCGGCAAACATCGTCTGACGGAACACGGTCGTCCGGAACTGATCGGCATAATAGGTGAGCAGGTACAGCTTTTCCTTCGGATCGGTTACTTTTTTCAGCAAATAGTCCATCAGCAGCGCTTCGTTCAGCGTAGATGCGACTTCCGCGAGGAAAATCGTGTACTGCGCATAACGGTAAGCCTGGTTCTCATCCGACAGATACGAATGAATCGCGTGCCCCATCTCATGCGTCAATGTGAACATGCTGTTCAGGTTATCCTTATGATTCAGCAAAACGTAAGGATGCGTGCCGAATGCGCCCCAACTGTAAGCGCCGTTGCGTTTATTTTTGTTCTCGTACACGTCGATCCAATGGTTGTCGAAGCCGTCCTGCAGGATGCGCAAATAATTGTCGCCGAGCGGAGCCAGGCTTTTCATGATTTCTTCCTTCGCCTGCTGGTACGTGATGTCCATCTTGAACTCTTCGACCAGAGGGGCGAACAAGTCGTACATGTGCAGCTCATCGACTTTCAGCAGCTTTTTGCGCAGTTTCAGGTAACGGTGCAGCTGCGGCAGGGAGTCGTGGATCGTGCTGATCAGGTTCGTGTAAACTTCCTTCTTGATGTTGTCGCCAAACAAGGACGATTCCAGTACGGAAGGGTATTTGCGGGCTTTTGCGTAAAAAATGTTTTTATTGATGTTCGCGCTGAGCGTCGCGGCAATCGTGTTCTTTTGGCTGCGGTAGGTCGAGTATACGGCCTCAAAAGCGTTTTTTCGCACGTCGCGGTTGCGATTTTCCAGGAATTGGATGTAACTGCCGTGGGTCAGTTCGACTTCCTGGCCGTTTTCGTTTTTGATTTTCGGGAATTTCATATCCGCATTGTTCAGCATGCCAAAAATCGTGCTCGGCGCGCCGGCCATATTGCCCGCTTGGGCAAGCAGAGCTTCCTGCTCTTTGGAAAGCGTGTGCGGCTTTTGACGGATCATTTCATCGAGCGTGTCTTTGTAAAAAGCGAGGGCCGGATCATTGACCAGCTTTTTCAACTGATCTTCGCTTAAGCTTAAAATCTCCGGCGAAATGAACGAAAGCGCTTCTCCCACTTCGACGCTGATTTTTTTCGCTTTATCGGATAAAGCCTGATAGGTAGACTCTGCCGTATCTTCATGATGCTTCATGTTGGCGTATACGTACAGCCTTTCCGTCATTAAAGAAACTTCGTCTTCCAGCTCAAAGCATTGCTTCACAGCCGACGAATCGTTTAATTTGCCTTGGAAGGCGCTGATTTTGCCAAGAGAATCCTTCACTTTTTGAAATTCCTGATCCCAGGCCTGCTGATTAGGGAATAAATCCTCCAAATTCCATCGGTGCTCGGCCGGCACATCTTTACGTTCCAGTACTTGATTCATCGGAGCCCTCCTGTCCTTATGTAAAAAATGGGGTAAATCCAGAGCATAAGCGGGTGAATCGGCTGCAGGCACGGCGCCCAAAAGGAGCCCCACGGCCGCAGTCACACAAATCCAGCGCATAGCGGTCACGCTCCCGGGATAGTTCCACCTTCGGGATTGCCTTACGCAAATTCCCATAAGATGGTTTTCACCTAGTATGACCGTTAGCCTATGTAAATATGATTATAAGAAAAAGCTGGAAAGATGTAAATTTACATGCCGACGCCAAAAAAACTTAGCATGATGAGCACGAACGATGCGGACACCATGACGATCGCAAGCAGCGCCAGGGCTCTTTTCATCCGGGCCGGCAGCGTATCTTTTGTCATAATCAATATAATCGCCAGGCAGAAGGAAACGATCACAAAAGTGAGGATCGAGCCTGATTCGGTCATAAGGAATCATCCTTGTCTGTAATTGGAATGTAATAAGGATATCTTTTCCTTAAAGTATGTTCGCTGTCCGCAGGCAAATTCCTTTTTCAGCCCGGTGATATGAGCAGCACGGAGCAACACGTCAAGCCCATGGGGGCGGCGGAGGCTTGCTCAAGACGCAGCGGATTCCATTAAAGGCCGCTTCTCGCCGGATAGCCTCAGCCGTTTTGAGAGAAGCAAAAGGTTGACAGCGGGACCGAGGGGGCTGTTATGTTCTAGCCCGCATGCGGCATGCCGTCGTCGGGTTCTTGGACGGAGCCGGTTTTGACGAGCACCAGCTTGCCGCGGGCGTCCATCTTTACCGTGAACCGGTCTTCCGGCTCGATCTGGGCTTGTTCGCTCAATTCCTTCGGCAGCTTGAGCTGTCCGCGGTCTCCCACTTCAACGAGATAGCCAGCCACCTTGGACCATTTCCCGGCGGCAAGCACCGCAGCGATCAGAAGTGCGATGAGCAGCCATTTGCTGAGCGGATTCGCTGCAAAATACGGGGCGAGGAACGATTCGCCGGTAATCATTTTGCCGGCTGTCAAGGCGAGCACGCCGGAACCGATGTATATGATGGACGGATATTTTTCAACCCAGGTGATGAACAATGTGCTGCCCCAGACGACGATCGGGACGCTGACCAAGAGTCCGATAACGACAAGGGCGAAGCTGCCGTGAGCGGCTCCGGCGACGGCGATGACATTGTCCAGCCCCATGACGGCGTCCGCTATAATGATCGTGCGAATGGCCGCCCATATGCTATCTTTGGCTTTGATGTCGTCATGATTTTTTTTGTCGGCAAGCAGCTTGTAGGCTATCCACAGCAACACGATTCCTACGGCCAGCAGCAGGCCGGGAATTTTCAACAGGCTTACGACGGCGAGGGTTGCCAGAGCGCGAATGGCGACTGCGCCGACGGTTCCCCAAAAAATCACTTTTTTCTGCGTTTCTTTCTTCAGATTGCGGGCGACCATACCGATGACGATGGCGTTGTCCCCCGCGAGCACCAAGTCAATGAGGACGATGCTGATTAATGAGGTCAAAAATCCGACTGACAACCAATCCATACGAAACACTCCTTTGAAAGTTTTGAGAATAACTCGTCTGCCGACGCTTTCTCTGATGAAAATAAATAGAGCCCAGCACCACGGATCTGGTGAAGGCTCTTCTTCCATCAAAAAAAGACCTTTACCAGATAAATGGCAAAGGTCTTGCTAACAACGTGAACGTTGCCAATAAAGCCGGGGTTTGATGAGAACCCGAATTGACGACTTTACTGTAGCAGCTACTCCCCTTTGGAGTGGAAACTATGAATTTATACGCTCATTATAAAAGGAAGACAAGCCTGAAGTCAAGGCATTTTTTTCCGTAAAAGGAATCGGCCCGGACAGTTACACTTCCTCAAACGCCTTCATGATAGCGTCCCATTCTTCCTCCGTACCGTCAAACCGCTCTTTCGCAAACCGTTCCTTGGCCCAATGCATCATGGCGGGTCTGCCGATAAAGGTATGGCATTCTTCCCCCCATTGATCGGAAATTTCCGTGAGGACGATTTTGGTCCCTTGAACTTCGACATTCATCATGTTCCATTTATCTTTCTTGTATATCGTATGTTTTTTTATCATGACCCTGCTCCCTAATCGTATAAGTTGATGCCATCATACCTTAAGGCGGTTGCGAAATCAAGAATTGCGGCTTGCAAGAGCGCGGAAAGGATGATAAAATCCTTCCAAGCCCTTCCATAGAGGGAGGAGCGGAGCAGTCAGTCGAGATGAGTTGAGCAGAGCAGAGGAGAGATGAATATGCAAGAGCGCAATTATTATGAGCAGACAGGGGTTGCTGTGACCTCGCGCTCGTACGCGGAGTACGAGAAGATGTTCGGCTTGGAAACGGAGCAGTTGCGGGGCAAACGCGTCCTGGATGTGTCCGGAGGGGCTTCGTCTTTTACTGCGGAGTCCGGGGGGCTGGGAATTTTGTCGGAAGCGGCAGATCCCATGTACGCCGAGCCCCTTGAAGCGATCGCAGCTATCGGAAGAGATGAAGTTCACACGGTTGCGGCCAAAATGGCAAAGCTCATTGACGTTTACAACTGGGACTATTACGGGTCTGTTGACAAGCATAAGGCAATCCGTGAGAAAGCGCTTGAGCTTTTTCTCGCCGACTACGCGGATCCGGCAGCCAGAGCCAAGTATCGCGCGGCAATGCTGCCGCAGCTTCCTTTTGAGGACGGGGCATTCGATCTTGTGCTATGCAGCCATTTTTTATTTTTGTATGAAGCGCAGTTCGATTTCGCGTTTCACCTAGCCGCGGTCAAAGAGCTGGTTCGCGTGTGCAAGCCCGGAGGCGAAGTGCGCATTTATCCGCTGTTGAATTTTCAGACCAAAGAATACGGCAGGATGGAAGAACTCATGGCGGAGCTTGCGCAAGCAGGGTGCGATGTCCGGCGAAAGCCGTCTTACCTTCCCTTTTTACCGAATTCAACGCACCTTTTGTCGATCGTCAAACCTGCGGCCGTATAAGTACAAACTGTAGATAAAACAAACATTTTTGTTGGATCAGACTCGGTTTGCAAGTTGATTTATAAAACCGATGGTGATATAATTATGGTATTCGTCACAGATGGCGATATTTTTAGGAGGTTGTTCACTTGAAAGGTACAGTAAAATGGTTCAACGCAGAAAAAGGCTACGGATTCATTCAAGTTGACGGTGGAGACGACGTATTCGTACATTTCTCCGCTATCCAAGGCGAAGGATTCAAAACTTTAGAAGAAGGCCAAGAAGTTGAGTTCGATATTACTCAAGGAAACCGTGGTCCTCAAGCAGCTAACGTCACCAAATTATAAGATTAATGGGGTATCCCACTTATAAATAGTGTCATAGCACAAACAATAAAGACAGTTCTCGGGTTTTCCCGGGGCTGTCTTTTTTGAGCCGTCAGAGTGTTCTCTGGCGGTTCTTTTCGTTTGCGCCCGTATGGCATAATTAAGCCGAATAACCCATCCTGAAAAATCGGATTGCCGCTCCTGCCTGTTCCATTCATTCCTTTATAATGAAAATCAAGCTATCCGGACAAGCGGATGGCCCATGGATTGTAATATTTTGGATGAACTTGTACTTTGGCCTGACCAATTTTCCGGAAGAGGATGGAGAGCGGCATGAGAAATTTTTATTTGACTTTAGAAGAGCTGCAGGCTGCAGCGGAGTTGTACGGAACCCGATTTCCGCTGCTTGCGGCCGAAACGCTGGAGTATGCGGAAGAAGCTTGCCGCAACCGCTTTAAGGTGCCGTTCACCATGGTGGCGGATCGTTTTGTCGATATGGGCGATCCCGTAGATTGGCTGCATAACCCTACGGCGGATCTTGAGTTCACATGGGAGCTCAATCGCCATTGGTATATGAAAAAGTTGGGGATCGCCTACTTGCTGACCGGCGATGAGCGGTATGTCCGTACATTTATGAGGCATATCCGCTCTTGGCGCAAGCAAAATCCGGTTCCCGCAGGATTAAGCTATGAGGTGGCGACTTATTTTCAGCAGCCTGGGCCGTGGAGGCTTTTGGAGGTGGGGCTTCGCGTGCAGTCCTGGATTTGGGCCGCCAAGCTGATGGAGGGCTGCGAAGCGATGACCCAAGATTTTCGGGACGAGCTGCGACAGGGGCTAAGCGAGCATGCCGCTTATTTAACCCGTTATTGGGGCAGCACGGAGATCAATCATGCGACGATGCATATGCAGGGCTTGTTCATGATCGGAACGTTTTGCCATGAGCATCCGGATGCCCCGTCCTGGCGGCAAATTGCGATGGAGCGGCTGGAGCTGTGCATCCTTCATCAATTCGGCAACGACGGGATTCAAAAGGAGCTGACCACGCATTATCATAACGGCAGCATCAGCATGCTGGGCACGCCTTTTTTGCTGGCGCAGCGCACGGGTTACCCGGTAAGTGAATGGTATGCAGAAAAGCTGGGCAAAATGGGGGATTTTACCGAAGCACTCATACGCCCGGATTTGGCTTCTACAGCTGCAGGGGATTCGGACTGGATCGGTTATGCGGCGGAGGAACTTGGGTTTCTGGGCGTACTGCTTGAGGAGGAACGGTTCATCCGGATGGGACGGTGCGGCGAGGAACTGCTTTGGTTGATCGGGGCCGACAAGTTTACGGAGCTTGAGCAAAAGTTCGCCCATTCGGCACCTGGTACGGAATCGAAGGCGTTTCCCGAGACAGGTTACTATGTGATGAAAAACGAGCGGAACTACTTGTTTTTCGACGCGGCTTCCATGGGTGGCGCACACGGTCATGCCGATGTGCTTGCTTTTGAATGGATGTGGAAGCAGTGTCTCTGGTTCGTCGATCCGGGGCGCTATACGTATGAAGAAGGTTATTGGCGGCATTATTTCAAAAGCACGAGGGCTCATAATACGGTGACGGTGGACGGTGAGGACCAAACGCCTTATCTGGCCACGCAGCAATGGGGAAGCCCTGCGGCAGAGCCGATGCTGCATCGTTGGGCGGAGACGGAGCATTATCATTTGATCGATGCTTCGCATAACGGGTACGAGCGTTTGGCGGCGCCGGTTCGCCACCGCAGATGGCTGCTGCTAGGCAAACGATCGGACGTGCTGATCGTCGTCGATTGGCTGGAAGGCGAGGGTGAGCACCGTATCGAGCAGAGGTTCCAGCTTCATCCCGAAGCGCGCCTGCACATCGGGGACGACGCCAACAGCGCCGAAATTACGGACACGCTGTCCAAAGCGCGCCTGCAAATCGGCTGGACTGCAGCGGCCGCCGGCGGCTCGCAGGGAGCCGGTTTTGCGGCTTGCGCCGAGGAGGGGTGGATTTCCGAATGTTACGGTTCCAAAACAAGCTCGACAGTACTTTCCTTCAATGGGACGATGAAGAGAGATTTGGCGATAGCGGCCGTATTCATCCCGGCGGCGGAGGGCGAGGAGGAACGAGCCGTCAAGCTTCAGGCTTGTCAAGTGGATCAAGCGGGCAAAGAAGTGACGGTTCACCTGCTGAACGGAAGTGAATCCATTGTCATCCGGCTTGGGGAAGAAACCGTAGCGTGGCAGAACGGCGTTTTGCAATCAGAGTGTTGAGAAAATCGCAGGACACTCTGTTCGGTTAGCCGGTAGGAGGTCTTTACTTTGAAGTAGGGGCCATAAAATAAGCGGTTCAGATAGACGAAAAACCTGCAAAGTGAGCGAAAGCGCAGGTTTTCGTATGAGCGATCCGTTTGGCGGAAAAGCCTGCGATTGTGCAGGCTGCCCAGAATCCCCAACGGCCATAATCCAGAGCTGGTTGCACAGGTTGCGCGAGGAAAACCTGCAAAAGTACAGTTTTTTTCTCGGCTGTTACGCTGGCCACGAAAAATTCCTGCAATTGTGCAGGCTTTTCGCCGTGGACTGGGGCTTAGGTTCATTTTCATCGAAAATTCCTGCACAATTGCAGGGATTTCGCCAAAATGAACCCTTTTTAAGGAATAAGCCTGCGCTTTTGCAGGCTTTCTCGCTACCAAGTCGCCTTGTGTCCTCCCACATCAGCTACGCACCGTGCAGGAAAGGCGTTGGCTGGGGAAGAGTGGCTGTGCAGGTTTTCTACGCATGGTCAAGCGGATGTGCTGCCTCAAGTACGTGTTATGTGCTCGAGACCGACCGCCGTCATGCAGCAGCGAGCCGCGTACGGGGAGCTTCACGCACACACGGTGCGAAACAAGGGTCCGCATACCGTGTGGTCGACCGACCGCCGTCATGCAGCAGCGCGTCGCGTACGGGGAGCTTCACGCACACACTCGGTGCGAAACAAGGGTCCGCATGCCGTGTGGTCGACCGACCGCCGTCAAACAGCGCCGCACCGCAAACGGGGAGCTTCACTCGCACAATGCGGTGAAGCTCCCCGTTCGCGTTTTTCATGCTGTCGACGCTGAAGCCGGATCGGCTTAGTCGATGATTTGCAAAATCTCGTCGACTTCTTTTCGCGGCATTTTGCCTGGCTGCTCTTTGGGGTAGCCGAGCGAAATGACCATGTTGATTTGGAATTCCTGCGGAATATCCAAATAAGTATGAAGCTGCTCCTGTGCGAGCAGTACCGGCCCGGTCATCGGGCATGTAGCGAGCCCTTTGGCATGAGCGGCCAGCATGAGATTCTGGGCAGCGAGGCAGGAGCTTTTGATGCCTTCCTCAGCCCACACTTCTTCGCCGACCAATGCGATCGGATCGAAAATTTTGTCGCGAAACTTGGACGCGTACGGTGTAGCAAGGCAAATAATAAGAACAGGCGCGTCGGCAAACGCCGTAGCGTAAGGGCCGAAAGATCTGACCAGCATCCGGGCTTCGCGGCTCAGTCCTTTTTGCTCGGCTTCCGCCGCTTTGAGATGCAGTTGGTCCCAAGTGAGCTGCTCAATATGTTTGATCTTTTCTTTATTGCGAATCGCAATGAATTTCCACGTCTGCGAATTCGTATCGCTCGGCGCAAAGCGCGCGCAGTCAATAATTTCCAGGATATCGGAGACAGCGACCTCCTGGTCAGTAAAGTTCCGAATGCTCCGTCTTTCCACAACAATTTTCTTGAAATCATCATAGCTCATAAAAAGTGCAACCGCCTTTGAATTTTATTACTTGGTACTAAGACTATATCTTATTATAAGGCAGCAGCTACTGGAGCACAACCGTGTCGCCTTCGCCAAGCCCTTGCAGAACTTCCGTCTTCTCCGGCGTCTCCATGCCGATCGCGATGTCGCGCCGTTCGATTCCTTGCGCAGTTTGCAGCATGACGTAGTATGTATCTTTTTCCTGCTGGATGGCCAGCGTCGGTACTACGATAGCGCCGAGCTTTTTCTCGGTTTCAATCGTGCCTGACAAACTGAGCCCGGCGATCAACTGATCGTGAGGCTCCAGCGAAATCGTGACTTCGAACTGCGCCGAACCTGTGCCTTGATCGGTTCCGGATTTGGCGAACTTGGACACTTTTTCCACTTTTCCTTGCAGCTTCGTCTGCTTCAACGCGTCGACTTTCACTTGAACCGGCATGCCGGGTTTAATGCGAAACACATCAAACTCGCCGATCGTGCTCACAAGCTGCAGCTTGGTGATGTCGACGATTTTGCCGATGCGGACGCTTTCCTCGACCGACTGCGGGATTTTGGCCGAATCGTCGAACAGGAAAATGCCGTCTTCCGGGGCCATGAATGCCGCCTGCTTCACTTTCTCCAGCTTTTTGTTCAGTTGAAGCTGCGCCGATTCCGTGCTTACCGCGTTAAGCCGGTTTTGTATTTTGAGGCTTTCGGCGTCGGCGTAGCGCTGTCTGGCTTCAGCCTCGCTGACCGTAGAAGCTGCGGAAGCCGGGTCGCCGGAAGCTTTGAAGTTGGCGAGCTCCGACTCCAGTTGCTGTTTTTTGATGCTCGATTGCAGAGAGGAAATTTCGCTCAGGAGCGGCGTCGCGTCAAGCTCGAACATTTGCTCGCCCTTTTTTATCTGCGATCCCTCCGATACGTTCCAGGTTTTAATTTCGCCGGTAAAAGGCGCGTAGATTCGGGTTTCTTTCTGGTAAGAAGATTTCCCTTTTACTTCGATGCTGTTGCTCAAATCTTCTTTAGTCACCTTGAATTGCAGCTGAGTGCCGGCAGCGGCTTGGCCGGCTCCGCCGTTTGGCGCCGATCCGGGATGGCTGGATATGTATAAAAAGCCGCTGATCCCGCAGATCACGACGGCGGCGACGATCAGCGCGCCGATTTTCTTTTTTTTCATTGCGGTCATTCTCCTATTTTCCTATTCTCGTTTAATCGCAGTCAAAGCATCGGTCCGCGACGCCTTAACGGCAGGGTACAACCCGGAAAGAACCCCGGTCAAAATGGCGAAAAACATCCCCACAGGCAAAATCCAAAAATTGATAAACAAAATTTCCGCCTGTTCGGGCGATCCGCCGCTCTGGAATTTGATTATGATCAGATTGATCCCCCAGATGACCCAGTACGACAGCACGATGCCGACCGTGCCCCCAAGCATGCCGAGCAGAGACGACTCCACGATGAACATGTTGCGGATCTGTTTTAAGTTTGCTCCGAGCACTTTCATGATGCCGATCTGACGGCGTCGCTGGTGCGTAGACATTGTCATGGCGACAACGATGGAAATGGAGGCTACCAGCAGCACAAATAAGCCGACACCGGTCAAAAGCAGCCGGATGATCGCGAATTGGCCCTTCATGCGGTCTTCCTGGTACAAATTGGATTGGGTTTGCAGGCGCAGCTTCTTGATCAGATCTTCCACTTCTTTGACATTGGAGCTGCTGTCGACTTTTACCTTAACCTTGGAATAGGAGTAAGCGTTGCTCACGGAAGTTTTTCCGGTCATCTGCAAAATTTTGCGGCCCATTTCAGGCGAAACATAGGCCAACTTTTCGCCTAACAGCATGTAATCGGGCAGCCCTTCCGGTTTTTTCAGCACCCCGGCTACGCGCAATGGTATTTCGACGGCAGGTTTGGCGGCCGCTCCCGTATTGCCCTGGCTGTCGTTTTGGAAATTCGTATTTTTGATGACGATTTGCTTTTGATAAAGCGGGTACGGAATAGTCTCCATTTTTCTTATTGTATCGAACGTTTCCTGCGAAGGATTTTGCTGCAAAAGCTTAGCGCGGGCTTTTTGCGCTTTTTCATCCAAAACGCCAAGCGTGGCGCTGTAGCCCAGGATGATGCCGTTATCGCGGTCGGACACGCCGCCCTGTTGAAACTTGGCGTCAAAATCTTGCAGCGTATCGAGCTCCGTAGCGACGATTGTCAGATTCCAGCCCTGCTTGCCGTCATCGACCGTAAATTGAAACTGCTGCAAGTCCTGAAAGCTTGCCACCGATTTCACATGCGGAAACGTGCGGATCAGATCGAGTTTCGCTTTCGTAATTTTGGCCGGGCTGTTCGGATCGTCGGACTGGTCGGTAACCGTAATTTCGTCCGTTTTCAAAAAATAGCTCATCTGTTTCTGGCTGTAATGCTGGATCGACTCGCCGAAAGCGAGGGCGACCATAATGGACGCGGACCCGATCGCGATGCCGACCGCGCACAGGGCGGTAACTACCTTGCGCCGCTGCAACTGATCCCAGCCGAGACGAACATAATCTTTCATTTTCATCCGTCCGCACCGTCCTGACCGTCCTCAATCATATACCCGTCGCGGAGCTGCAAAATGCGCTGCGTCCGGCTGGCGACCTCGTGCTCGTGCGTGACGATGACGAAAGTGATGCCCGAATCCCGGTTTAAGCGGATCAGCAGATCGATGATTTCCGTCTCCGTCTTCGTATCCAGATTGCCGGTAGGCTCGTCCGCAAATACGATCGCCGGACTCGTAATAAGCGACCGGGCGATACTGACGCGCTGCTGCTGGCCGCCGGACAACTGCGAAGGGAACAGCTCGGATTTGTCGCCGATGCCGACGTGATGCAGCAGTTCCATCGCTCTTTCTTTTCTGGCCTTGGGCGCGAAGCTTTGAAAGACAAGCGGAAGCTCGACATTTTCTCTCACGGTTAAATGCGGAATTAATTCATAAGATTGGAAAATAAAACCGATATGAGTTCTGCGGAATTCCGCCAACCGGTTTTCGTTCATTCGCTCAATCGCTTGTCCGGCTATGAGAATGCTTCCTTTGGTCGGTTTCATCAGCCCTGCCATGAGATTCAGCAGCGTCGATTTGCCCGAGCCCGAACTGCCGAGAAGCGCGACCATTTCCCCTTTTTGCACCCGAAAGTTAAGCTCGTGAAGAACCGCCGTTTCCTCCATACCGGTCCGAAAGCTGTGAGACAACCGTTCAACGGCTAACACTTGATCAACCTCCTACGTGATTGGATGCCGGACGAATCCGGCCCCGGTACTTACTGCGAAGCCATGTTACCGTCAGAAGGGATGTTGTCGTTTTGCAGCAAATGCGTGCCCAGAAATCCGATTCCCGCCAAAAACGACATGCACGCTCCCGCGATATAAAGGGTGCTTCCGCCCCATTGCCCGAATATCCAGCCGCCGAACGTTCCGCTGATGATCCCTGCGACACTCGACCATGTAGTTGCAAAGATCGCCTGGCCGGAAGCGCGGTATTCGTCTGGGATTATTTGCTGCAAGTAGCGGATGGCCGTAAACAGAAAAATGCCGAATGTCAGGCTGTGAAGCACCTGTATGCCGATAATCCATGTCGGATTGTGCACAAAGCCCATCATCAGGAAGCGAATCGTATACACGATGCCCGCGAAAGCGAGCAGTGGCAGTTCCTTGAACCTGTGCCCGTGCTTGCTGAGAAAGAAGAAAACGGGAATTTCGCTCAGCGCCGACGCCGTCCATGCATAGCCGATAATCGAATCGGAAGCTCCGAGCTGCCGCATATACAGCGCCAAAAATCCGTCGTTAAAGCGATGCGCGACCGACATCACGACAATGAGCGTCAGGAACCAGACGAATCTTCGCGAACGGATGATGCGGACCATCCCGCCGAACTCCATCTTTTTGCCGTTTCTCCGGACATCTTTGAGCAGGATGGCAAGTACGAGAGAAGCGATGATCGTCATTACGCAGAGCGCAGGCATCAGGCCCGAACCGTAAGTTTTCAGCAGCAAACCGAAAAAGCACGCGGCAAAAGCAAACCCGATCGACCCCCATATCCGAAACGAAGCATAGCTTGCCCCGCTCGTTTGAACGTGAAGCATCAACTGGCTGTCGTTGAGAGAGTTCACAGGCTGCTGGAAAAAGAAAAACAAGGCCAGGCATACGTACAACAGCGCGAACCATTCCGAAGTGAAGACGAATACGGAGGCGAGAAGTTGTCCGACGATCAGAATGATCATGATTTTCTTGACGGTTTGATACTTGTCGCTCACGAATCCCCACAGCAGGTTGGCTGCGATGCCGATCATCGGGCCGATCGAATAGAGCACGCCGATCTGGATTTTGCTGTAGCCTTTATAATCGAAGTACAGCGGAAAAAACGTGACGACAATCCCCATCGTCATAAAGAAGGAAAACGTGAACAATTTTAACAGTAAATTATTGGACTTCATAGACATAGACGTAATCATAGACGCAAATCACTCGATTTCGTTAAAATATTTTTTTTGCCCAAGGGCGTATCGCCGGGAGCCGTTTTCTTGAGCATGTACAAAACGACCGCAAGCTCCGCCAGCATGCCGACGGACTGCGCCAAAGCGCCGATCACGCCGTTCCACTCCGGAGTGAACAATACCGCCGCGATCAAGGTCAGCACGGTAATGATTGCGTTGGCGGATTGGGAGGCGACCATAACTTTCGTCTGCCCCCTCAGCATAATAATCCCGTTCCCGTAATCCAGCCAGGGAAATACGAGCGTCATGATCATAAAAACGCGCAGCGCGCTAAGGCTTGCCTCCATCAGCTCGGCGTTAACCCCCATGATATGGGTCATAAACCAAGGCCCGAGAGGCGTGTAGCCAAGCACGGCAATTAACGAAGCGGGTATAAAGCTGAGCACGAGCGAAAACTGAAAAACGGTTGCCGGATCTTTTCGGTAAAAGTTCAACACAATTTGATGGATATAAGAAAAAAAGCTCATTACAAGCTGGCACAGACTGCTTGCAATGGCGAACGAGGCGATAGCCAAATGAATATGAGTCGTTTTCCCCAGCATCGCATTGATGGCGGGGCCGATAATGACGGCGATGCATGATGAATACAAGAGCGGTCTATAGAAGCCGAAAATTTGCTTCTTCGTTTCGATTTGATGCTGCGGCGCCTTCTCGGGTATTACTTTTTTCAGGAGGGAGCCGCCTTCCCAGATGCTGACCGCCGCTTCGATCATCATGCCGACGAGGAAAATGATGGCGCCGACCCGGCCGCTGGTCACTTGATCGGTGGCGATAAAATACAGCGACAGCAAGTACATGGCGAGCAGTCTGACCCCCATTCCGATCGTCAGCCATTTGGTCCGCATATTGAAAATGATGATGCCGTGAAACAAGCAGCGCAAGCCGGAGAAAATGCTCACATACATCAAAATCCGGTACACGCTGATGATAGGCCCGAGCAATTCGTTTTCGACCCCGAATAAATAAAGAAACACCCATTCCCCAATAGGTGTGTAGCAAATGAACAATCCGATTATAAGGATGCCGGCAAATACGTACGCGCTCACCGCACTCATGGCGCGGAACGAGACTCTGTCGCGCACCAGGGCCGAGCAGGTCTGTCTGAGCAGTACGACGGGCTTTTCCGTCAAACCCAGCAGGCTCAAAGGCAGGGCATAACTGGCAATGATAAATTCCGGGTTGGCGGCTCTTGCCAGCGTGCTGTTAATGATGACGTGCGAAAGGGTAACGAGCGTTGCAGAAAGGCCGAGCGGCAAAAAAAAGAAGCTGAGCTGTTTCCATGTGACCGAATTGCTTTGCGACGTAGCTGACATCTTTGATCTCTCCTAACCATATGTTCCCTTTGTAAACGTTATTCTAGTATAGCAGAAAATGAAATCCGGTTGACACACAAATTTGACTGGAAGCCGGGAGCTTGAAGTGTTACAGTTAAAGATAAGAACGTGAACAGCGATATGCAGCCAGTTTTTCTGCAAGGAGGGTTTGACCGACGATGGATTGCTTTTTTCGATACGATGAGCGGCTGGGTATTGAAATCCCTGCGCTTGAGAGCGAGTGGGAGACCTATACGCCGGAGGAGCGCTCGCACATATTGCTTCGATGGGAGCAGATTCGAGGTTATATTCCTGACCGGATCCATAAGCTGGAGGCGGTCATTATTGTGAAGCAAAACAAGCTGGATCAGGAAGACGATTTTCCCGCATCCTGCCGGCTGAATTCGGAGATCGCGGAGCTAGCCAGCACGATCAACGATCTGCACCTCTGGTTCAGGGTCAATCAGGATCTGGAAACGAAAGTGCACTTGTAACGGCCAAAATGGCGGCGGACGATCGCCCGTGCGTGCCCATCTGCGGATTTATGTTTACCAAGCTCATGTTTGCCTATTTTGTTTGTGGGATTGGAAATATTTACCAATCAGTTCCGCGAAGCAGGATTTGGCAAACTTCCTCTCATACAAGGCTGGTTCTAGGAAGGAGTAGCTTACATGCATAGCAAAAAAGCGGAAGAAGATTGGCTGGACTCGATTGCGAAGCCGTTGCTGGAGCATCTCCCATCTCTTTATCCGACAGAAATGTGGGATGCGGAGCTGGATACGCGTATTGAAGCGTTATTATTGGACAAAATTACCAAAGGACACATAGATAAGGATTCATACGCACCGGCGATCAAAGCCGGCCTTCATCTGCTGAATGAAAGTCTCGACAAATCGCACGATATTGCCCAGGAAATTACGAACGCTACCGGAAGCTACTGGCACGGCTTGATGCACCGTATGGAAGGCGATTACAGCAATGCGAAGTACTGGTTCAACGATGCCGGCCATCATCCTATTTTTACCCAGCTTACGAATTGTGTAAGGAATCATCTGGCTTTGAAAGATTTGGCGGAAATGGAAAATGAGGCGCTGCGAAGTAAGCTGGAAGTGCTCATTACTTCGCCGGTATGGAATCCGTATGTGTTCACCGACGCGGTCGAGCTTCAGGTGGCGCATGTGCAGAACCCGACTGTCGAAGATTGGCTAAGGCACATCCAGCGTTACGAAATGCAGCTGCTGCTGCAGTATGGCTATGAACAAATTTGTGGAGGAAGTTTGCTTGAAGCAATTGGACAGAAATAAGAGGAAAGTTCCGCAAGGGCCGTTCAAACTGATGACCAGGGTGTACAGGTACATCTTGCCCGAGGTGGAAGGCCAGCTCGCGATTTGGCGGCAAGCCGCCGGGCAAATTCCCGATCAGGAACTGCGTACTCAAGCTATGGCCAGCATTGCCGCCAAGCGGTTTCACTGTCAGGGCGGAGCCGTGTACGCTGCAGCCAACCTGCCGATGCGGCATATTTTAATTCCTTTAATTGTCGCTTTCCAGACGATCAGCGATTATTTGGACAATTTGTGCGACCGCAGCACATCGCTCGATCCCCAAGACTTCCGGCAGCTGCACCAGTCGATGCTGGATGCGATTGACCCGTCGGCACCGCTTCACGACTACTATGCTTTCCGCAAGGAGAAAGAAGACGGGGGATACTTGTCCGAACTGGTCAAGACGTGCCAATCGTGCATTTGCCTGCTGCCTTCCTATTCGCTTGCCGCCGATCAAATTCGGCTGCTCGTCGGGCTGTATTGCGATTTGCAGGTGTACAAGCATATTCGCAAAGATCTTCGGGAGTCCGAGCTGCTGGGCTGGTGGGACAAGCACCGGGCCGATTACGGACAATTGGACTGGAATGAATTTGCCGCCGCAACCGGATCTACGCTCGGCGTATTTATGTTTTTTCTGGCTGCCTGCGAGCCTCACTTGAAGCGGGAAGAGGTCGTACATATTCGCGAGGCGTACTTTCCTTATGTGTGCGGGCTGCACATTTTGCTCGATTATTTGATCGATCAGGAAGAGGATCTGGCAGGCGGGGACCTGAACTTCTGCAGCTATTACGCTTCGATGGACGCAACTGTGGAGCGCATTGCGTTCATTGCCCAGGAAGCGAGGGATAAAATTTTGTGCTTGGAACATCCGCGATTTCATCGTATGATAATTGAGGGCTTGCTTGCCCTCTATTTGTCTGATCCGAAGGTTAGGAGCCAGCGGCAAGTGCAACAAATATCCAGGCGTCTTATGAAAAATAGTCCGCTCACCCGGTTATTTTTCTGGCTAAATAGCATGTATATAAGAACGACATCATGAAAGATGGATAATTCGGAGGAGGAAAAGAAATGTCAGCAGTAAAATCGATAGCAGTATTAACAAGCGGAGGCGACTCACAGGGGATGAATGCGGCCGTTCGCGCCGTCGTCAGGAGCGCACTGTTCCACGGGCTCGATGTATATGCCGTCCAGCGCGGGTACAGCGGACTCATCAACGATGACATCCGCAAAATGGATTTGCGCAGTGTCGGCGACATTATCCAGCGCGGAGGAACGATATTGCAAACGGCCCGCTGCAAGGAGTTTTTGACGCTGGAAGGCCAACAGGTCGGCGCCGAAAACTTGCGCAAGCGGGGCATCGACGGTCTGGTGGTCATCGGCGGAGACGGTTCTTATCAAGGAGCGAACAAGCTCAGCAAGCTCGGCATCAAAACGATGGGGCTGCCCGGAACGATTGACAACGACATTCCGTTCACCGATTTCACGATCGGATTCGATACGGCTGTCAGCATCGTTGTTGACGCGATCAACAAGCTGCGCGACACGATGACTTCCCACGAGCGTTCTTCGGTCGTCGAGGTAATGGGCCGTCATTGCGGAGAGATCGCGCTGTATGCGGGTCTTGCCAGCGGAGCGGAGACGATTCTCGTTCCGGAAGTGCCATTCGACATCGATGAAGTGGCGAGCCGGATGAAGGAGAACTTCTCCCACGGCAAGCGCCACAGCATCATCCTCGTTGCGGAAGGCGCCGGAACCGGTGAAGGCATCGCCCGGCAAATTACGGACCGCAACGGCATCGAACCGCGCGTGACGGTGCTCGGTCATATTCAACGCGGCGGCACGCCTACGCATAACGACCGCATTTTGGCCAGCCAGCTCGGCGACTTTGCCGTCCGTAAGCTGATGGAAGGCGACTCGTCCAAAGCATGCGGCGTCATCAAGGGCGAACTGGTAGCGACGGACATCGATCTTGTAGTCAATACGAAACGGCAGTTTAATACGGAATTGTACGAGTTGGCTCAACGTTTGTCCCAATAAACGACTGACTAATAAGCAACAGCAAGCTTGAAAATAAGGCAGCGTTCCGCTATAATAATCTAATCATTTTTAAATCGACATTATGTCAATGAAGAGCTTCCAACTCGGAGACGCTCATGACCGGAACGGCAGCCGCATTCATGCCGTTCTCTAAATAAGCCGGTACCGCCCGTTATCGCGGAAACCAAGCGGATGACAGAACGCGATTCTGTTCATCAAGTTGGGTGGCACCGCGAGCAGAACGCTCCTCGTCCCAATCGGAGAGGAGCGTTCTTTGTCTTTTTTAGAAAAGGAGCGGTGTACATGACGGACATGAAATGGATTCGCAAACATCGGGAGGAATTGTCGGCTTCTGCGAAGCGCAGGGGTATGGACTTCCCGATCAAGCCTTTGCTTGCCCTGGATGACGAGCGGAGAGAGCTGCTCGTCCATGTGGAGGAGCTTCGCGCCAGGCGCAACAAGCTGTCGGCCGACATAGCGGGCTTGCTCGCCGGGAAGCAAACCGGGCCGGCTGAGCTCGCCAAGGCGCAGGTCAAGGAGCTGAACATAATTTTAGCCGGTTATGAGGCGAGAATGGGCAGCCTGGAGCAAGAGCTGCGGGATCGGCTGCTTACGGCGCCGAACGTCATATCCGCAGATACGCCGGATGGGGCATCCGATGCGGATAATACGGTCGTCAAAGTTGTCGGCAGTCTGCCGGCTTTTGATTTTGAACCGAAAGATCATGTCCGGCTTGGTGAGGAACTGGATCTGTTCGATATTCCCCGCGGTGTAAAGACGGCCGGTACGCGCAATTATTATTTGAAGGGGATGGGACTGTATTTGCACAGAGCCGTTCAGCAGCTGGCGCTGGATTATTTGGCGGACCGCGGGTACACGGTTATGGACGTTCCGTTGATGGTTCGCGAGGAAATGCTGGTGGGCACCGGCTTTTTCCCGGCGGGCAAAGATCAGACGTACGAGCTGAAGGATGAAAATAAATGGCTCGCAGGAACTTCGGAAGCTCCGCTCATTTCCTATTTTGCGGGGGAAGTGATCGACTTGTCCGGTGGACCGATCCGCCTGGCAGCAGTTTCCAATTGCTTTCGAAAGGAAGCCGGTTCGGCGGGCAAAGATGTCCGCGGTTTATACCGGGTTCATCAATTCGCCAAAGTGGAGCAGGTGGTGTTCTGCGAACATGATTTGGACGCCGCCGAAGAAATGTTGGCGCAATTGGTCGGGCACGCGGAAGAAATTCTGCGGCTGCTGGAGCTCCCTTACCGCATCGTGGCCGTATGCGCAGGGGATTTGGCGGCAAAAAATTATAAGCAATTCGATATCGAGACGTGGATGCCGAGCCGCCAACATTACGGAGAAACACATTCGGCCTCCAGCTTGCTTGACTATCAGGCAAGACGGAGTGGCATCCGTTACAGGGATCGCGACGGCGCGCTGCAGTACGCCTATACGCTCAACAATACGGCGGTGGCTTCGCCCCGCATTCTGATCCCGCTTATCGAGAATCATCAGCAGGCCGATGGCTCGCTGCATGTGCCCGAGGCGCTTAGGCCTTATATGAGAGGCGTCCGTCGCATCGTGAATCCCGGCAATATGAAATAATGCGCAAAAAACACCCTGAAAGCTTTAGCGAGCCGTTCAGGGTGTTTGATATTGGACGTTTAGTAATTGACGTCAGGCGTGTAGTTGTTATTGGCGTTCCACAGGAGGAATTCATCGACGCCGTTGTCTTTAAGGGCGCGAATCTGTTCTTCCACCTCTTTTTTGCCGTATTTGATATGGCCCGGAACCCATGAAGCGGTAAAATCCTGAATCCATGGCCGGATGATCGGCTTCAGGCCGAGCTTGTCGATAGCTTCCAGCTTCTTGTTCGTATCGATGGAAGCGCCGTTGATGGTGGCGTAAGGCGCCGCGTCCGGAACCTTGCTTCCGAACCAGCCGGTGCTGTAATGGCTTGGATAAATCATCGGGCTGATGACATCGACATTTTGCGAAATTTTCTCGAAATCCTGGCCGATGCCTTCTGCTGCGGGAACGGAAGCCGCATAGCCGAATATGTCTACGGAAACTCTGACGCCTAACGGCTGCAGCTGTTCTTTGGCATACTTGACAAAGGATGCGACAGCTTCGATGCGCTGCCGGTCATCTTTCGTGTACTTGAGAGTATCAGCTCTTTTCTCAAAACCTTCCGGGAAGCGCACGTAATCGAATTGAATTTCTTTAAATCCGGCTTTCACGGCTTCCTTTGCAACGGCAATATTGTAATCCCATACTTCTTTCATGTAAGGATTGACAAAGCTGTCCGGCGGATTTTTGCCGTTGCCCCATAGCGTTCCGTCAGGATTGACGAAAGAAAGCTCCGGTTTTTTCTTGGCCAGCAAGGTGTCTTTGAAGACGACGATGCGTCCGATCGGATAAATGTTGTGTTCGTTCAGGGTGCCCATCAGCTTCGGCATATCGGGAATAATCTTTTGCGTTGTGCCCATGGCATCCAGATCGGGATTGCCGGTTTCCCAGGTTATGTAGCCCCAATCATCTTTCAGATCAATGACGAGAGAATTTAGTTCGGTGTCATCCAACAATTTGACGAGCGTATTCAGGCGGCTGCCTCCGGCGCTGTGAGCGGTAGCGTAAATGCCTTTTACTTTCGGCGCGTTTTTTTGCGGATCTTGCTTGTTGACGGGAATTAAGGGATCGGTTCCTTGCTGCGGCGCGGTTTGAACGATAGCGTTCTTGGCATCAAGAGAAGCCTGAACCAGTTGTTCAAAGTCGGCATTCGGGTTTGCGGTTGCTACATTGCCCCAGAGCATCACTAGCGAAGCGAGTAAAATTTCCATGAAGAATAAGTCCTCTCCCATCTATCAATCTAGTTACTATTATAATGCAAGCAAGTTTTTCCGCACAGAGGAAATTTGTAGAGCTTTGGAGAAACATGCGCTAAAAAAACAAAAACACCCGGATAGCAGAAAAGCCGGGTGTTTGTCTTTACTTTTGAACTTGTCCCGATTCGGGTTGCGATTGCGAATGCGATACTTCAGCGGGGTTGATCTCTTTGCGAGGCGGCTGCTCTTCTGAAGAGTTGCCGTTATTTCCGCTCGTAGCGTCTTTGAACTCCCGAAACATTTTACCGAAACCGCGACCGAGCTCAGGCAGCTTGTTAGGCCCGAACAGAAGCAGTGCTACAATTGCAATCAATATGACGTGCCATGGAGAAAAAGCACCCATGATAACACCTCCAAATTTCATCTGATCCTATCATACCACGATCTTGCCGGAAACTATACACTTTATTTACCGCAAAAATCAAATTTTCTTCGAACATCCGCAGCATATTGCGCAAAAAAGACGCCCTTAGTGGTAAAAGGCGTCTTTGTGGTGTTCCGTAATGCTGAATTGAATAATTTCCATCACATCTTCCGCGTCGAGCGCCTCTAATCCGTACCGCAGTACGATCTCGGATTCCAGCTCATTGCTGGTGAGAAAGGGGTACAACTCGGGCGTTAATTTCATCACAATCCTGGACAACTTGACAGTCTCCACAAGCATCACCCTTCCAATCAGAAGATTAGAAAATGACTTACGCCTGAATCGTTGTGATCAAACCAGAACTATATGAAATTACAATTCATATTATAGCACGAAAATTGCGTTTGTAGATAGAGGCTGCTTTCACAATGGTTTCAAAAAACTACCCGGGTTTGCGGAATTCTCCAAGAACGCCGACCGTTTCAACGATGTTGACAAAAGCTTTCGGATCGGTTTCCTTGACGATCCGTTTCAGTTCAACCAGCTCGTAGCGCGTCGTGACCGTCATCAGCATGTCGTGCTGCTTATGGGTATAAGCGCCTTCGGTTTTAATCAGTGTAACGCCCCGCGCCAGCAGCAGCAGCCGTTTGAGAAGCTCTTCCTTTCGCATCGTGACGATAAAGGCAGTTACTTTAACGTACCGGATATGTATGGTATCGACGACTTTGCCGCTGATATAAATGGCGAGCATCGAATACAGCGCAAGATCCCAGTCCTGCTTCAAATAACCGAGCACAACGATGACAAGACCGTTCAGGCAGGAGATGACCGCACCGAGAGGAAAATCAAATCTGCGGGTCAAAATAGAGCCGATAATATCGAAGCCGCCGGTGGATCCGCCGGTTCTCAACGTGATGCCGCTGCCGATTCCGATCAGCACGCCTCCGAACACAGCGCCGAGAATCGGCGCTTGCGCCATTGAGCTCGTCGGCACGGCCTGCATCATTAAGGTCGTCATAATGACGGAGATGACGCTGATTGCAATGAATCTTTTGCCGATCGCGAGCAGCCCCCAAATGATAAGCGGCATATTAAACAGCAGGTATAACATCCCGATATTCCAGTGCGTCACATATCCGACCAGCATCGCTACCCCGGATACGCCGCCGCTCAGCAGTTGGTGAGGGATGAGAAACAGGTTAAAGCCCGCGGCGATCAGCAGCGCGCCGAGCAGGATGACGATAGCGTCGAACGCTTTTTTCAAAACAACCACCTCTACGATAGTATGCGGCATCAAGCAAGTATCATTCATTGCGCAAAAAAGCCGCGTCTCAGAATAGAGACGCAGCTTTGGTACATGAATCAACGCCTTTTGAAAGAGCCTGAACGCGTGCTTGTGCTCGGCTTGCTGCCGGAAGGCTTCGTTACCTTGTTTTGAGTCGAGCCGTCGTTCTTGCGCGACGTAGAGCTGCTGCCGCTGTTCTCCCCGCCCGGGTTCACTCCGGACGTGCTTCCCGAAGAACCCGTACCCGTTTTGAAGCTCCCGGTCCGGTCTGACGTCGTCGGCTGCTTCGCTTTCGAATTATCCGTTGTCGGCGGATTCGCCGTCGTGCCGCCTCCCGAGCTGTACGTCGGGGTCCGGGTATACCCGCGGTAATCGTAATCGCGGTGGCTGTTAAACCAGCCGCCGCCCATTACCGACTGCAGCAGCGCCGCCGTCAAAAAGCCCTGAAGAAACGAGGAGTCATAATGCTCCTTGGCGTATTGAACCGAGTCGACTTCAACCAGCGTGTTGTTGCTGTCCTTCGGGTCTTTTTGCACGTTAATCACTTTATCGTTATAGAGCAGGAACATCTGATCTTCGGATTCCTTGCTCTTTTCTTTCGGGTTCTCTTGAGCGGCCAGCTCGGCTGCGACGGCGGGAACGTTCTTGCCTTCCACCGAGTAAACCTTTTGCAGATTGCTTCCCTTACCGTCCACACTTACAAGAGGATATTGGTCTTTCACGTATTTTCCCGCGTCTCCGCAGGCAGTCAGAAGAGATATGATAAGCACAAATGCGACCCATGCCGTCCACTTTTTCATACCGGTATCCCTCCCTTCCGAAGTATTCAACCGCGCCTCGGCAGTATCAAGGCGTCGATTTTAGGAACTTGATCTGGTTGCCCGGAGTGCGTTCGCCCTCCATGGCGACGAATTTGCCGTCCTGCCACTGCAGGAAGAAAAATCGGTTGTCGGGTCCGAAATAGCGCCAGAACATGACGTCGTCGCCGCTCCGGAAATCGGTGCTTCCTTCCGTCCGGGACACATCGCCGCGGTAATGTTCAAGCTCAAAGACGGCATCTCCGTCAAGTTCCAGACGGGAAGGCACATCGTTCGGATCGTCGAGCGCGCCCTCGATAAAGCTGCAAATAAAGCAATCGTAAGTGCGGCCTTTTTCCACGATCAGGCATTGAATGTTTTTGCCGCTTTGCAAATAGTATGCGTAGCGGTGAGGCGCAAATCCGCGGTCAAAGTAAACAACTTTTCCAGAAATTACGTACTCTTCGAGATCTACATTAACAATATCGCCGACGCGCGCGTCTTCGAGGGGATTCGCTGACGCGGCAGGCGCCGGTTCTTGTTTTTGGCTTCGTAAAATGTTGCTCACTCGTTTAAATATGGACATAAGAAAACGCTCCTCTTAATCGTATAGGTTCTTATATGTTATACGTTTAGGGTATGCGTTAGGTTTCGTTAACATCAGCAAAGATCCTCTGGAAATATTCTTGCAATCTGTGATATAATATTCGAGATATTCTTAAGGGCGGCCGGTTGGATCATGGATGATGTGAATCGAAAGTGTATTCCACTTAAAACTATAGACACGGATAGGAAGTCGTACTTAAGGGTAAAAAAGAAACAAGGCATTCGCCTGCCCTGTACAAAAGGAGATTGAATGTATTGAAAACATTTCAAGAATTTGGATTAGAGCCAAAAATTTTGCGCGCAATTACCGAAATGGGCTTTGAAGAGTCCACCCCGATTCAGGAAAAAACGATTCCTCTCGCAATGGAAGGCCGCGATTTAATCGGTCAAGCACAGACCGGAACGGGCAAAACGGCCGCTTTCGGCATTCCGCTTGTCAACAAAATCAACATCACGGAAGAGCGCATTTCCGCATTGATCATGTGCCCTACAAGGGAGCTTGCGATCCAGGTTGCCGAAGAGATCGAAAAGCTGGGAAGATTCAAAGGAATCCGCTCTTTGCCGATCTACGGCGGACAGGATATCGTCAAGCAAATCCGGGCGCTGAAGAAAAAACCGCAAATTATTATCGGAACGCCTGGACGCCTGCTCGATCATATCAACCGCAAAACGATCAAGCTTGACGACGTGAGAACGGTCATTCTGGACGAAGCGGATGAAATGCTCGACATGGGCTTTATGGAAGATATCCAATCCATTTTGAGCCTGGTGCCGGATGAGCGTCATACCATGCTGTTCTCCGCAACGATGCCTGCTAACATTCAGAAGCTTGCGCAGCAGTTCCTGAACAACCCTGAGCATGTATCCGTGATTCCAAAACAAGTCAGCGCGCCGCTTATCGATCAAGCCTACATCGAATTGCACGAAAAGCAAAAATTCGAAGCGCTTAGCCGTTTGCTCGATATGGAAGCGCCGGAGCTGGCGATTATTTTCGGAAGAACCAAACGCAGAGTCGACGAACTCGCCGAAGCGCTGCAAAAAAGAGGCTACGCGGCAGAAGGTTTGCACGGCGACTTGTCCCAAAACCAACGCGACAACGTCATGAGAAAATTCCGCGACGGCAGCATCGATGTCCTCGTTGCTACGGACGTGGCAGCACGGGGCCTGGACGTATCCGGAGTTACGCATGTCGTTAACTTTGACCTTCCGCAAGATCCGGAAAGCTACGTTCACCGTATCGGCCGTACCGGACGGGCAGGTAAAGAAGGTACTGCATGGACTTTCGTAACACCTAGAGAAATCGACCATCTTCATTTTATCGAGAAAGTAACTCGTCATAAAATTAGCAAAAAGCCGCTTCCAAGCTTGGCTGACGCAATCGAAGGCAAGCAAAAAATGACGGCCGAGCGCATTCTTGACATTATGCAAAATGAAGGTCATTCCGAATTCAAAGGTTTGGCAATTCAAATGCTGGAGCAATACGACTCCGTCAATCTGCTTGCCGCAGCCATGAAGCTTCTGACAGGCGAGAAGAAAGAAGTGGATATCGAGCTTACGCCGGAAGAACCGATTCGCGCAAGAAAGAAAAAATTCGACGTGCGCAGCTCGGGCAGACGCGTTGGCGGCGGCGGATATGGTTCCGGCGACCGCAGAAACGACCGTCAAGGCGGCGGCTACGGCTCCAACTCGCGTTATCCGCGTAAAGACGGCGGCCGGGATTACGGCTCCAGAGACGGCGGACGCGATTATCGCGACAACGGTGAAGGACGCAGTTCTTCGGGCCGCGGACGCGACTACAACAACAGCGGAAACCGCGATCGTTCCAAAACTCCGCGCAAAAACGAGGAAACTCTCGTTAACAACTAATTTTTAATACGATAACAAAGG
Organism: Paenibacillus sp. sgz302164; assembly: GCF_056120505.1. Lineage (NCBI taxonomy): Bacteria > Bacillati > Bacillota > Bacilli > Caryophanales > Paenibacillaceae > Paenibacillus > Paenibacillus sp. sgz302164. The sequence goes on along the minus strand of NZ_JBVYOL010000001.1, from coordinate 355,501 downwards.
AAGGCGAAGATCATTCATAGATCCTCGCCTTTTACATAATTGAAGGAAAATTGAGTTTGCCTGGTGATTAGAGCAAATATCTTTGACAATACTATAATATGTCATAAAGCCTAGTGGGACTAAACGGCTACCTATGCACACGAAAATAGGCTATAATGGTATCATTACAACCGCTAAGGAGGGCGCAGTTTTGGAGTTTAGAGGAGTTATGGGTGGTTTGTACAGAATAACAGAATGGATCATGCGGCTATCGGTGATCAACATACTCTGGATTTTGTGCTCTGTGCCGGTTTTCTTTTTTGGATTTATGGGGTTGATCAGTCAATCTCCGGATGCATTGTTTTCCACTCTTCCCATAATAGCTATTTTGGCACCGTTTACTTTATTTCCTGCTACGGCTGCAATGTTCACTGTGGCCCGGAAATGGGTTACCGGGGAAGAGGATGTGCCTCTACTAAAAACATTTTTCCGCGGCTATAAAGAAAACTATGTGCAAAGCATGGTTGGCGGAATTATTTTTATTATCGTTATCGCGATCATTATCGTGAACTACCGCTTTTACATCACACAAGGCAGTTCGCTTCGGCTGCTGTCCGTTCTGTTCATTGCCTTCTCGGTAGTGATCGCCATCGCGATCTTCAATTTCTTTTCAATTATGGTGCATCTTCACATGAAAGTGCTGCAAATCGTGAAGAACTCCATTCTGATTTCGATCGGCAGCCCGATCAATTCCATTGTGCTGATCCTGTGCAACGGAGCTATCTTGTATATTTGCTTAACGAAGATGAACTTTTTCCTTGTCGTATTTTTTATGGGCAGCGTTATGGCGACCTTCTCTTTTTGGCAGTTTAACCGCAGCTTTACGAAGCTGCAAATGAAGCAGCAGGAGCTGGAGGAAAAAGCGCAGCAAAATCAGGAGCAGACTGAGAATGAAGAGGGACCGGAAGCCCTTTCAAATACGGCGGAAGAAATGCATAATCCTGACAAAAATGAGAAGACTAAATAGTAAACCTACCAGTTGAAAAACCGCGGGTACGGGACTATAATAAGAACTACAAAAGAATCCTGCGATGTACGTCTCGGTTTTAAGTTGTTTTGAACCAATGACTGTTTCTAGGGAGACCTATATAGAAGCGCGGCTGTCATGCCCTCGAAAAGGGACTTCAAAAACGATTCTGCGGTCACCCACCTGCGAGAGCGGGTTTGAAACGCCAAAACCGGACGGCATATGCGGGTTTTTTTTGTGCCTATATATTATGAAAAATGGTGGTGGAGAACAGTGAAATTGTTTATCGACACAGCAAACGTAAGTGAAATCAGACAAGCCTTTGAACTTGGTGTCATTTCAGGGATTACGACAAATCCATCGCTCGTAGCAAAAGAAGGAAGAGATTTCTTTGAAACGCTCAAAGAAATCATCGGAATTGTAGGCAATATCCCGATCAGCGCGGAAGTCGTATCGCTTGAAGCGCCTGAGATGGTCGAGCAGGGGAAAAAGCTTGCTGCATTAGGCGAAGGCATCGTCATTAAAGTTCCGATGACAGCGGAAGGCCTGAAAGCAACCAAGATCTTCACAAGCCTGGGAATCAAGACAAACGTGACACTCATTTTCTCCTCTACGCAAGCATTGCTGGCTGCACGTGCAGGCGCCACCTACGTTTCGCCGTTTATCGGCCGGCTTGATGATATCAACCAGATCGGAATGAATCTGATTCAAGAAATCAGCCAAATTTTCCAGGTACATAAAATCGAATCCCAAATCATTTCTGCAAGCGTCCGCCACTCCGCACACGTCATTGAAGCAGCACTGCTCGGAGCGGACATCGCGACAGTGCCTTACAAAATCATCGAGAGCATGATGAAGCATCCGCTGACAGATGCAGGAATCGAGAAGTTCACGGCAGACTGGGCAAAAGCGAACCAGAAAGATTTTTAAACGAGAACGTAAAAAGGACCATCTCCAGCTTGTTTCCGGAGATAGTCCTTTTTCTTTTCATTTGGTCCATTTGTCTTTTAGTTCTTGTGGAATTTCTGGGGAGTTTGCTGTCCAACTCAAAGGGCCAGCCAAAGGTACGATCATAGCTACAGCTGCGACTACGAGAGAGATTGCGCCTAACGCGAGTTTTTTCATATATTTGTCCTCCTTTCCACGAGTTTAAATAACTTATCAAATAAAGGAGTGATAGAAATAGCATGATAAATAAAAGTAGCAATAACAAGAGGAGTTGGAAAAAATACGCTTAATAAAATGAGAACTATTGCAATCCACTTTAAATGTTTAATTTTTTCTTGAGAAAATTTGAAAAATACGACAACATTTTTGGGAGCATATAGATATACTGAAATTAGAGCGATCAAAGATAGTGCACATTTCAAAGTGAAACTGGAAATTTCTATATGTGATAAGGATATCATGACAACAGACGAATAAATCATGCATAAAACAACAGATTTAAAGTGCAAGCTTCCAATAAACATCTTGATGATTATTGTAGAAGCAATAACAATAAGTGCTTGCTTGAAATGACCCGTAAAACTACAAACAATTAAAGTCACCATAAAGCTGACAATAATGTTAGCCAGCACCTGAAAAACAAAAACAATTACTTCTCTGGAAGGCGACTGAGGATTGTTTTTTACAGAATAATCGGCAATTTGATAAATCCATTTGTTCACTATATCCATGTAGTATTTCCGTTTCTGTTGTATTTGTCTTTTAACAATTTTTTATTGAATTTGTAAGAATAGAAGACAATAAAAAATATACATATCAACAGGCAAATTGCAATGATAAAATGGAAGATTCCTATATCTATAGTATACAAATATGTAGTAAACACAGCTACCATTAGTGACGCTAGCATACAAGAAGAAACAATAAAAAATAATTTGTTCAGAGGCGGATTGCTGTATATGTTCGGAATCAGAAATCCGAACTTTTTACGGCTAAGAAAAAATGAAGCTGAGTAAAGCGCAGCTGCGGCAGAGAAAAGAACTACATTTCTGGTGAGCTCGGTTATTTCATGTAAATTTACGGTTGTAATCAAATTACCGATCATAAATCCGACTAGCTCTAGGCCAACGCCCAAAAGACCTGAAATAATACCGATCAGCATGCTGAACCATATTGATATTTGAAAAAATACAACCAATGATATGACCCATAAAAATAGCGTGAACATGAATGTGATTAGTGCATTGTGCCAATATGTAGAGAAATAAGCAGATTCTACAGCAAGAAAAAGTGAAATAATGACATGCTTCAATCTTTTATTCTTTTCAATCGGCAATCTAAATAAAACATCTGCGAACGATAGACCCGCCAAAAATTCGATAAAGGAAAACAAGATATTTATCGCAAAATTCATAATGGCACCCACCGTCATTTCAATATTTGATTTTGTTTTATTAAGTTTCGATGCTTCAAATAACTATTTTTCTTTGCTAAACGTGTGCCTTAATATACGAATTAGTAATATAGTACTAATATACTACAAATTACGACAAAAATCGACTAATTTTAATACCATATTGTTTACATACGCGAAGATATGTTCAATATGAAAATTAAATTCAGTACGAAATGGCCTAACAGTGAAGGTATGATAGAATTTGTTTTTTTGTATATATGGCAGAAAATGACGCCGATCATGAAATAAAGCATAAAACCTTGCCAATCATTATGAAGCATGCCAAAAAGTAATGAACTGACAGAAGAACCAATGTAGAAATTCGTTCTTTTGGAGAGTTGGCCAAATATAATTTTTCGAAAAACAACTTCCTCGACAATTGGCGCATTTAGCAGCATATGTACAGACATTATCGGGTATTGAAGCATAAGTTGATGGGGGACAGATATTTGTGTGCTTGTTATAAACAAATTAAATGCAATTTCTAATGTCAGTGGGATTAAAATGCCTATTTGTATCCACTTGCCTAAGGAATTTTTCGAAAAAACTTCTTTAATGCTCAGATTTACATATTCATTACGCAAAAGGTACATAGTTAATGTAAGCGTCAACAACGGAACATATACGACCATAAACTTGTTTAAAGTGAAGTAGGTAGGTACGGTTGCGCATATGTAAACAATTAAAATAATAAGGTAATTTCTTTTTCCGTCCTGTACCATCTAGTTCTCCTTAATTTTACGAGTGTATCTATTAATAGTACATGAAACAAGACAATTGTAAAAGAAGATTTAGTAAAAAAAGCCCTTGCTCAAATTAGGCAAGGGCTGTGATATTCTTATTGCTGAACCAAGTCACTTAATTGATGGAAAGTGCTTTTCAAAGTTCCGTATAAGCTGCGGTATATTTGGTAGTAAGTTTCGTATTGCCGGTGGTTTTCGGCGTTTGGTTCGACGCGGTCGACGATTTGGATCCATTTGTCGCAAAGGGATGTGATGTCTTCGTTGAGCACGCCGGATGCGGCCATGATGGCGGCGCCGTAAGCCGGTCCGTCGGTCGAATTAACGGTGACGACGGGGATGCCGAAGATGTCGGCGATCATTTGGCGCCAGAAAGGGCTTCTTGCGCCTCCGCCGTTCACGCGAAGCTCGGTCACTTCAATACCGGACTCCTTAATAAGCTGCATGGAATCCAACAGCCCGAAGGTAATGCCTTCGAGAAGGGCGCGGGTCAGGTGGGCTTTGCCGTGCCGCATGTTGAGACCGATAAAGCCGCCGCGCGCTTTCGGATCGGGATGCGGTGTGCGCTCCCCGGACAAGTAGGGCAGGAAAATCAGCCCTTCGCTCCCAAGGGGAGCGGTCGCTGCCTCGGACGTCAAAATTTCATAGACGTCCTTGCCTTCCTGCTGCGCCCGTTCGAGTTCCTCGTGCGCAAAATGATTGCGCCACCACTGGAACGAGCCCCCGGCGGCGAGCATAACGCCCATGCGGTGCCATTTGCCCGGCACGCCGTGGCAGAACGAATGAAGCCGGTACGCTTCATCGGCTTGATAGGTGTCGTCGTGTACGAAGACGACACCGGAAGTGCCGAGCGCCACGGACGCGATGCCTTGGCGCACGACGCCGACGCCGACGGCGCCGCAGGCCTGATCGCCGCCGCCGGCGACGATCGGCGTGCCAGCGGCCAGCCCGGTCAGGCTGGCTGCCTCCGGCAGCAGCCGGCCGGCTACGTCGCCGGACTCAAAGAGCGGCGGCAGCCATTCCAGCGGAATGGCGAGCCGCTCGGCCACGGTCTGCGACCAGCGGCGGCCGGCCACGTCCAGCAGCAGCGTGCCGCTGGCGTCGGCGACGTCCATGCCGTACTCGCCCGTCAGGCGCAGCCGGACGTAGTCCTTCGGCAGCAGCAGGTGCCGCACGCGCGCGTAATGCTCCGGCTCATGCTGCCGGAGCCAAATGACTTTGGGCGCTGTAAAGCCGGTCAGCGCCCGGTTCCCGGTGAGGCGGCCAAGCTCGTCTTTGCCGACCGCCTCTTCGATATAAGCGCACTGCTCCGCCGTGCGCTGGTCGCACCACAGCAGCGCAGGCCGGATGACCTGCTGCGCTTCGTCAAGGAACACCGACCCGTGCATCTGGCCGGAGAAGCCGATTCCGGCTACCTCGCTGCCGGGGATGCCGGTCTTGTCCAGTAAGGCACGGATGCCCTGCACCGTGCCGTTCCACCAATCTTCCGGATGCTGCTCGGCCCATCCCGGATGAGGCTGCTGCAGCGGATATTCGACGCTGTGGCTCGCGATAACCCGGCCGGAGTCATCGACAAGAATGCATTTAACCGCGGAAGTTCCCAAATCCAACCCTAAAAAATACGGCATAGCCAATACCTCCTGGAAAAGCGTGCAGTCATGTTCAATTGCACGACCTTTGTTTGTTTAGTGAATATACAAAGATAACTGGTATAGTATATTCGCACTTTTCATCAGAAATCCTTCTTTTTGAAAGAAGGAAATTGCCGCTCGCACATCAACACAGTTCCTTTCATATGATCGTATTGAGCTTCATTGCTGAGATCGCCTTTGTCGAGATCAATAATGTTTCCATAGGGAAACTTTTTTTCGCATTCACATAAGTTTTTGCCTGTAGCATAAATTGAAAATGTGTAGTATAATGACCATAGAAAGTTTCCCGGGGACAACATTATTGGTCGAGAGAAAGAAGGGATTCAACATGGAAGTGGCTTACAAAACTGAAAAACAGGAGTCAAGCGGATGGAAACGACATTCACCTATGCCGAGTTTGCCTGAAGTGCACCAAAGCTTGGCAGTGCCGAAAAAGGCCGGCTTCTTTCGTAAGCTGCTTGCTTTCATAGGACCGGGCTATCTTGTGGCCGTCGGATACATGGACCCCGGCAACTGGGCAACCGATTTGGCCGGCGGATCGCAGTTCGGCTACACGCTGCTTTCGGTCATTTTAATATCGAACTTGATGGCGATTTTGCTGCAGGCTTTATCCAGCCGTCTGGGCATTGTAACGGGCAGGGATTTGGCGCAAGCATGCCGGGATCATTATAGCAAACCTGTTTCATTCGTTCTTTGGATTTTATGCGAATTGGCTATTGCAGCCTGCGATTTGGCCGAAGTGATCGGCGCGGCGATCGCCCTGAACTTATTGTTCGGCATCCCGCTCGTATACGGCGTAATTATTACTGCCGTTGATGTTTTGATCGTACTTATGCTCCAGAAAAAGGGCTTCCGTTATATTGAAGCGATGGTCATCAGTCTGATGGCTGTCATCACGATCTGCTTTGTATTTGAAATGATTTTCTCAAAACCCGAGTTTCAAGCCGTCGCCGCAGGTTTTATCCCGACAACCGAGATCGTGACGAATCCTGCGATGCTGTACATCGCGCTCGGCATTCTTGGCGCAACCGTGATGCCGCATAATTTGTACCTGCACTCCTCCATTGTCCAAACCCGTGACTACGAACGGACTGTGGAAGGAAAGCGCTCGGCCATTCGTTTTGCAACGATTGATTCGACGGTTGCTCTCATGCTCGCTTTGTTCGTGAATGCCGCTATACTCATTTTGTCCGCCGCGGCGTTTCATTCGGCCGGCCAAGAAGTAGCGGAAATTCAAGACGCTTATAAGCTGTTGGGCCCGATGCTTGGAACCGGCGCCGCCAGCATTTTGTTCGGAGTCGCGCTGCTCGCTTCAGGGCAAAACTCTACCTTGACCGGAACGCTAGCCGGACAAATTGTGATGGAAGGCTTCCTGAATATTCGGCTAACCCCATGGCTGCGCCGCTTGATTACGCGCATGATCGCGATCGTACCCGCCGTTATTGTGATCGCCATTTCCGGCGAAAAAGGCGCTACCGATTTGCTCGTTCTTAGCCAGGTTATTCTTTCTTTGCAGCTGTCGTTTGCCGTCATCCCGCTTGTCAAATTTACTTCCGACCGCAAGAAAATGGGCGAACTCGTCATTCCGGTGTGGCTGCGCGTGCTCAGTTGGTTCGTAGCCATTGTGATAGCAGGGCTAAATGCTTATCTGCTTTACAGAACTTTTTTCGGATAATCGCATATTTATAGAAATCGGGCAAGGGTGTTTGCATCCTTGCTTTTTTCATTTGCTTTTCATTTTTCCTCTTTTGCTTGGGCTTAATCAGTGGTAAGATAGTGGTTAGTGTAGAAATGGCAAGCGGTCTATACACTTCATTGAAGGGGGAGCAGGCTTTTGCTAAAGAGAACTTTAATTGGGTTGGTTCGCAGCCACGAAACGACCGGAGAGAGAGCCAGAGATCCATTGCTCAAAACAAGGTATTACAAGCTGCCCAAAGATCAGGTTTGGGATGAAATTACCGCAATGCTCAAGAAAACGCCAGGATACAAGCTGCTGCATGAAGTGAAAAATGTCGGTGAGATCGTCGCTGAACGAAGAACGATGCTCGGCAGGACGCAGGATGTTACGCTGACCCTGTTTGCCATTAACCCGGTTAAAACCGCTGTTGATATTTATTCCGCCTCCCGCGGCTCTATGGGAGATCTCGGTTCGAACTATCGTACGATACTTGATATTTACAAACAATTGGACCGGAAGCTCGCTTCATATAAAATTGACGGTTAATAAAAACAGCAGGGAAGCTTGGCCTCCTTGCTGTTTTTATTTATTTCGTATGTTGAAATTAGAGAAGTTTTTTCACAGCGTCGATAGCTGCTTCATAGTTAGGGTGAGCTGTCATTTCGCTCAAGTATTCTACATATTGAACCGTGTCGTTAGCGTCGATGACGAAAATGGAACGCATATCAAGCTGCAATTCCTTGATCAGTACGCCGTAAGCTTCGCCGAACGATTTGGATTTGTAGTCGGACAGGGTTACTACTTTATCTACACCTGCCGCTCCGCACCAGCGGGATTGGGCAAATGGCAGGTCAACGCTGACTGTAAGAATGATAACATTGTCGCCAAGGTTCGCTGCTTCTTCGTTGAAACGGCGGGTTTGCGCGTCGCAAACGCCTGTATCCAATGATGGAACAACGCTGATCAGTTTCACTTTGCCGGCATAATCCGCGAGGGAAACTTGTGTCATCAGATCTTTGTTGACTTTGAAGTCAGGCGCTTTGTCGCCTGCTTTGACTTCCGGTCCGATCAATGTAATCGGATTGCTTTTAAAGGTAGCCACACCTGTACGTTCTTGTGCCATGATTACTGTTTCCTCCTTTATTTTCCATGCCAAGTATCAACTATTTCATTATAAGCTTTTTGAAGTTAGGTTGTCCAATCGGTTTTATAAGGCTATAATTAAAGCCAAGTATGCGAACGGAACGTGCAGTGAATGCTGCCATTACATTTGGGGGAAGCAAAATCGTGGAGCTAAGACAACTGCAATATTTTGTGAAAGTTGCCAGAAAACAGCACGTTACCCAGGCCGCTGAGGAGTTGCACGTGGCGCAGTCTGCCGTCAGCCGGCAAATTCATTTGCTTGAGCAGGAACTGGGTGTAAGTTTGTTCGTACAAAAAGGCCGCAATCTGCATCTGACTTCCGTAGGTCAGTTGTTTCTGAGCAGAGTTGAAGGCATTTTGACCGATTTGGAGCGCGCTGTCGGGGAAATTCACGAATTTCTCGATCCTGAAGCGGGGGAAATCCGCATCGGCTTTCCGCACAGCCTGGTTATCAATTTGCTGCCGTCGGTCATCGCGGCTTTTAAAAAGGATCATCCGAATGTGAAGTTCAGGCTGCGCCAGGGCACATATAACAGCCTGATTCGCGATGTGACGAAGGGCGAGCTGGATCTTGCTTTTATTTCACCTTTCCCGGAAACGCACGAGCTGGTAACAGGTGAAATTTTGCTGACGGAGGAGCTTTACGCCATTTTGCCGGCCAACCATATTTTGTCGGAATATAACTCGATTCGGCTGGAACAGTTGAAGGACGAATCGTTCGTCATGTTCAAGGAAGAGTACACGCTAAGGTCGATTGTAATGGAAGCGTGCCTGAAAGCCGGTTTTACGCCGAAAATCGATTTTGAAGGGGAAGAGACCGACACGATTCGCGGTCTTGTCGCGGCAGGCATGGGCGTCAGCTTGCTGCCGGCCATGGCGCTGGTCGAAGGCGGAGCGCTCCAGCCGGCGAAAATCCGCGTTACGGACCCGCAGGTCACCCGGACGGTCGGTTTAATAAAGCGCAGCGGGGAAAAGCTGCCGCTTGTCGCCGATGTGTTCAGCCGGTTTCTGAACGAGTATTTTCAGATCAAGAAATAATAAAGCGCTATCCTGTTGAGAGCGCTAGCATGCCCCCAAAGGCGTCTCCGTAACCACCGTATTTGTGGGGAGGCGTCTTTTTTTGGCGACAAAATGACCGTCCTGCGACAGAAAACCTGCGAAAACTCTCAAGACGCCGTGGACGTCACCCCGCGTAAATGAAAATAATCAGGCCTGCTGTGTTTATTTTCGTATAAAGGTGTAGCATTCCCCAATTGGAATGGGGCTGAGTCTATGTATTAGCGGAAAAACCTGCGTAGTCCAGGCTGTTGAGAAAACGCAACGCTGGAGAGGCTCATCTCTATTAACGCGTAGAACACCCGCAAGAATGAGATTACTAAAGTGACGGGGTAGAGGAATCGGAAGAGGCGCAGCCGCTGTTCTCCGACCCACCTTTCCTGCTGCATGGGTTGCGGGAGCTGAAGTGGGGGGATAGGGCGGCTTGGTAAGGAAAAAACTGCGAAAGTGCAGGTTTTTTCCGTGAAAATGGTTCATTCGGGCGAAAAGCCTGCGATTGTGCAGGAATTTTCAATGAAAATGGATCTGAGCCCATGTTCGCCGCGAAAAGCCTGCACATTTGCAGGAATATGTCGTGGGCAGCGTATCCATCGAGCAAAAACTGTACTTTTGCAGGTTTTTTCGTGCAAACAGGTGGAATGTACGACCGGCTCTGACGTGGGGGGGCTGGGCAGTCTCACATGTGCAAAAATGTTTCGCTACGGGCGCTCTTTATACGAAAATGGAACGCAGTAGACCTGTTTATTTGCCTACTGTCGGGGTGGTGCTTAGACGTCATGGGGAGTCTTACAGGATTTCTTCGTGTGCTGCCAAACTGGTGGGCTCAGCTCCAGCGGCGGAGTCACAAAAAAAGGACGAAGCAGCTGTAACTTTTGCTTCGTCCTTTTTTGTTAATCGTCATTGCTGCGGCTGTTGAATATCATAATGTACTTGAGCAGCTCCAGCACGGAGATCAGGGCTGCGGCTACGTAGGTGAGCGCCGCGGCGTTCAGTACTTTGGCTACGCCGCGTTCTTCCTCGTTGGAGATGAATCCTTCGGCAACCATCAGTTCGCGGGCTCGCGAGCTTGCATTGAACTCGACGGGCAAAGTAACCAACTGGAAGGCTACGGCTGCCGCGAAGAACAAAATGCCGATTCCCAGAAGCCAAGGAATCTGCTGGAAGAAGAATCCGGCGAGGATCAGGATTGGCGCAACTCCGGAAGCGAAGTTGACGACAGGGAACATCTGATGTCTCATGACGAGCATCGGGTAGTGGACTTTGTGCTGAATCGCATGGCCGACTTCATGGCAGGCGACGGAAACGGCCGAGATCGAGCTTTCGTAGTAAACGGGCTCCGACAGCCGAACTACTCTGGCGATCGGGTCGTAATGGTCGGTGAGCGTTCCCTGAACCGCTTCTACGGGCACGTCGTAGAGTCCGTTGGCATCGAGCATCCTTCTGGCGGCTTGAGCGCCGGTCATTCCGGAATATACGGGAACTTCCGACCACTTGTTGAACGTCCCCCTTACGCGAAACGAAGCCCACAAGGAAAGTCCGAATGCAATTATAATGAGAAAATCCATCGGGTGAAAAAACATACGCATTCCTCCATATTCAATTATGAGAATGGATTTTTGCCCAGCAGGATCACAAGCGCTTCAATGCAGGCAGCAGTTGGCTGCGTTAAGATTTTATAAAGTTTTTTCAGCTGATTCGGTTTGAGCTGCTGAATGATCGGTCCGAGTTCTTTGGCTTCCTTGGCGACCTGCTCCAAATGAAGCTGCATCGATGTAAGCTTATCTCTCACCGTATCGTCCTGAGACACTTTATTCAATTGCTGCAAGCTCGCTTTGATTTCCTCAAGGCTGTACTTCTCGCTCTTCATCTTTTCAATACGTTTGAGCAAGTTCAAAGTTTCATCGCTGTATAGTCGATAATTCGTATCCGATCTTGTTTCAGGTTCGATCAATCCCAGCTTGGTGTAGTAATCGATGGTCCGGGGACTGACATTGGCCAGTCTTGCTAATTCTCCGATTTTATAGAGCTTATTTCCCACTATCAATCACCTCTGCTCCACGTTTTCTTCGAAATTACCATATAGAAATATGATACCTGATTGCAAACCATACAGTCAAACGTAATGCTTCAGTTCATCAAATATACAAAACTGCACAGCTTGTTCGATACATTCCCTAACATTGATTTTTATATATTATGGTAAAACACGAATTATGAATGTCAGATGTGAGGTTATTTTTCGTTTTTTTTGTTTTTTTAAAGAAAATCCTATTGTCAAACCGTATCTTCCTGTATATAATGACATTAAGAATTTCATTATATGTTATTTAATCTAACATTAAAGGAAGTGGTCGTGTGGTTAAGAAGTTTTTGTTAGCTTTTGGCATCATGGCATTGTTGTTCCCTACTCTGGCATTTGCGGAAGATCCGACTACTCCTCAACTGCAAAGTGCGGTGAACGCAGTTTGGGTTATGCTGGCAGCTATTCTGGTTATCTTCATGCAAGCGGGCTTTGCGCTTCTTGAAGCAGGTTCGACTCGAATGAAGAATGCGGGGCATGTCGCCGGCAAAACGATTTTGACCTTCGGCATTTGCGCGATCGCCTTCTGGGCCGTAGGGTTCGGTCTTGCCTTTGGCGACGGCAACGCCTTCTTCGGAGAAACGGGATTTTTCGTTTCCGGGTTGGAAGATCAAGCGAAAGCGGCGTTCGGCTCGCTGGCAGCTGTCGATGTTCCGGTATCGATTAAGTTCCTGTTTCAATTAGCTTTTGCAGGCGTATCTTTGGCGATCGCTTGGGGCGGTTTTGCCGAAAGAGCGAAGCTTTCCGTTTACTTCATCTTTAGTATCCTGTTTACGATCGTCATTTATCCGATTGTCGCTCACTGGGTATGGGGCGGCGGCTGGTTGGCCCAACTTGGCATGCAGGATTTTGCAGGTTCGACGGTCGTCCATCTTCAAGGCGCGACTGCCGCTCTTGTCGCCACGATCTTGCTGAAACCTCGTATTGGTAAATATAATAAAGATAAAACGGTCAATTTGATTCCAGGCCATAACCAAGTTTTGTCCGTACTCGGCGTTATTATTCTCTGGATCGGCTGGTTTGGATTCAATGCAGGAAGTACTGTAAGCGCAATGGGCGACGGCTTTTTCGGCTATGTAGCGCTGACTACGAATATGGCTGCCGCGGCAGGCGGTGTCGCAGCCTTGGTTATCTCCTGGATGTACTTCGGAAAAGCCGACATTCCAAGCATGTTGAACGGTGTTCTTGCAGCGCTTGTAGCGATTACGGCTGCTTGTGCCTACGTTGATACTTGGGCAGCTATCGTAATTGGCGCCTTGTCCGGTATTATTACTTTCTTCACGTCTCAATGGTTTGAAAAATTAGGCATCGACGATCCGATCTTCGCATTCTCCGTACACGGTATCGCAGGTATTTGGGGAACGCTGTCCACAGGCTTGTTCGCTACGCCGGAACTGGCTGCTAAAGCTGCGGTCGGCGGACCCGGATTGTTCTATGGCGGCGGATTCCACCAATTGGGAGTTCAAGCGCTCGGCGTGTTCGGCGCATTCATATTCGTTCTCGTACTTTCCTTCATTATTCTGGGTATCGTGAAAGCCACTGTAGGCCTCCGCGTAACGGAAGAAGAAGAAATCATCGGTCTGGACTTGTCGGAACACGGTTCCTACGGCTATCCGGAGCAAATGAAAAAAGCGAACCAAAGCGGTGTTTCCGTATAAAAAGAACGATTACTTACTAGGCAAAGGGGATGCAACATGAAACATCTCTCAATGGAACAGATCATGGAACGCATTCATCAATCCGAACAGTTCGATGAGATGCGGATTACCAGGGATCAGGTACATGAGATGTTTCGGGAGCATCTCTTTTTCTCCTATTCCTCTCAGTTGGGGATGGATATCAACAGGGTTCATGATGCCCTGATCTGCAGAACCGTTCAATTGGCTGAACAAATTTTGGAAGATCAAGGGTTGGGCCGTCCTCCGGTACCTTATGCGTTTATGCTGTTCGGCAGCGGCGGCAGAAGCGAGCAAACGCTGTGGAGCGACCAGGACAACGGGTTTATTTACGAGGATAGTCCCGAACATTCCGAGGAAGAGCTGGAGCTGTATTTTTCTCAACTGGTGGATTGCATCCTTCAAGGCTTGCATGTGCTAGGCTATCCGCCTTGTCAAGGAAATGTCGTGTCAAGCAACAAGCAGTGGCGGAAGCCACTGTCCCAGTACGTGAACATGCTGAACGGGTGGTTCGGAGAGCCGACCTGGGAGCATGTCCGGTATTTGCTCATTGTTGCGGATATGCGCTGCATTTACGGCTCGGAGGCGCTGGTGAACAAGCTTAAGGCGGAGTTTTTGGATTATGTGGGGGCGCATCCGCCCATACTTCGGTTTTTGCTGTCCAATACGCTGCATCACAAAATTTCGTTAGGCGTGTTCGGTCATTTAATTACGGAGCGCTACGGCGAAGATGCAGGCGGGTTCGATATTAAATACGGGGCCTATATTCCGATTGTGAACGGGATTCGTTTGTTAGCGATACAATTCGCTGTTCATCCCTCATCTACGCTGGAGAGGATAGATCGGCTGACGGAAGCGGGCGTCGTAACGGAGGAAGCGGCCAAGGGATGGCGCGAAGCTTTTGCGATTGCTTTGAAGCTTCGGGATTTGACGCCGTTCCAAATCGACAACGGATTGTATACGACAAGGAGCAAGCTGGGCGCGGAGCAGCTTACCAAAGAGCGTAAGCAGGAGCTGAAGCAGTGCTTGCGGGTCGGAATGGAATTGCAAAAATATGTGAAAAAGTCGGTTGAAACGCAAATAGAGAGAGAAAAGGGTTAGATATACGGATCGGATAAGGCAGAAAGGAGTGAATTGCGATGAAGGACATGCGCCCTGCGGGTCGTATGTGGCATTTGTATAAAATGGGAGGCCTGACGCCTGCCATTACTTCCATGTTTGATGTGCAAAGCGCGCAGCAGATGGCGTTTATTCGCTCGATGCTCAAGGAGCAGCGGAAAAATTCTCTTTTTGATATGCCGCTTCATTCGATGGAGCTCGTTGTGTTTGATTTGGAGACGACCGGTTTTGCACCCTATAACGGGGACGAAATTATTTCTTTTGGCGCGGTATCCGTAGTCGGCGGTCAAATTATGGAGGATCAAACTTTTTACAGTGTGGTCAATCCCAAAAGAAAAATACCGGATGACATCATACGGCTTACCGGAATTACGAATGAAATGGCCGCGGATGCGCCGGATTTGATCCAGGTTTTGCGGGATTTTCTAGAGTTTGTCGGGCAAAAAGTGCTTGTCGCCCATGCGACCGGCCATGATAAAAACTTTTTGAATGCGGCATTATGGAGAACATCCAAAGTCAGCCTTTCCCACCGGGTGCTGGATACGATGATGATCGCCAAATGGCTGATGCCGAAGCGGAAAGATTTGAGCCTCGACGCTCTGCTCGATGCGTACGAAATTCCGGTTACCCAGCGCCATCATGCGCTTGAGGATTCTTTGATGACGGCGAAGCTGTGGTCCAGGTTTATGGAAGAAATCCGCTCCAGAGATGTCGACACGCTCGGAGATTTGTACGCTTTGTTAAGCCATCACTGATCGATCGCAAACGCAAGTTTGTGAAAGGAGATCGGGGCGGCTTTTTTTATTTGAAACACGCCGATTTCGGGCTTGCGTTCGTCCTGCAGCGATATAATCCAATACGTAGGCAGGGTATGCCATAGCGTGGACAGATCTTCTTGCGAAGGCGCGGCCGGAGCTGCGGGGTGGGAGTGATAGATGCCGACAACATTTGCATCCGGTTTTAGCAGCAGGGGGATAATTTCCGCGGGACTCATCTCAAAACGGCGCTCAGGCTGCAGGGCTTGATTGCTGACGGGAATGATGGAGGAAATTTCGAAGCCGTGCGCCAAGCGAATGCCTGTCAGGAAACCGCACGCTTCGTTTGGAAGCGCTTTTTTGCAGGTGGCGATCAGATGTTCGTATAAGCTTTTTTGGATGCGGACGTGCATCGGCTCTCCCTCCTTCCTGATACAACGCATTATACAAGGTTGGCATCAAAAAAAACAGACTCCCGGGGGAGCGGGGAGCCTGACTGGGAGTCTGTCCGACGGAGTTACTTTTGTGCATACTCCTAGCTGATTTTGCCCTGCGGTTTGATCAGGAAGAAGACGAGGCCCAGCGTGATCAGCGAGAGCGAAGAAACGGTGATGAAAACGGTCTGATTCGATATTTTCATCAGCCATTCGAAAATCGGCGGCCCGAAAGCGACACCAATAAACCGCAGGCTGTTGTAGATGGATGTGATCATGCCGCGCTGCTCCTTTTCGACCGAGCCGGTAATCATCGTGTTCAGGCAGGGCAGCAGCAAGCCTGTGCCTACGGCGCTTAAGGTCAATAAACCGATAAATACATACAGGTTGGAGAAAAAGAATATGGTTAGGCCGAGCGATACGGTCATCAACAAAAGCCCGATGTTCATCAGCCAGCGCATTAAGGTGCCGTTTTTTTTGATCAGCGCCCCGGTTGTGTACGAGGTGACGACCATGCCCAGCAGCGGGATGGCGAGGACAAGGCCTTTTTTCACACCGTCAATGTTGTATGGCGCGCCTTCCAAGATGTCGGATAAATAGAACAGGACGCCGAACAAAATAAACAACGCTAATGAACCGGCGAAAAAGGAAGTGATGAGCCATCTGCCCTTTTGCTTGAGGATGCTGCCGATTTGCCCGATGTAGGGTTTTAGCTTTTGCGGTTCTTTCGTTTTTTTCGGTTCTTTGATGATGAAAATGACAGCAAGCAAAGATAACGCGCAAAACGCCGGAAACGCGAAAAAAGGCGCGTACCAGACGATCAAGGCGAGCAGCGATCCCGCAATCGGGCTTAACACTTTTCCGGCGCCGTTCGACGCTTCCGTTAGGCCGAGGGCTTTGCTTTCGGTTGCTCCTTTGTATAGATCCCCGACCAAAGCCATCGCGATAGGAGCTGTTCCTGCGGCTCCCAGGCCTTGAATGGCCCTGGCGATAATAAGTACGGTATATGACTTCCAAATTGCTCCGAAGCCGGCCAGGACGCCTGCAGCCCCGTATATGATCAACGAAGGTATAATCACGGCTTTGCGCGAGAACCGATCCGAGAAATAACCGGAAATCGGAATAATGAGTCCGGCGGTTACGGAAAACAGGGAAATGACGAGACTGCTTTGAAAGCGCGAGATACCGAGCTGATTTTGCAGCTCCGGCAGTATCGGGACGAGCATGGAATTGCCGAGCACGAGCACTAAAGGGATCGTCGCGATGGCGATGAACTGCCAGATCATGCCTTTCATTTGCTGCCCTTGCTTGCCGCCTCCGCTGTCCTGCTTGGTGCGCTGAACCGGTTGGTCAGG
The DNA here is from genome assembly GCF_056120505.1 of Paenibacillus sp. sgz302164. Lineage (NCBI taxonomy): Bacteria > Bacillati > Bacillota > Bacilli > Caryophanales > Paenibacillaceae > Paenibacillus > Paenibacillus sp. sgz302164. Next base: position 338,403 of record NZ_JBVYOL010000001.1, on the reverse strand, counting down.
AACTTCGCTTTCGAATGCGATATTGAGCCTTCTTGTTTTTGTTTTTTCCATGGTGCGACTCCTTCCCGTACAACAATGTAATCTTACTGTCTCCTTGTCCAGGCAATGTCATTCTTTTTTTTCGTTTTCAGATGTTGGAATTTCGGCGCAATTGGAGATAATATAGACAGTGGAGGTGCAAACATTGAAAAGGAATGCGCTCATACTCGCGATTGTTGTGTTTCTGACGGGATTTGCCGTATATCAAAACGTAGATCATGCGAATCAGGAAACGGTTTTGCCTACGGAACAGGCGGCCAAACCGAATTTTCTGGCACCGCCGTTCGCATTGAACGGGCTTGACGGCAAAGAATATACGGTCGGCGGTCAACGGGACAAGCCGATGCTGGTCAATTTTTGGGCATCCTGGTGCGGGCCTTGCAAGGAAGAAGCGCCGGATTTGGTGAACGTGTACAACAAATACAAGGGGCAGTTCGACCTTTATGCGGTTAACGTAACGCCCGGAGATAAGATGGACAATATTAAGAAGTTTGTGGAGGAGTACAAATTTCCGTTCCCGGTGCTGCTCGACAAGCAGGGGACGAATGCGGATACATACGGGGTTATTGCGATACCGACCAGCTTTTTGATCGACAAGCAGGGCGTTATTCGCGAGGTGATCCATGTCGTATCGCCCAAAGAGCTGGACAAAAAGATCGCGGGCCTGATCAAAAACTAAAGAAAAAGCTGCAAAAAGCGCTGAATCATCAGGCTGTTTGCAGCTTTCTTGTTTTAGTGATTGACCAGTCCGAGTCTTTCCTGGTGCTCTTTGTTCACTGGCTCGATCCTTGTTCGGCCCAGCAGCGCGTAGCGCAAGCTGTCGACCAAAGCGTACCAGCTTGCTTCAATAATATTGCTGGAAACGCCGAGCGTATTCCAGGTCGAATTGAAGTCGGTGGATTCCATCAACACGCGAACTTTGGCCGCTGTCGCGTCTTTTTCGTCGAGGACGCGCACTTTGTAGTCGGACAGATGAATTTGCTCGATGTCCGGGTAATACTGCACGAGCGCTTTGCGCAGCGCGTTGTCCAGGGCGTTGACGGGACCGTTGCCTTCCGCCGCGGTGTAGATCGTTTCGCCGTGCATTTTCACTTTGACGATCGCCTCGGCGACGACGGCCTGGTTGGCCGTTTTTTCCACGAGCATCTTGAACGATTCGAGGGTGAATATTTCCTCAAGCCCTTCGAAAGCTTCCCGCAGCAGCAGCTCAAGCGAAGCGTCCGCGCCTTCGAATTGATAGCCTTGATGCTCAAGATCTTTAATCTTTTCGATGACTTCTTTCGTTTTTTGATTCTCTTTATTGAAATCGAGGTTAAGCTCCTGGGCTTTCACAAGCACGTTGCTTTGTCCGGCAAGCTCGGATACCAGCACGCGCTGTTTGTTGCCTACCAGCTCCGGCGTAATGTGCTCGTAGGTGCTGGCAGCCTTCAAAATCGCCGAAACGTGAATGCCGCCTTTGTGAGCAAATGCCGCATTGCCGACAAACGGCTGGTTGACCGGCATATGCATGTTGGCGATTTCGCTTACGTAACGCGATACTTGCGTCAGCGATTTCAATTGATCGCCGGAAATGACTTCGTATCCCAGCTTCAGCTGAAGATTGGGGATGACCGAGCTCAGGTTGGCGTTGCCGCAGCGTTCGCCGTAACCGTTGATCGTGCCCTGCACCTGTCTGGCCCCGGCTTGTACGGCGGCGAGACTGTTGGCTACGGCAAGCTCGCAGTCGTTGTGGGCGTGGATGCCGACAGGCGCCGTAATGTCCTGCTGCACCGCCGTCACGATCGCAGTGATCTCGCCCGGCAGCGAGCCGCCGTTCGTATCGCACAGCACGATCCAGTCGGCTCCGGCATCCTGCGCCTTGCGGATCGTTTGCAGCGCGTAATCCGGATTGTTTTTGTATCCGTCAAAAAAGTGCTCGGCGTCATATATGACTTCAAGGCCTTTGCTTTTCAAAAAACGAACGGAGTCGAAAATCATCGCCAGGTTTTCTTCAAGAGACGTTTGAATCGCCGTATGCACATGGAAATCCCACGACTTGCCGAAAATCGTCGCGACGGAGACGCCGGATTCCACGAGCCTGTTCAGGTTGACGTCGTCCTCGGCTCTGGAGTCTTTGCGTCTTGTGCTGCCGAAAGCGGTGATTTTGGCGTTGGTGAACGTCATGCTGCGCACGCGGTCGAAAAATTCGATGTCTTTGCTGTTGCTGCCCGGCCATCCGCCTTCAATATAGTGAACACCCAGCTCGTCAAGTTTGCGGGCGATTTTGATTTTATCCTCGACGGACAGGCTGACTCCCTCGCCTTGGGTTCCGTCCCGCAGCGTGGTATCGAAGATTTTAACTGAAGTTGACATGGGTTCCTCCTTAAACAGCTGAAAGCTGGCTGACGATGCTTTACAAGCAAATGAATGTGCTTTAAAGCGCTAAATATATATAGTACAATTATAGCATAATTCCTATAGTTAGGACACAACCTGACAAAATTACGTTTGCTTCGAAATTTGTTTTTTTTGTAATGCAGAAAATGGAAATGCCCCATTTTGCGGAAGAGGGAGCGATTGGGCGATTATGAGCGGTATTCCTCCTCATCAGCATTATCCCAAGAATGGCAGAGTCATTCTGCATATCGATATGAACGCTTTTTACTGCTCGGTTCACGAAGCGGTCGAGCCGGAGCTGTACAAAGGCAAGCCGATCGCCGTGGCAGGCAGCGTCGAGCTGCGCAAAGGCATCGTTGTGACGTCTTCTTACGCGGCGCGGGCCCGAGGGGTTAGAACGGGCATGCTGGTGGGACAGGCGCTGAAGCTGTGCCCGGATTTGCTGCTCATTCGGCCGGACTTCGATTTGTACCGGGCCTTCTCGCGGCGGTTTATGCAAATTGCCTACAGCTATTCGCCCTTAGTCGAGTCGATGTCGATCGACGAGTGTTTTGTAGATATAACAGGTTCCAAGCAGTTCGGCACTCCTATGGAGATAGCGCGGAGCATCCAGGGGCGCATTATGGAAGAGCTCCAGCTTCCGTGTTCGATCGGCGTCGCTCCGAACAAACTTTTGGCCAAAATGGGCTCGGACTTGAAAAAGCCGAACGCGATTTCGGTCATCAGGCTGCGCGACGTTCCCGAAGTGCTCTGGGACAAGCCGTGCAACTATTTGTTCGGCATCGGGAGGAAGACAGCGGACAAGCTGACGAAGCTGGGGATTCTCACTCTCGGGCAGCTCGCGCGCGCGGACGAGAAGCTGCTTAGCAAGCATTTCGGCATTTTGGGGCCGCATCTGAAGCAGGCGGCGTGCGGGATAGACCGTTCCCCGGTCAATCCGGAGCAGGAGCAGAGCAAGTCGATCGGCCATACGACGACGCTGCCGCGCGATTTTACCGATCCCAAAGAGGTGCACCGCGTATTTCTCAACATCGCCGACCAGGTGGCGCGGCGGATGCGGAGGCAGAAGCTGGTCTCATCCACGATACAGATTACGATCCGCGATCCGGATATGAGGACGATTACGCGTTCCGTTACGTTGGAGACGCCTACCGAGCATATGGACGATATTTACCGGACGGCGTGCAAGCTTTTCGATCACCATTGGGAGGAAGGCAGGCCGATCCGTCTGCTCGGCATTACTTTGCAAAGTCTGTCCGCCAAGGAAGAAACGGCCATACAGCTCGATTTGTTCGATTACGAGAAGCAGCCGCGCCGCGACCAGTTGAACCGGATTATGGACGAGCTGCGCGACAAGTACGGCGAAGACGCCATTTTAACGGCGGGAATGCTCGGGGACAATCCTTCCGCTCTAATCAGAAATCATAAGAGGCGCGGGACTTCCCTGCAAATGGATCATTTGAAAAACAATCCGCTTCACCGGGAGGAGGGCGATTAGGCATATGGCCAATATTATCGGGTTCGCCGGATATTCGAACAGCGGGAAAACGACCTTGATCGCCAAAGTGGTGAGCGAGCTGCAGCGCCGTGGATATACGGCGGCCGTATTGAAACACGACGCGCATGGACATTATAAAGAAGCGGAAGGTTCCGATTCGGGCCGTTTTATCCGGGCGGGCGCCGATGCCGTCGTGACCGTATCGCCGGATGCGGTGCACACGTACGAAAAGAAGCGGGAGCCCCGCTTGCGCGATATCATAGGGGCTTTGCCCGATGTGGACTACATTTTAATAGAAGGATTCAAAACGGAGAAGCATCGGAAGATCGCTGTTTTCCGCACGGCCGAGCAGAGCCGGATCGTCGGGAAGCTGGACCCTGAGCCTATTGCCGCAGCAACGGACTTGCCGGATATCCAAACGGGTTTGCCGCTATTGAACCTGAACGACGCAGCAGAAGTGACGGATTTTATCGTAGCCCACTTTCAGACGAGCAATATTAAGGTTTGAACTTTAGAAGGTTTTATATTATATTTTACTGTGAGGATATTTTGAGGAGGAGTTCAAATATGGGAAAGTATACTTGGGTTGATAAAGAGACCTGCATCGCTTGCGGCGCTTGCGGGGCAACTGCACCGGACATCTACGATTACGACGATGAAGGTCTGGCTGAAGTTATCTTTGAAGGCGACGGCAACAAAGGCGTAACGGAAATTCCGGAAGATCTGTTCGACGATCTGCAGGATGCACAGGATGGATGCCCAACGGACTCCATTAAAGTTGCCGACTCTCCATTCAACTAATTTATAAAATGTCGAAAAAAACTCGATTCCAGTCATGGGATCGGGTTTTTTTTAATGATACGTTTTGTAGAAGCCGTTAACAATTGATTGCCAATTCGGAGGCTGCAACTTACAATAAAGCTAGTACGCTTACAGGAGGAACTTATGCGCAAGAAGAATTGGATACAGCCTCTGGCCGCGGGTCTTGTGTTGATACTATTATCGACATATTTGTATACTGCCGGTTCTGGCGGGAAGCTGGCATTCATTGAGGAGCCTTTGCAAGATTTCTTGCGAAAAACGAAGTCGACGGACGAACGCGAACCGGACGACCGGATCAAAATCGTCAAAATCGATGAAAAATCGCTGAAAGCGATCGGGAAATTCCCGTGGGACCGTTCCGTATACGCCCAGGCCATCGAGAAGCTGGAACAGTCCGGCGCAGCAGCAATCGGAGTCGACGTCGTCATGGCCGAACCTTCCAAAAACCCCGCTGACGATAAAGCGTTGGCCGACGTTCTCGCCAAATACGATAACGTCATCCTGCCCATTCAAATTAATTACCCCGCTAAACAGCAATCCGCCGGAGATTTGGTGCCGGAAAAGATCGATTACCCCTCGGCCACCTTATCTACCAACAAAACTCAAATGGCACATATTAACGTTTTCGTGGACAAAGACGGAAAAGCGCGCATGCTGCCTGTCGGCTTGCCTGACGAGAACAATCAATACATACCTGCCTTTAGCGCAGCGCTCGCCAATCTGGTGCTTGCGGATAACGAGAAAATCAAGAGAGACGCCGTTTCCGGGCAATGGAAGCGCGGCGATAAGGTGATTCCGACGAATGAAAGGAATCAGGTGACAACGGAATATTACTCGAAGCCGCGGCAGGCGATCGATACGGATACCGGATACGAAACGATTTCGTTCATCGACTTGCTGAACAGCAAAAACGGCATTCCGCTGCCGAAAGGCTCCATCGTGCTGATCGGACCTTACGTCACCGCGATGCAGGACGAGTACCCGACCCCGGTCAGTTCCGTCAAAATGTTCGGAATCGAAATTCATGCCAACATGATCCAGACTTTGCTGGAGAGCAAGTTTTACAAGGAAACCGGCAAGTCTGCGGGTGTCGCTATCATTATCGTCATGGCGATTCTGGCAATTGTTTTATTTGAAAGATTCAGAGGGAAATCGGCGCTGATTATTTTTATCGGCCTCTTTATTTTGTATATTTTAGTGTGGTTTGCTCTCTATACGATCGGTTCGATTTTTGCGCCGATGATTTATCCGATTTTTGCTCTGGTTACTATTTACATAGGTTCGATAGTGAGCCACTATTTGGCTGAGCGCAAAGAGCGGAACAGGGTCACCGGGATTTTCGGGCGCTTCGTCTCCAAATCCGTCGTGGACGAGCTGCTGCAGTCCGGTGAAGATGTGAAGCTCGGCGGCAGCCGCAAAGACATAACGCTCATATTTGTGGACATACGCGGGTTTACCCCGATGTCGGAACGGCTCGAGCCGGAGCAGGTCATTCAGGTGCTCAACGAGTATTTGGACGTATGTACCAAAGCGATTTTCAAATTCAACGGGACGCTTGACAAGTTCATAGGCGACGGCGTTATGGCTATGTTCGGCGCACCGATCGAATACGGGAATCATCCGGAAATGGCCGTCCGCGCAGCCATCGAGATGAAAGGGCAGGCGGACATTCTCGAGCGGAAGCTGATCGAGAAGTACGGCATCGGCGTCAAGTTCGGACTGGGTATTAACAGCGGCCCGGCCGTCGTCGGCAACATCGGTTCCGAAGATTTGCGGCTGGATTACACGGCTATCGGCGATACCGTGAACTTGTCCGCCCGGCTGGAGTCGAACGCCAAGCCCGGTCAAATTTTGATCAGCGAGAACACTTATGAAAGAGTCAAGAGCCTGTTTCATATCGAGCCTGTCGGCGAGATTAAAGTGAAAGGCAAAGAAAAGCCTGTAATGGTGTATGAAGTGCTGGGTCATTTAGAGAACTGAGGAGGAAATCAGTGTGGAGTTGAACATGCGGGGCAATCGGTTGAACAAGAAATCATCCCTGGCTTTATTTGTAAGTTTTTGCATGGTGTTTGCGCTCGTTTCATCGGCGCTGGCAATTCCCGCCGCAGCCAAAACGGTTCGCATTGCGGTGGTGACGTCCATTAGCGGCGATGTAACCGTTAAGAAAGGCGGAGGCTCCAGTTCGTACGACGCCTACCAGGACATGAGTTTGAACGAAGGGGACACCCTGTATACGGGGAGCGATTCATCGGCGACTTTAAACCTGAGTGGCGGCGACGGCGAAGTCACGATCGGCGGCAACGCCGAAGTGAATATTTCCGATTTGAGCGGCTCCAGTGGCGAAAAGAAATCGAAACTGCGGGTATGGGCAGGCTCGATGTGGGTCAAAGTCAAATCGCTCGCCGGCGTCGATGACGAATTCGAAGTCGAAACGCCGACCGCCGTCATGGGCGTCCGCGGAACTCATTTTTTTGTCAATGTGGATTCCCTAACAGGCAAAACGACAATGGCGGTAGCCGCAGGCAAAATCGCCGCTACGACCGTAACGACGAATGAGGATTACACGCAAACGAAAAAGCTGACCTACTTATACCCGACCCAGCAAATCTCGCTCGATTCGCGCGACGAGGTGGACGATTTGTCGGTGAAAGTCGATTTTGTCAATCTCGACAGCATCGTCGCCCAGGCTTCGAACAACGTCATTGCCGCTATCATTAAAGACAAGGCAAGCATCGACAAAGAGAACGATGAATTCATAGCGAAGAAAAAGCAGGAGATTGAGCAGGGCAAGCCGGTGGAAAACGATGGAAGCTTCGTCATCAAAAATGCCGACGAACTGTCCAGGGTGATTCAAAACCTCGATAATCTAATAGGAAACTTCGCGAAAAAAGCGGTGCAGGATAACAAAGTTTCCAAGAACGAGATGAACGGAATCATCGAAGAGGCGAACAAAAAAATTCCGACGGAAATCCGCAAGCTCGATCTGGAGAAAGTGAAAGACCTCGATAAATCGGCCGGGACCGATCCTGAGCTGGAGAAGAAAAAGCTGATTGCTTTGCAGCAGGCCGAGGAAAATCAGAAATTGAAAGAACAGCAGGAAGCGGAAAGGATGAAAGAGCTTTTACAGAAGCTGCAAGATATTTTGAAAACGGTCGAGGCGACCAACAAATCAATTAAAGAAGCGAATGAGAAAGCTTTGGCGGAGCAAAAGGCGGCCGCGGAGGCAGCATGGAAAAAAGACAAAACTACCGAAGAAATCAAGCGGTATGACGATGCGAAGAACGGTTCGTCCGGCCCATCGAACAGCTCCGGAAGCAGTGGCAGCGGTGGAAGCAGTGGCGGAAGCAGCGGAGGCGGGCAAACCCCGGATACGACCCCGCCGGTTATCGAATCGATCGATGACGTATATGCAAATCTGACCTATATTTCCGGCAAAACCGAGGCGAACGCTACGATTACGGTAAAACGGGACGGCACTAAAATCGCCGAGGGCACGGCGGCTAGTAACGGTTACTTCTACGCGTATCTGCTATCCGGCTTTACGCTCAGCGCCGGGGACATCGTTTCTGTGACAGCAGCGGATGCAGCCGGCAATACGAGCGCTCCGGTAACCAAAGAAGTCAAGCCGCCTGTCGCGAGCCCGCCTGCCGTAACTTTGACGAAAGTCAGCAATCCGAATGCGCCGAGTTTGTTCAATCTTAATGTTGATATGAGCAATTTTACCGGCGCGAATTCGATTTATGCGGTAGAGCTGCATTTGCTCTATAAGAGCAAATCCGTCAGCACGTCCGGATCGGAGGACTACAGCGGAATCCATTATATTTCATCCGGCAATTCGCCAGTCGAACATCCCGCTGGCACCAGCATCTTTAATTCGGCGACAAGCGCGGAATCGGCCAAAGAATATGTTCAGTTCGATTCGGCGACGAATACGTATACGAAAGAATTGGTGTATGCCGTGACCAACTTCGGCACCGGTCCCGACAACATTTCGGTCGACGGCGCGAAAACATTGGTCAGCATACCTTTCCGCGGGGTCAATTACGGAAGCGATCCGCTCGGAGCTAATAACGAACTGGCGAAAATTGCGGTAGGATACATTAAAGTGGTTAAAAAAGACGCTACGGATGCCGTAAGGGACATCAGCATTCAGCCTTTGTACATTCCTATCGGTACCGGCAGAGACTACGAGTTTCCGAGATAACGATTCACTATTCGAACGGATAAGGAGAAGCCTATGAAACCCCTAAAACAGATTATGATTACATCCATAACCGTCGCCGCTCTTCTGACGGGCACCACGGCTTGGGCGGACGGCTGGCCCGCCGATGCTATCGCTGCCGACAACGGGCGCATCATGGCCGACGTGACGACCCTTGCGGGCATCGGCGATTTTGCGGATCATAACGGCAAAGCGGCTTTGGCCGCATTTCGTTCTCCCGGCGGTGTGGCGCAGCTTCCGGACGGGAGCATTCTTGTGGCGGATACGCGCAACCATTTGATCCGTCAAATTAAAGACGGGCAAGTCACAACGTTCGCCGGTCCGGAGCTTGTCGTCACGAAAGACGGACAAGGCTTTCCGACAGGCGGGTTCGTGAACGGCAAGGCATCCGAGTCGTTTTTTCGCGAACCTGCGGCTTTAGCCGTGGATGCGAAAGGGAATGTGTACATAGCGGATGCCGGCAATAATGCCGTTCGTAAAATCGATACGAACGGCCAGGTAACGACTTTGGCCGGCAGCGGGGCGCTCGGCAGCAAGGACGGCAAAGGCGCAGAGGCGCAGTTCAATCGGCCGGGCGGAATCGCTGCTGCTGCGGACGGCACTGTCTACGTGGCGGACACGTTGAATCATGCGATCCGCAAAATCGCGCCGGACGGCACGGTGACAACGCTGAATGCGGCCTCGGCGCGCACGCTTCAGATCAGGCCGGGCGAAGCTTCCTTTGCGGGAGATTATCAGGACGGAAGCCTGTCCGCCGCCAAGTTTAACGAGCCGTCGGGTCTTGCCCTGGACGCTAAAGGCAACCTGTACGTGAGCGATACGGGCAATCAGCGCATCCGATATATCGATCTGAGCGCCGGCACCGTCACGACGGTTGCGGGAACTTCCACACCTGCGAGCGAAAGTGCCTTGTATGAGAAGGATGCGCTGTATGCAGCGGGGGACTACGCGGACGGACAGGCGCTGAAAGCGAAGTTTAATTTTCCTAAAGGCTTGGCCGTAACGCCTGACGGCGGTTTGCTGATCGCGGACAGTTTGAATCAGGCGATCCGGTATTTGCGCAGCGGCGAAGTGACGACGCTCGCGGGAACGGCGAAGACGGGCGAAACGGACGGCACGGAGAGCGCGGCTGCCTTTTACAATCCGACAGGTGTGTTCGTCACTGCCCAGGGCAATGTCGTTATCGCGGACGCTTACAACAACAAAATCCGTAAACTGGCGGCGTACCGCCTTCCGCAAGGGCTTCACGGCACTGAGGCTATCAGAGTCGTAAACGGGGACAAACGGATCGATTTTGACGCTCAGCCTGAATTTGCGGACGGCCGGACGATGGTTCCGGTCAGAGCGATCGGCGAAGCTTTCGGTTATGAGGTCAAATATGCGGAGCAAAACGGCCAATCGACGGTCCAGTTGGTCAAGGGCGATGTAACCGTAGAGCTTGCGCTCGGACAAACGGGAGTCAGGCGCATCGTCAAAAATGAACCGGCTGTCAGCCAGGCAACGGATGCGGCGCCATATATGAAGCAGGGGCGCACTTATGTTCCCGTTCGGTTCTTTGCCGAACAAATCGGTCTCGACGTGCAGTGGGATCAGGCCAATCAAACGGTCATTTTGCGTACGAAGTCTTACAGCGAATAGCGGTGCTGTCAAAGGGCAATTCCCGTCATAAGCAAAACCCCTTCAACCGTAATTGAAGGGGTTTTTAAATATTATTTTTTCTCGATAACGAATAAAACTCCAATGAGAATTAAGATCGAGCCGATCCAAAACGTTACACCTATGTTCTCCCCTAGAATAAGCCATCCAAGTAATATTCCAACCACGGGTTGGAAGAAGAAAAATAGCCCCCCGCTTGAGGCGTTAAGCATTTGTAATCCACGATTCCACAGTAAAAATCCACCTGCGGTTGAGACAACGCCCAAATACAAGACTCCTCCCCAAATAGCAGGGTGAGTCAGTTGAGAGATATTCAATGCGTGTAACCGTGGCAAAACAAAAGGAGTAAGCACAATTAGGGATACCAAGATGGAATAGAAAGTTACCGCAATTTGCGAATAATTACTCGGCACACGCTTTATAAGTACGGACATGAGTGCCCATGTTAAAGCGGCTATAAGAAGAGAAATACCGCCAAGTTTACTGGGCGACTCCAAATGACCGAATCCAACAATGAGGAAAACCCCCATTGTAGCTAGACAAACAGAAAGCACCTTTTTTAAACTCAACCGTTCTTTAAGGAGTAAGCGGGCAAAAATAACCATAAATGCCAGTGTTGACGAAGTGATAATGGCTCCCATTTGTGCTGAGGATAACATTGTACCTATTTCCTGAGCAACAATCGAAATCGCGTTGCCAACAACCCCGATAGCCATGATGATTAAGAAATCACGTTTGTAGATCCGCCATTTCTGGTGTGTAATCAAGCCGACCGCGAGCAGTGCGACAATAGCCACTAAATAGCGCATCCAAACCAGTTCCAGTGGCGGTATGACTGATACTACAATTTTCACAACAACGTACATGCCACCCCAAATACTGGCGGCTAAAGCTAAATAAATAGAACCGAATAAGGTATTTTTCATGTTTTGTACCCTCCGTTTTTAATTAAGGTCAAGAAGCCCCTAACGGAGAGATGCAGTCACCTTAACTCCACTAAGGGCGAAAAGGTGCTGCTGGTGCATCGTTTTCAAACAATGGAGCCTTAAACATTTTGATTTCACCTCTGGTCCGAGTTTAGCTGCAATAATATTGCTTAATAGTAGCAAATAACAACCCTGTTGAATAGACAAATTGCCAATACCCATTTTTTTCTTCACTTTACGGGGGCTGATGCCGATAAATCAGGAAGAAGAAGTTGTTGAGAAAGCCCTGGCCACTGTCCAGGGCATACGGGAACTCTCGCGTTAAGGGACACAGCCGCTCTTTCCCGACTAATGCCCCTCCTGCGCGGGTTGCGGAGTAGAAGAAGGCCACGCCTCTCCTGTACGGGTTGCGGAATAGAAGAAGGCCACGCCTCTCCTGTACGGGTTGCGGAATAGAAGAAGGCCACACCCCTCCTGCACGGGTTGCGGAGCAGAAGTAGGCCACCCCCTCCTGCGCGGGTTGTTGAGTTGAAGTAGAGGGGGGCTAGGCGGCTTGACAGGGAGAAAACCTGCGAAAGTGCAGGTTTTTTCCTTGAAAATGGTTCATTTTCGTGAAAAGCCTGCGATTGTGCAGGAATTTTTGATGAAAATGAACCTGAGCCCATATTCGCGGCAAAAAGCCTGCACAATTGCAGGAATATGTCGTGGCCGGCGCATCAACGCTAAAAAAGCTGCACTTTTGCAGGCATTCACTGCTTTGCCAAACAGTTGCTGCCTCTAGCGTGCGAGCTCCAGACTTTTGCAGGTTTTCTTCGCTCAATCAGGCAGATGGCGCGACCGGTTTCAGCGCATGTAGTTTAGGGCAGCCTGAAAAATGTATTTTTTGGCTGCTCCACGAGTTCGGCCCTATTTTTATCGGAATTTCCGCACAGTCGCAGGTTTTCAGCGCGTAAATCGCGATAGACTGCTCCAGCGGACGATTTTTCTCAACGGTTTCGAAAAAAGTTATTTGAAGAAAAAGGAGGAAAACTCTTTGAAAGGGAATCATCGGAATGATCAAGTCGAACGATTTTTCCAACATAATCCATTCGAAGATCCTCTGTACTTGAAAAAATACGTAAAAGAGCATCCCGATCATAAAATGGCTTGGTATTTATTGGGTAGAGAGTATGCCGCGAAGGGGCAAGCGGGTAAAGCCGCATACTGTTTCGCCCAGTCCGGGGAAATTTACGAAGCTTTCGAGCGCCAGAAAATCGTCCTGGAAGGGCCCCTTCCGACTGTGGGCGATTCTGCAGCCGCGCAGGCCGATAAAAAAGCCGGCGAAGCCGGTTCGATGAAGTTCAAGAAGCGATGGGCCGCTCTGTTGGTGCTGCTGGCGTTCATCGTAGTGACGGAGTCTTTTGATGCGGCCAAGAACAAGATCGTCGTTCAGCCTCCGGCCGCTGTTCAAGCGTCCCCAGCTCCGGTCCCGATCCCGGCTCAAGCCGGAGGGGAGAAGACGGATCTCGCTGCCGGCGAGACGCCGTCGCTGAACATGAAAATTTATTTTTCCGACGGAGACTGGGGCGGGAAAATGAAACAGATGCTGTCCGCTTCAAGAGCAGGAGCGGCGGAGTCCTTCATCGTACAAGCGGGCAAAAGTCCGGACGGCAAATGGATCCAGTGGAATAAACCGCTGCAGCCTGTAGTTGGCGTCGAAAATTCGGGAAGCGGCGATTACGGCGCCGTCATGAGATATTACAGCTCGCAAGTTTGCTCCTGCCAATTATCCGACGGCACCCGTCTGGCTCCGGTGATCGACGGCTGGGTGCAATCGAGCGAGCAGGCCATCGTCCTGAAAAGCGCGATCCTGGCGTATCAAAAAAAGACCGGCTCTTTGCCGGTAAAGGCGGAACAGCTTGCCCAACCGTATCCGGATAATTTGCTGCCGGGAATTACGCCTGAGATGCAGTCCATGTTTCCGAAAACCGTAAGCGAACTGGCCGGGGCCGGCGCCGGC